>JAISCU010000004.1 GCA_031265345.1 Bifidobacteriaceae bacterium
CTGGATCGTGGAAAACGCCTGGTTCGCCCCGGTGACCTACAGTTCGCGCATCTACTTCGCGCAAAAGGACATCGCGGGTGTCCAGATGGTTCCGTCAACCGGCCTGGCCAACCCCCTGGCCTTTCACCTGGCTGACTGACCACCCGTGACGGCGGCGCGCTCTCGAGGGAGCGCGCCGCCGAGCCCAGATCCATGACCCGCACGCACAGGCCGCGAGGAGGTGAAACCAAGTGGGACGCGTTCTGAAACGTTGGACGTTGGGCGCGGTGCCAGTGCTGTTCTTAGTGTCACTGCTGACATTCCTGCTGACGGCCGTCATCCCCGGCAATCCCGGACGCACCATCCTGGGCCAGGGCGCCGATCCGGAAGACGTGGCCGCCCTCAACGAAGCCTTGGGGGTCGGCCGGCCACTGCCGGCTCGGTACTGGGACTGGTTGGTCGGCGCCCTGCACGGCGACCTGGGGACCTCATTGACGACCGGCGCGCCGGTCGGGGGGATGCTGGCGGACCGCATTCCCGTGACGCTGGCTCTGGTCTTTGGCGCCATGACTGTCGCTGGACTAGTTGGTGTCACCGCTGGTGCGCTCAGCGCGTTGCGCGGAGGCTGGCTCGGACGCCTGATCGACAGCGTCTCAATGCTTACCATGGCCGTTCCCGTCTACTGGCTGGGCCTGGTCCTCGCAACGCTGCTCGCGGTCAGATGGCGAGTCTTTCCCGCGATCGGGTTCACGCCGTTCTCGCAGTCGCCCTCGGCTTGGTTCATGGGGCTGGTTCTGCCGGTTCTGACGCTTGGCCTATCGAGCGCCGCGCCAGTCGCGAAACAAACCCGCGACGGTGTGTTGTCGCAGCTCAGCCGGGACTATGTGAGGGTCCTGCGAGCACGCGGATTCACCGAGCGAGTCATTGTTGTCAAGCATGTGTTGCGCAACGCCGCCGCCCCGATCCTGACGGTCCTCGGTGTAGTGGTGGTCGGCATGTTCGGCGGCAGCGTCCTGATTGAGACAGTCTTCGTGATGCCAGGGCTTGGCAGCCTGGCAGTGCTGTCCGCTGGCTCGCAAGACATTCCCTCCATGCAAGGGGTGGCGGTGATCTTCACGATCCTCGTCATAGTGGTGAACCTGGTCATCGAGATGCTCTACGTGCTGGTCAATCCGAAGGTGCGGACATCGTGAAATCGGATTCGGCTCACCGTCAGGGCGTTGACCGCACCGCTCCCGCGAAGCGGCCCACACTCGCGCGTCTGCTGTTCGCCAGGCCCGCAGTGATCTGCTCGATTAGCTACCTCGCGCTGGTGATCCTCGCCACCGTTCTTGCCGACCAGGTGGCGCCGTACGGCGCTGACCAGCAGGATCTCCTCCACTCCCTGGAAGGACCTTCGCGTCAGCACCTGCTCGGCACCGCCCAACTCGGTCTGGACGTGCTCACCTGGATCCTTTACGGCGGCCGCGTCACCTTGGTCAGCGTTCTGGTGGCCCTCACCGTCTATCTGGTGATTGGCGTGCCATTCGGAGTCCTCGCCGGTTACCGCGGCGGCCGGTTCGACTGGTTGGTGCTCAAAGCGGCGGACATCGCCTTCGCGGTGCCTGGGATAATCATCACCCTCGCGGTCCTGGCCGTGTTCCCAGGCAACGAGAACGCCGCGATGGTCGCGTTCGGCGCGATTGTCGCCCCGGGCCTGGCCAGGGTGGTTCGCTCAGCCACCATGGGTGTGCGGCAAGAACTGTTCGTTCGGGCAGCCATAACCTCCGGCTTGAGTGACGGCGTGATCATAGTCCGCCACGTCCTGCCGCATGTCGCTGGAGCGATCCTCGTCCAGTCGTCGGTGTTCGCCGCCACAGCAGTCCTGATGGAGACAGGCCTCGGTTTCCTCGGAGTCGGCACGACCGGCGAGAGTTGGGGCACGCTTGTCGGGGAGGCGTCAAGCAACATTGGGCTCAGCCCCTGGCTGCTGGTGCCGTCCGGCGCGGTGATCACCTTCTTCGTGCTGGCCTTGAGCACCCTAGGGGACGGCTTGCGCGATTCGCTTGAGGAACTGCACGCGGCCGCGGTGGTTCGTCCGGCTCGAGGCCGTCCGCGGTCTGACGACCCGACGGACTCGGCGCGACCACCGGCCAAGACCGTCGCGGCACCGACCAAGAATGCGCTCCTGTCGGTCCGCGGGCTGTGCGTGAGCCTCAGGATCGAAGGCGCCCTAACTCAGGTTGTGCGGGACGTGGCCTTCGACGTCCTGCCAGGCGAGGCGGTCGGAATTGTGGGCGAGAGCGGCTGTGGCAAGTCAGTCACCGCGAGCGGCCTTTTTGGCATGACGCCCAGCGGCGGTCAGGTGACGGCGGGTGGCGTCTGGCTTGACGGCGTAGACCTCACAAGAATATCCCCGGCAGAACTGCGGCGAATCCGCGGGTCACGCGTTGGTTGGATCACTCAGGATCCGGTCTCCAGCCTCGACCCGACCTACACCGCGGGCGCGCAGGTGGCGCAAGTAGTGCGGCTGCACGCCCAATGCTCCCGAAAGCAAGCCAAGAAACGCGTGCTTGAGCTTTTCGCTTTGGTCCGGCTACCCGAACCCGAACGCGTCGCGGCAAGCTACCCGCATCAGTTGTCAGGCGGCATGGCGCAGCGCGTCGGGATAGCCGCCGCTTTGGCGGCAGGGCCGGACATCGTCATAGCCGACGAGCCGACCACAGCTCTTGATGTGACAGTGCAGGCCGAGATCCTTGATGTGCTGCGTGACCTCCAAAAGGCTGGGACGGCCATCCTCCTGATCACTCACAACTGGGGTCTCATCTGCGACCTGTGTCGACGGGCGGTGGTCATGTACGCGGGCGAGGTCGTGGAGGAGGGCCCGGTCAGCGCGGTTGTCCGCGAACCGGCGCACCCCTACACCGCCGCCCTCCTGCGCTCCGACCCGCACCTGGGGGTCCCCGGCCAGCCGCTGCCAGCGCTAGAGGGCGTGGTCCCATCGCCCAAGGATTGGCCCAAAGGATGTCACTTCCAGGAACGGTGTCCGCAGGTGAGGGAAACCTGCCGTGGCGCGGCGGTGCCTATCAAGCTGATCGGTCCGGGGCGGCTCTGCCGCTGTGATGCCGTGGCCAGCGCGGAGGCGTCCAATGACTGAGCAGCGCGAGCGCCCACTGCTGGAGGTGGCCGACCTTTCAGTCGAATACAGACTGGCCGGACGGCGTCGTGGCCGGCTGAAGGCCGTCAGCGGCGTCAGCTTCGCGGTCGCGCCTGGCCGGACCGTGGGCCTGGTCGGCGAGTCCGGCTCCGGCAAGTCGACCATCGGCAACGCAGTGCTTGGCCTAGTCCCGAGCGCGGGCGGGACGATCACCTTCGACGGAACCGACATCACCAAGGCCAAGCGGGCCGAGCGCAAGCTCCTGGCCCGCCGCCTGCAGGTGGTATTCCAGGATCCGTATGGTTCGATGAATCGGTCGATCACCGTGGGAGACACGGTGGCCGAGGCGTTGCGACACAACCTTGGCTTGCCTGCGACCGACGCGCGGGCGAAAGCGCGCCGCGCCCTTGCGGACGTCGGCTTGCCCCCTGAGGCCGCTGAACGGTATCCGACCGAGTTCTCCGGCGGGCAGCGCCAGCGAATCGCGATCGCGCGAGCGCTTGTGATGAACCCTGAGTTCGTTGTCTGCGACGAGGCCGTCAGCGCACTCGATCTATCGGTTCAGGCGCAGGTCTTGAACCTACTCATGCGACTGCGCGACGAACGCGGCCTCAGCTATCTGTTCATCACGCACGACCTCGCGGTGGTCCGGTATGTCAGCGACGAGATCGTGGTTCTGTACGGCGGCCAGGTCATGGAGCGCGGGCCCGCAGCGCTGGTGGCGTCTCAGCCGGTCCATCCGTACACGCGGGCACTGGTCGACGCGGCACCTGTGCCCGACCCGGAAGCGCAGGCCCAGCGGCGCCGGGCGCGGGCTCAGATGGCAGCCGCGACCGAATCGATCCCCGGGATCGGCTGCCCATTCGCGCCGCGCTGCCCCGAGGTGATGGACGTCTGCCGCACGACTCGTCCGGCCCTGCGGGCCCGCGAAGGCGTTGAAGCTGCCTGCCATCTGGCTCCGGCGGTTGGAACCGGCGGCGCGATCGCGGCCCGTCCCGAACCGGGCGGGTGCGCTCAAGGCGAGCCGACGGCATCGGAAACTGAAGACGGCAAGACCGCGGTACCTGGCTCACCGGGCGCGGGCGGCAGTTGACGGCCCAAAAGGCCCAAGCCAGGCACGGCAAGCGTGCCCCACAAACAACACGGAAGGACGAGCAAATGGGTCAGGCGCAGGAGATCACACGGGAGTCATGGCTGGCGGCGACGTTCCCCGAGTGGGGGACATGGCTGAACGAGGAGATCGAGCAGACGGTTGTCAGGCCCGGCACGTTCGCCATGTGGTGGCTCGGCAACACTGGCCTCTGGGTCAAGTCCGAAGGCGACGCGAACCTGGTGGTCGACCTTTGGGTGGGCTCCGGCAAGCGGACAAGAGCGAATAGGCAGATGGTGGCCGGCCATCAGATGGCGCGAATGAGCGGCGCACGCGCCCTGCAGCCGAACCTCCGGCTGTCGCCCGTCGTGATAGACCCCTTCGCGATCCGGACGGCAGATGCGATCCTCGCGACCCACGCCCACACCGACCATATCGACCCCAACGTCGCGGCCGCGGTGCTCCTGAACTGCGCCGAGTCGACCCCTTTCATAGGGCCCCGGTCGGCCGTTGACCTCTGGACGGCCTGGGGCGTGCCCACCGAACGCTGCCGCGTGGTGGATCCCGGGGATGTCATCACGATCAAGGACACCGACATCCAGGTCATGGATTCGTTTGATCGGACGGCTCTGCTGACACTGCCGCCGGAACGAACGGCCAGGGGCAACCCCATTCCTGACATGGCTGACCTGGCCGTCAACTACCTTGTCAAGACGCCGGCCGGCACCGTCTACCACGGTGGCGACTCCCATTACTCCAACATGTACGCCAAGCACGGCAACGACCACGAGGTCGATGTCGCCATGGGCGCTTTCGGTGAAAACCCGCGCGGCATCACGGACAAGTTGACCGCCTCCGACATCCTCCGCATGGCGGAGGCCCTGCGGGCAAAGGTCGTCATTCCTTTCCATCACGACATCTGGACCAACTTCTATGCCAACCCCGAAGAGATAATCATGCTCTGGCAGATGAAAAAGGACATCCTGAAGTACCAGTTCAAACCTTATGTCTGGCAGGTCGGCGGTCAATTCATCTATCCCGACGACAGCGACGACCTGCGCTACCACTATCCGCGCGGCTTCGCCGATGCGTTCGCAAGCGATCCCGACCTGCCCTACAACGCGTTCCTGTGAGTTGGCCCAAGCGGTCCCCGACCACCGAAAGCCGCAGCGAACCAAACCACCCAATAACCGCTGAAAGAGAGACCATGGCCCAATACATGCCCACAGGAGCGCCCGAAGGCGGAGCAAAATCCGCCTGGGCTCCGCCTGGATTCGACCAACGCGCGTTCGATGCCTCGCCGGTCGGACGAACCATCGCGGCGATGCAAGAGATTTACGAACGCCATCCCGAAGACCCGCTGCACCCCGAGGTGCTGCGGCACTGGGCGCGTCTGGGAGTGCGGAAAGAGCTGTTTGACGCGGACACCGACGGACGCTATGCCGTGTTCACACCGCTCGACCTGGGCGGGGGCCTGGGCGGGGGCGAGTCGGCGGCCACCCCCGAGTGCCGCCGCCCCCTCGTCTACGTGTCACACGGCGGGCTCGAGCCGATCAACCACGCGGAGACGAACGGTTGGGCCGAGCTGGCTGGACGCGAAGGGCTCATTGTGGTCTACCCCTGGAACCGGGGGCCGTCCAACGACGACGTGCAGTCCGAGTTCCCGCGCATCCTTGACGCTTTGACCGCCCGGGGCTATCCAATCGATCCAACGCGGGTTTACGCGGTCGGCTATTCGGCCGGTTCAGATGCGACCGGAGTGCTGGCCTGCGTCTACCCGGACGTGTTGGCCGCAGTTTCGCCCAGCCCCGGCGGCAACTTGTTCGCCAAGGGGCGCTGGCACGCGGACAGGTCCTCCTACGCCAAGAACGGGCCATTGCGGCTGCCGCTGATCTGCGTCGCCGGGACGATGGACGGTGGCGACGTCTACCCGCTGGTGGCCCAAGAACACCTAGACAACTTTTCCATTTGGATGACCCACATCGCCAAGGCTCGAGACTTCGAGCCGCTGACATTGGAGCGCTCGCGCGCCATTGCTGGAACAAGCCCTGACGCCGCCGAGAGGGCTTTCGGGTTCGAGTTTCACCGCACGTTCAGTTTCACGCGCGAGGAAATGCAGTGGGTCGGCGGCGACTTCTTCGGCGACGAGGGCACGGTCGTGGCCCGGTTCGTGGCGGGGATCGGGCTGCCCCATGCGGTGACGGCCACTCATTCGCTGCTGATCTGGGACTATCTGAAGCATTTCAGCCGCGACCGGGCAACCGGCGAAAGCCTCTATTCGCCCGTCTCGTTGCCGTATGCCCGATGCCGTCGGGCCTCGTCCGGCGCCGGGCGCAGCTTGGGAGGTGGTCGCGCGGGCGCCCTGACGACCGCCGCGGCCGAGGTGCTCGCGGCCCCTCGGATAGTGCTGGGCGGCGCGTTCGGTCTGGAACCGCAGGCGGACTCGGCCGCGCGACTCGAGGCCTTCGTGGCGGCTGGCGGGACCTTCGTCGAGACTGGGTACACCTACGTCGCAGGCAAAGCCATGGCCGCCGTGGGCCAATGGCTGGCCGCGAACCCCGGCCAGCTGCGCGTCGTCATGAAAATCGGCCACGGCGAGCGCGGGGTGGACATCCCGCTGTCGCGGGCCAACATCCGCCACGACCTGTTGGACGCCCTCCGGGTCCTGCGCGTCGACTCGCTCGGCGTGCTCCTGTTGCACTGCGATGATCCCGCCCGTCCGGTGGAAGAAATCGTGGACACATTGGCCGAAGCGGCGGCGGAAGGGCTGGCGGACTCAGTCGGGGCCTCCAATTGGTCGGCCTCACGACTCGCGGCGCTGGTAGACGCGCTGGCCGAGCGCGGGCACACGCCACTGGCCAGTTACCACCACAGCCTGGCCGAGCTGGACCCCAGGCTGGCGCCCGGCAGCTCGCGCGCGGCGAACGACGACTTGCTTGACCTGATCGACCGCCATGACTTGCCGCTGCTGTGCTGGTCAGCGAACGCGGGCGGGTTCTTTGCCCGCTCGGGAAACGAACCGCCGGTCCACCCGGACATGTTCGACACGGCGGCGAGCGGCGAACGGCGCGAGCGGGTCCGCGCCCTGGCCGGGCAATTCGGTGTTGAACCCGCGACCTTGGCGCTCGCCTGGACCCTTGCGCGGGACCGGAACTGGGTCTCGGTCGGTCCCGAAGACGCCCACCAACTAGCCCAGGCTTTCGCCGCCGCCGCATTGACGCTCAGCCCGGCTCAGCGTGCGTGGCTGCGCCACGGCGATTCACCTGCCCCGCCTTTGGCCTGAGCGGCCGCCGGGCCGCCGGGCCGCGATCAACCCCACCCAGAGTGAAGGAGACCCCCATGCGCGAACTGACCATCACCGCCCTCGACGAGACCGCCCAGGCGCTAGCCAGGCGGGTCCTTGGCGCCGATTTCACGCCCCCGCCGCCGTTCTGGATCTGGGCTCAGAGCATGGACCTGGCCGAGCACGTCGAGCCCCTTGGCGGCTACTGCCGGAAGGAATCGCACTTACCGGTCCGGCTGCGCGAACTCAGCGTCTTGATCGTTGGACGCCACAACCGCTCGCCCTTCGCCTGGTGGGCGCACTATGAGAGCGCGATTGAGGCCGGTGTGCCGCGCGAATGCCTGGACCGGCTCGCGGCCGGGAGCGAGCCGGAGTTCGTCGCGCATGATGAGGCGACCGCCTACCGGTTCGCCTCGACAATCCTGAACAAGCACGCCGTCAGCGACGAGTTGTTCGAACAGGCGAAGACTGAACTCGGCATGACCGGCCTGATCGACCTGCTCGGTTGCATGGGCAGCTTCTCCATGAGCGCCTGGGCACTGAACGTGTTCAAACTGGGGCTTGACGACGCGACGCCGTGGCCGTTCCCGGACACGGAGCCATTTTGAGCCGCGCGTCAGCGCCGGTGCACCGGCCGCCCGAGGGGGTCGTTTTCCCCAGGGGTGGCCGCGAACGGCTGATCTTCACCCTGATCGGCGTGGTTTGCATGGTCATCGTGATGGCCACCTACAACAAGGCGCTTGAACACGGCTTGACCTGGGACGTCTTCGGTCAGGTGCCGCTGGCTTTCGCTTTGCGGGCGCCGCTCGCCTTCGTCTTGCAGTTCTTCGTGGTGCAAAAGCTGGTCGCGCGGGCGGTGTCGCGCTACCAGACGATCAACGTGCTCGAGTATTACGCGATCCGCACGGGCTTCACGGTGCTCTTGATGTGCCCGGTCATGAGTTTCTATTCAATCGCGATCTATGTCGGCTTCACGTCCGACTTCGTGCTGTTGTGGATTCAGCGAATGGTGCTCAACTGGATGTTCGCGTTTGGCGTGCAGGTCTTTCTGGTCGGCCCAGTTGTCCGCAAGCTGTTCAGCCTTGTCGCAGCGGTCAGAAGCTGAGTTCCACCCCGATGCCGCTCGAGTGTGGTGGTGAACGCTCGTGGCGCGGAACCCGCCCTGAACTCTACGGCCCTGACGCGGGCGGCCGACCGCGCGGCATCGTGCGACTGATCGTTGGGCAGGAACAAGACTCGGGCCGGGTCATGCCGACGGGGGGAGCAGAGCGGGCTGGGACAACGCGCTGAGCGGAAGCGCCCAGATGCGGTCCATTAGGGGCTTGAGGTCAGTTCCCGGATAGACCACGTATCCCCTATGCAGGCCTCGCGCCTGAGCGAAGGCTGCGATCCCGGCGGCGTCCTCGCGACCGACGAATCTGGCGGTCTTCACCTCGACGGCCACGTGGCGCCCCTTGGAGTCCGCCAACACCAAGTCGACCTCCCGTGGCGCGTGGCCGGTCTGGCGCCAGTATCCCGCCTCAATGCCCAGGGCTGACCAGGCGGCCGAGGCAGTCACCTGATTGACGACATACGACTCCAAGAGCGCGCCCAGATGCTCCCGATCGCTGAGCAGATCCACCCCCGACCGCGCGAGCGCCTCGAAAGAGAGCGCCGTGTCGACCGGATGGACCTTGGCCCTGGAGAATGCCTGGCGGCTCGGGGCCGCGGCCAGATTCGTCAGCCAGTGGACCAGGAACAGACGCTCGAAGGCTCCCAGGTAACGGTCGATCGTCCGCCGGTCGATGCTCAAGGTTCGGCTCAGGCGACTCGCGTTGAACTGGTTCCCTGGGCCTCGAAGCAATTGGTCGAGTGCCGCTCCGGCGATGGCCGCGTCGAGGCGCAGTTCTGGGAGCGCAGAATCGGCAAGCAGGCCGATTCTGTCCGAGCGAACCTGAGCTAGCACTTGGGTCGGATCGAGAGGGGGCCTGGGAAGAGCCAGGTTGGGGAATCCGCCGGTCGCGAGGATTTCGACCAACTGGTGCGTGGTGGTCTCGTCGCATTCGGTCGCGGTCAGATCGCCATCGAACAGCGCGGTGGCCAGGGATCGACGTTCGCCGGCCAATTCCCAGGCGGTCAACGGGGAAATGGTCCAACGCCTGGCCCTGCGGGCCAACGGGTCGGCGCCGCCCAACCCGGTGCGGCCAATCGACGCCGAGCCCGTCAGCACAACGTGATGACCAGGCCCGAGTGAATCGACCAGCTCCTTCGTCTCCAGTGCGATGCCTGGCAGAAGCTGTGCCTCGTCGATCACGACCGGCGTGGGCAATCTCCGCAGCCAACCGGCCAAATCGGCCGCCGCCTCGGCGCGTGTCTCGGAGTTGGCCAGGGTCACATAGTGGTGCCCTGCGGGCAGGAGTTGATGGCGCACCATGGTTGTCTTGCCAACCGCGCGCGCACCTTCGACAATGGCGACCGGCGCGGTTCGGGAGGCCAGCAGAGCATCGCCAATGGGTCTATGAACGTAATCCGTCACTCAAAAAGTGTACATCGAATGCGCCAATTTTGGCGTATGGAATGTAATGGATGCTGGATTCATGCACATCGTAGGGGAACGGCCCAGGCGGGCAGCCCTGAAGGCGGCCGCCCTGCCCCGAGCCAGGCCTGCGCTGACGCGGGAAGCCGACCGGACGGCATCGTCCGCGTGCATTACTCGGTGGGACGGAGCGAGCGGTCGAGGTCGGTCAACAGGGCGACCGCGTGCGCCACTGCCGCGTCACTGTCGAGATGCGGGCCGAGCAGGTCTGCCCAGCTTGCCCGGACCCGAGCTAGGTTGCCCTGCGCTTTGGGCGTTGGGAACAACTGGATGCGGCGCCGGTCCGCTGGATCGTGGGCACGCCGGACCATTCCTTGCCGCTCGAGTGAACGGAGGGCGGCGCTGGTGTTGGACGAACGCAGTCCCAAGTGGCGGCCCAAGCGTCCGGGCGTTGTGCCGGGATTCTGCTCGATGTCCCGCATGATCATCCGTTCCAAGGAACTGAGCTGCACGGCACCCGCGTCCCGAACCACTTCGGCCTGCAACCAGCGCGACAAACTCATGATCAACTCGGCCAAATCGGCCGACAGTTCGGTTCGGTCTTCAACGACCACGTTGCATCACTTCCTCGATTTGCCAGATTACTACGGATAACATAGCTATTGCAGCATAGATAAAATGGCGAGGCATGAAATGGCGGTAGCGATGACGAATCGGGAGACGAAAATGGTTGATGAGCAGCACCACGGGCGGGCGCCGGATCGCGGCGGCCCGGTCACCGTCGCCATATTGGTGACATTGGCTCTACTGGCGGCAGTGTCGCCCTTGGCCGCCGACCTCTACCTGCCGGCGTTCCCCGCCATGATGGTGGACCTGCGAGCCCCATCCGCCCATGTCCAGTTGTCTCTGACCGCCTTCTTGGCCGGTGTCGCCTTGGGCCAAGCGGTGTTCGGGCCGCTCTCCGACCGCTACGGGCGTATGCCTCCCCTGTTGATCGGCACTGCGGTGTACTTGGCGGCGTCCGTGGCGGCGGCGCTCGCCCCGGGCATGGGCGAACTGATAGGTGCCCGCTTCCTCCAGGGTCTGAGCGGCGCGGCCGGGATGGTGATCGGACGGGCGATCATCTCCGACCTGGCTCGCGGCAAACAAGCGGCACGGGCCTTCAGCTTGACGATGTTGGTGGGCGGTGTGGCTCCGGTGCTCGGCCCGCTGGCCGGAAGTTCTCTGGTCCGAGTGATCGGGTGGCGCGGGTTGCTTTGGATCGTCGCCGGGCTGGGGGCCATTTCCTTGGTGTTCGTCTTGGTATTCCTGCGCGAGACGCATCCAGCTCGAAGCCGCCCGGATCGTCGGCGCGGTCTGGCCGTCGGCCGTCGCGGTCGGCTGGTCAGAGCGCTCTTCACGCGCGCCTATCTGGGCAACGCGTTGACTCTCGCCTTCGCATTCTGCACCATGATGGCCTACATCTCCGCGTCTCCGTTCGTCTACCAGACACTGATGGGCTTGAGCGAGGTCGGATATGGATTGGCCTTCGGTGCCAACGCGCTCGTTTTGACCATCGGGGGCAGCTTGTCCGCACGGTTGGTGATCCGCCATTCGGAGCGGAAACTGGCCTGGATCGGGCTGCTGATCAACTTCGGCTCGATCATCGCTCTGGTCGGTCTGTCGCTGTCCGATGTGCCGCCGATCATCATGGCCGGACCGATCCTGGCGGCTATCGGCTCGCTCGGGTTGGTGTTCGGGAACACCACTGCTCTGGCCTTGGAGACGCTGCGCAAGACCGCCGGATCCGGATCGGCCGTGCTCGGGGTGCTCCAATTCGCGCTGGCAGGGCTGGCCGCGTGGATGGTCGGCATCAGGGGAGAGAGCACCGCCGTGCCGATGGCGATCACGATGGCGTTGTGCTCGTCGGCCGCTTTAGTGGCATTCGCCACGGCGGGCTCCGGCGCTCGCCGTTGACTGCCTGGAATGGCAACAGGCCCGTTCACCGTCAGAATCTGACTGTGAACGGGCCTGGGCCTCATGGATGGTTGATCAGATTGTGTCGCTGCCTGCCCGGCGCCGGGCCGCCGTCATCGACACGCCCAGAACCGTGGCCAGCAAGGCGATGGCGATCAGGGCGGGCGCGTTCGACCCCGTGAACGGCAGGGTGCCGGTGGCGGCGGTTCCCGCGCTTGCACTACCGCTGCTGCTCGGAGGCGGTGGCGAACTGGGTGCGTCCGTGGGCTCGTCGGTCGGCTGGTCCGTGGGCTCGTCGGTCGGTGCGTCCGTGGGCTCGTCGGTCGGCTGGCCGGTGGGTTGGTAGATGGTTTGGTTGGTGGTGGTGTCGCGGGAGAACTGGCTCATGTATTCCCACGCCGCCGGCCCGTAGTCCATGTAGTGGGTGTGGTGGATGTTCTTGGCCAGGACGATCTCCATCAACGGGACGCCCGCGTCGTTGGACAGGGTGCCGATCTCCAGGGTGAATCCCCACACCGGCGAGGTGCGGTCGACCACGTTTTCCCTTGGGAACCCGAACACCGGGTAGGCGGCGAAGTCGTAGTCCGTAACGGGGTCGATGCCGTTCAACTCCATGA
>JAISCU010000173.1 GCA_031265345.1 Bifidobacteriaceae bacterium
GGCCAGGATCGCCCGCAGCCACTCGTCCATGCCTGCCAGCGATCCTCGCGTGCCGTCCAGTGCAGGGCCGCCGGTGGTCGCCACCAACCCGCGCAACTCCTCAAGGTGGCCGGGGCGACCGGCCATGAACCGGTCGAACAGGATGTCCTGGACCGCCCACCATCCCCGCGTTCCCAAGTTGTACGGATTGTCGTAGGTGTTCGCCACCCCGGCCGCTACACGGGCGTACTCGTCGTCTCGTCTGCCCATGGTCACGGCCTCGGCAGGTAGATCGTGAACGGGATCTCGATCCGTTTGCCGGCCTCGGTCGAGGTGTCCATGAGCAGGTCCATCAGCTTCGGGCTCGGGAAACCAGCGCCGTCTGCGGCCTCTCTGGCGAAGAACACCCATTCGAGGCTGTCGAACTGAAGTCTGCGAGCCAGGTCAGGATCTTTCGCCATTCTTTGCAGCAGCGCCCGGTCCTTGGCGACCTGCCTCCGGTGGCGGCCGGAGTCGCGGGTCGAACCGATCTTCAACTCGAACGCCTTGGTTTCCCCACCGGATTCGCCGATGACATCGTAGAACCGGTTTTCCGGCTTCCCTTCGGTCCCGCTCGTGCTGATGGCGCGCTTCTTGGGCTCCGCTCCCTTCACCCCATGCAATTTGAAACCGGTCTCGGCTTCTTCCTCTGTCGCGAGCTTCTTGACCCCTTTGAACATGTCGTCCGGTGGGACTTCGACACGCTTCGCCCGCTTCAATACTTTGATCATGTCGAGCTGCGACCAGCGGTGCTTCGCCGCCACGGCAAGGAAGTCCTCGACCTGGGACCTGGACAGGCCCTTGTGGATCGCCAGGACCTCGTCGATGCCCCCCGCGACGAGCTCGGCGAGTTTTTCACTCGCTTTGACGGCCTTCGCGCTCTTGGCGACCTTGCCAGTGCCCGCGGCCAAGACCGACACCTGGGCGCGGGCGGCAGCCGGGGCCGCGGCGGCGGCATCGGCGAAGGTCTTCAGGCCGCCGGTCGGGACGCTGGACGCGGGATTGTCGGAGAGCGCCACCTTCGCCAGTGTTTGCGCCCGGTCCAAGGCGCGAGTGGAGTCCGGCGCCTCTTTCATGACCTTGGCCGTGACTTCGCCGAACCGCGCGACCTGCCGGACCGCTTTGACGCCGTCGCCAAGCAATGGGATCACGCCGACCACCGACAACCCAGCCGAGACGAAGTCTCCCTTGATGCTGGAGGCCAGGAAGTCCCGCGCGTCGCCCACCCCCGGGAACGCGAAACCGCCCGTGATCTGGCCCGCCAAGAACACCCAGGTGTCGCCCTCACAGAAACCGCCGAGCCCC
The DNA here is from genome assembly GCA_031265345.1 of Bifidobacteriaceae bacterium. Next base: position 1,324 of record JAISCU010000173.1, read on the forward strand.
TCGATGTCGCCGCACAGGGTGCCATTCAAGAACTCGCTGACGTAGTCGAGCTTGTCGATCTTGACGTCGTGGATCAGCGGATCGAACCCGTCGCCGTTCACCGCCCACTCGTACTCGTCGAGGTCGGAGAAACCGTCCGCGTCCGTGTCGCGCCAGTAGTCGTCCGTGCCCAGCATGAACTCTTCGGCATCGTTCAGCCCGTCGTTGTCCGGGTCGCGGTCGAAGGCCTCGAAACCGTTGGCGATCTCGGTCAGGTCGTCGAGCCCGTCGTAGTCGGTGTCCTTCTTGGTCGGGTCCGACACCGGTGAGTACCGGATGTCGACGTCGTATGGGCTGTGCGGCAGAGGGTTCAATTCCTCGCCGTCACTGAGCCCGTCGCCGTCGGTGTCGGGGTTGTGCGGGTCGGTCGCTCGCCACACGGAACTGAACACGGAGAAACGGCCCTTGATCTCCTCGGAGTCGTAGATGCCGTCGCCGTCCGAGTCCGGACCCCAGTCATGGTCCGGCATGGTGCCATCCCAATCCATCCCGCGGGATAGCCATTGGTCAGCGGTCCACATTGCTCCGCCGGTGGACTCAGTGAATTCCCGCAAAGACGACGCCGTGGCGCTGTCCAACCCCTCACCCACGATTATGAGGCTGACGCGGATCCGTCCATCCTTGACCAGCGTACGGATCTGAGGGGTATCAGGGTTGAAACGCGGCGCTGTCGTGATAAACACCGCGTCCTCGGGGCCCGACCATTCGTATAGTCCGTTGATCATGTCATTGACCGATGGCACATAATCAGGGTCGCTCGGGTAGCCAGCGACGTAAAAGTCGAGTTGACTGGTCCGCGTGTTTTGGAGGCAGCCGGCCAACAGGCGCTCGTCGCGCGTGCCGTCAGCAGCACTCCCGCAGGTGCCGCTCATGATCGACGCGATGCGATACATCGGCTTGTAGAACCTCCCGACATGGAAGAATCCGCGGGTCACCGACCGGATCAGGTTCAAGGCGGCCTCGAAACGCGCTTCGCCCGGATCACGGAAGCCCCCGGCCGATGTGTTGTCGACCGCCAGCGTCAGGAAGGGCCTCGGGTCAGCCTCCCAGGGCACAGGCGAGGTGCTTACGTTGCCTGGGTCGGGTGTCCCCGGATTCGCCGCTCCGTCCACGACGGCGAAGGGGGAGAACCGGTCGGTGGTCAGGGTGACCGTGCCCGCCGCCAGGTCCGCGACCTGCCCAGCTGGCTCATCGACCACCTGGGTCTCGGAGTCGATGTGGATCGCCACCGGCTCTGAGCCTTCGGTCAGGAGCGCCGGATCGAACGGCAGCACCAGCGTCGCTGTGACGCCTTCTTCTGCCAGCACTCTCACAGCCGTTCCCAGCAGCCCTTCCAGGTCCTCGAACCGAACATCTTGGGTCGGGACCAGCCTGGACCGGGTCACCACCGAACCCGGCCCGGTAACCGTCAACGACCCACCCTCGACATCGCTCGGCGCCGCATACGTGAACTCGTCATCCGCGTCTGCCACCCCATCCGAGTCAGAGTCGACTGATAGCGGATTCGAGCCCAGTTGGGACTCCACCAGATCAGTCAACCCGTCCCGGTCGCTGTCCGGCTCCAGCGGGTCCGTCCCGGCAGCCAGCTCCGCGCCGTCCAACACCCCGTCCCCGTCACTGTCATCCGACAACGGTCTCGTCCCGGCTGCCGTCTCGGCCGCGTTCGACAACCCGTCGCCGTCCGGGTCCTCATCGCCGTCCAACACGCCGTCACCGTCCGAGTCCGGGTCGGCCGGGTCGGTGCCGGCTCGCAACTCTCCGGCGTCCGGCAGGCCGTCAGCGTCGGCATCCGCGCTGAACGGGTCCGTGCCTGCCCGCAGCTCGACCGCATCCGGGACCCGGTCGCCGTCCAGGTCCCCGTCCGCGCCGCCGAGGTCCGCCAAGGTGAACTTCACTTCGCAGGAGTAGTAGGCGTTGACCCCGGAGCCGCCCGCGCACCGGTCCCAGCCCGCGTCGCCGTAGTGCGAGTCGTTCCCAGGGCCGCCGATCAGCAGGTCGTCCCCGGCGTTGCCCTTCACCGAGTCCGCGCCCTCGCCGGCCACGATCCGGTCGTTCCCGTCGTCGCCCCACAGGGTGTCGGCTTTGCCGGTGTCGATGATCGTGTCGTCCCCGGCGCCGCCGCGCACCGTGTCAGCGCCCGCCTCCCCGTAGATCAGGTCGGCGCCGGCCTCGCCCCACAGGGTGTCCCCGCCGGCGCCGCCCCAGATCACATCGTCGCCGGGCCCGGCGTGGACCGTGTCCCCGCCGTCCCCGGCCTCGATCTGGTCGGCGCCGTCCTCGCCCTTGATCGTGTCCCCGCCCGCCCCGCCGTAGATCACGTCGTCGCCGGGGCCGCCGTAGATCGTGTCCCCGCCGTCGTCGCCATAGATCACGTCGTTGCCGGCGCCCGCTTTGATGGTGTCGCCGCCCCCGCCGCCGCAGATCACATCGTCACCGTCGGTGCCCTTCAACACATCCCCGGCAGTCGTACCGAACACGGTGCAACCGCGGGCCGGGTCGAAGTTCTCAAGTTTCCCGGCCGCCAATGATGGCGACTGAGCGGGCATCAGCGTGAACGCCAAGACCCCGGCAACGCCGCCAGCCAACAAGGCACTCACAGCGCGACCGCGTCGCTTGGCGACGGGACGGCCATGGCGGCCAGAACGGGAAAACAGGTACGGGGATGAGGAACTCATCAGGCTCGCTCCTTCGGGTCTAGACAATGTGGCATATGCAACCCGACATTTGAGCGCAGAGCCCCCATCGGGCTCTGGTCCACCAGCCTAGTCCCAAGCACCCAGCAGACTCAAGACGGACGGCGGACCGACGGACGGACAGGCCGCGGTCCGACCGCCGTGATCGGGCCGTGCGACTGGGTCCTCGGTGGCCATTTCGACGTTCTCAAACTCCCGCATCCGCGCCGCCCCAGAATTGGCGCGAGCCGAAGTCGGCGTCCCCGACCAGCGCAAACGCGGAAACTAGACCCCCCGAAACCCAAACCTAGACTGCCCAACTGGCCAGCCGAGGGTGAAATCTAGCCGCATGCGATCGCCAAGGATCGGCGCCACACCGGTTCTGCCCCCAACCCCGCAGGCTCCCAGGCGGTAGCCCTCGTGCGCCTGGAACCTGACCCCTACCCGCTCGCTCCGGGCGACCTCCGCGACCTCGCGATCGACGTCCTCAATTGGCTCGGTTGGGAGTCCCAAGACCTCTCCGACTCGACTTCGATGCGCTTGACGCCGCCCGGCGCCGCCCCGATCATCTTGGAACTGACGAACGCCATGGACGATGCCGTCCTCCCGGCCGACCGCCACCCCGCGAGTTCCAGCGCCGCAAGTTCCGGCCCCCCGCCGTCCGTCCCGCCGGGCTCCGGCCGGCCGGACGTTGACCTGCGCGGCCTCGGCCCCGAACCCGGCCGCAGGCTGACCTCCAAGACTCGTATCACTGTCGAATGCCCAGACGCCCAAGAGGCGTTGGCCCGAATCCTGCTCGACGAAATCCACGGCGCCATCCAGCGCCGAACCGAACAAGGCCGAACCGAACAAGGCCGAACCGACCCAGAAGGAACCACGACATGAAGCAATGTGAACGCGGGCATTTCTACGACGAGACCCGTTACGAGACCTGCCGGTACTGCTCCGAGGTCCAACAGGGCGTCGGCGCGACGGTGGGTCTGAGCCCGGTGACCCCCATCGGCGCGACCGTCCCGCTGCGGTCGCCAGGCGGAGGAGCAGGCGCCCCGAACGACGGCGGCGCGCACACCGTGGCCGTGATGCACAAGCGCATCGGCTTCGACCCGCCGGTGGCATTCGTGGTGGTGACTCAGGGCCCGCACAGGGGCGAGCATTTCCGGCTGCGGGCGGGCCGCAGTTTCATCGGCCGCGCAGCCGATGCCGACGTCGCGCTCCCTTCCGACGACACAGTCTCGCGCGAGGCCCACGCCCTGATCAGCTACGACCAGAAGGCCAATTCGTTCCTGATCGCGCCAGGCCAGTCGCGTGGCTTGACCTACCGGGGCGACCACGAGGTGGTCGGCGCCGAGACCCTGGAGCCCTACGACGTGATCGAGGTCGGCAAGACCAAAGCCGTGTTCCTCCCGCTGTGCGGCCCGCATTTCCGGTGGGAGTGATGGCTTTCTGGCGACGGCGGCGGTCCCGGGATCCGGATCGCCAGGCCACCGAAGTGATCTCGCCCGCCCGAACGGCGAACGAGCCGGTCTCCGAGCCCGCCGCCGAGCCAGTGGCGCCGACAGGCTGGGCAGTGGGCGTGGCCCAGGGCCAAGGAGCTCGCGAGTACCAGCAGGACCGGTACGCCGTCTGGGCGGACCCCGACTCCGACGAGCTCCACCTGGTGGTCGCGGACGGCATGGGCGGCGCCGAACACGGTGAGGCCATCGCCGAGGCGACAGTCCAGGCGATCAGCGGCGCGCTCAGCGACCTCGCCCAGACCCAACCCGAGGCAGCCTTCTCCCAGGTCACCACGGCCATAGACGAGGTGAGCCGCGAAGTCTTGGCGCGGCATCGGACACAGGGCGGCACTACTCTGATCGCGTGCCGAGCGTGGGCCAACAACCTGTGGTTCGCCTCGGTGGGGGATTCGTCACTGTACCTGCGCCGCGACGAGCGCCTGTTCGAGCTGAACCGCCGCCACGAGTACCGCCTCGATCTGTGGCGGCGCGTGCTGAACGGCGACCTGACCCTGGCCGAATCCGAAGCCGACCCTCAGCTCGAAGCCCTGGCCAGCTACATCGGCTGCGAAGAGCTCAGTATCGACGCCACCCTGACGCCGCTGGCCCTCCAGCCCGGCGACACGATCCTGGCCTGCTCGGACGGGGTCAGCGACACCCTCTCGCAGGGGGAGTTGCGCTCGCTGCTGGGCCTCGAGCCGAAGCTCGCCGCGGATGCCCTGGCCCGGCGCGTGGTCGCAGCGGACCTGCCCCACCAGGACAACTACACAGCCGTCGTCGCCCGCTACTACCCAGAACCTGTGGACGATGCCGCCGCCCCGACCGCCCCGGACGTCGCGCCCGCGCATCCCGGCCCCGCGCCCACCAAACCCAGCGCCCAAGAACCCCCAACCGACCAAGAACCCCACCTCACCGAGAGGACCACACCATGAGCACCGGCAAGTCACGCAAGCGGACCAGCGTCCTGATCGCCGCCATAGCCCTATTCGCAATCGGGGCGGCGGGACTCGCGGTGGGCACGGTCCTGGCGGTCACGCGCCAGAAGACCTCGCCCACCGAGGCCCGTCAGTCGGTGGTGTACATCTGGACCGATTGGACGGACCCGGTGACGGGAGAGATCTGGGCCGCCACCGGCAGCGGATTCTTCATCGGGGACAAGGGCAAGGACCCTGAATACGTGGTCACCAACGCGCATGTGATCGAGGGGCCGCACTCTTCTGGCACAGGCGAGATCATGGTGGTCTACTCGGGCGCCCAGAACGACTTCGTCTACCCCGAGGTCAAGTTCGTCGATTACTCGAAGGACTTCGCCATCCTCAAGCTGTCCGAGCCGACCAACAAGCGCAAGCCGCTGCCTTTCACCCTCTCCGACAAGGTGGAGATCGGCCAGGCGGTCCTCGCGCTGGGCTATCCGGGCGCGGCCGAGGACGCCTCCAGCTATTCGCCCAAGGATGTCGGCGACATGTCCACGACCAGGGGAGTCATCTCGCGCAAGGCTTCGGCGGCATTCGCGGACGCGCAGGTCTGGGAGATGGACGTGGCGATCCACCCAGGCAACTCCGGCGGGCCGCTGATCACCGAGGATGGCGCCGTGATCGGCATCAACACTTGGAAGCAGGAGGAGACCATGAACTTCGCGATCGTGATCGACGAGCTTCTGCCGACCTTGCGCACCAACGACCTGCCTTATTCGGTGTATTCGACCGCCCCGACCGTCTGGATGATCGTCGCGTTCGTGGTCGGCGCGTTGGCGCTGGCCGGCGGCGTCACCCTGTCCCTGGTGGCCTTCCCGGCCGAGGGCG
>JAISCU010000071.1 GCA_031265345.1 Bifidobacteriaceae bacterium
ATGGGCGGATACGGGATCGTTGGCGGCCAGCTGCCACTGGCGACCGGCGCGGCGCTGGCGATCGACTACCGGGGCGGCCAGGAGGCCGTGGTCGCCACCATGGGCGACGGCACCACCAACATCGGCGCGTTCCACGAGTCGCTGAACATAGCCGCCCTCTGGAACTTGCCGATCGTGTACGTGGTGGACAACAACGAGCTCGGCATGGGCACCCGCGTGGAACGCTCGTCCGCCCAGCCCGACCTGCACAAACGGGCTGCTTCCTACAAGATGGAGAGTGGCCGGGTGGACGGGCTGGACCCGGCCGCGGTCTTCGACGCCACTCGCCACGCGCTGACTCGGGCCCGCGCCGGGCACCCCTACCTGCTGGAGGTCATGACGGTCCGCCTCAAGGGGCACTCGGTGGTCGATCCGGCGACCTACCGGACCAAGGACGAGTCCGCCGAGGCCCTGTCCCGCGATCCGTTGGCCCGCGCCGCCGCGCGTCTGCTCGAGTCCGGGGCGGCCAGCCAGGACCAGTTGGACGCCTGGGACCAACAGGCGCACGATGCCGCCGTCCAGGCCGACCGGTTCGCCAAGGCCAGCCCCCTGCCGCCGGTCGACAGCCTGTTCGATCACACCTATGCCACGCCGGTCCCGAACGAGTCCAGGCGCCTGCCCGGCGAGACGTTGTTTCCGGTGCCGCCCGAGACCCTTTGCGTGTTGCCCAACGACTACTACGCGGCCGGGCGCGCGGCATCGGCGGCCTGGGAGTCCCAGGGAGCGGCCGGGGCGACGCGCCAGCCGATGGGGGTGGGAGCATGACGGCGACCCTTCCGGCCCAGGGCGGTGCGCGCGGCGTGACCGATCCGGCAACCCGGACCAGCGGCACGGCTCGAACCGGCGCGCCAGGCGGGACCAACGCGGCGATCCGGACCAGCGCGCCGGGCGTGACCGCGCCGACGCCCCAGGGCGGCGCGCCGGGCGTGGCCAACCCAGCGGCCGAGACCACCATGACCTACCGCGAGGCCTTGCGCACCACCTTGGCTGAGGAGATGCGGCGTGACCCTGACGTGTTCCTGATCGGCGAGGAGATCGGGCTGTTCGAGGGCTCGTACAAGATCACCCAAGGCCTGTTGAAGGAATTCGGGCCGAAACGGGTGCGGGACACGCCGATCGCCGAGGAGGGGTTCACAGGAGCGGCGGTCGGGGCGGCGATGCTGGGGCTCAGGCCGATCGTCGAGTTGATGACGATCAACTTCTCGCTGCTGGCGCTGGACCAGATTGTGAACCACGCCGCCAAGATCTACGGCATGTTCGGCGGCCAGGTGCCGGTGCCCATGGTGATCCGCACGCCTGGAGGGGGCGGCCAGCAACTGGGCGCGACCCATTCCCAGAACGTCGAACTGTACTACTCATTCGTGCCGGGGCTGAAGGTCGTGGCTCCGGCCACGCCGGCGGACGCGCGCGGACTGCTGCTGGCGGCCATCCGCGACGACGACCCGGTCCTGTTCCTGGAGAACCTGTCGCTCTACAACTCCAAGGGCGAGGTCGACTTGGACGCGCCGCCGCTGGAGATAGGCCGCGCGGCGGTCGTCCGTCCCGGCCGCGACCTGACCGTGATCGCGTATTCGCGCATGGTGACGGTGGCGCTGGAGGCCGCCCGGCACCTGGCCGCCACCGAAGGCGCGGACCTGGAGGTGATCGACCTGCGCTCGCTGCGGCCGCTCGACCGGCCCGCTTTCGTGGAGTCGGTGCGGCGCACGCACGCGGCGGTGGTGCTGGAGGACGATTGGCTGACCTACGGGATCGGCGCGGAGATCGCGGCGACCATCGGCGAGGGGGCGTTCGACTATCTGGACGCGCCGGTGCGGCGGGTGGCCATGGCGGAGGTGCCAATGCCCTATTCCAAACCGCTGGAGACGGCGGCGTTGCCGCAGATGGGGGACGTGGTGCGGGCCATCAAGGAGACCCTGGCGGCGACCGGCTTCAACTATTCGAGGAGCGTGTCCCATGATTGAGATCACCATGCCGCGCCTGTCCGACACGATGGAGGAGGGCGCGATAGCGTCCTGGCAGGTCTCGCCCGGCGACGACGTCTCGCCTGGCGACGTCCTGGCCGAGGTCGAGACCGACAAGGCGGTGATGGACTTCGAGGCCTACGATTCCGGGCGGATCGACCGGCTGCTGGTCGAGCCCGGCGCGGTCGTGGCGATCGGGCAGCCGATAGCCCTGCTGGACGACGGTTCGGGCGAGGCTCCGTCGGAGTCCGGCTCGGGCGCGCTTTCGGGCGAGAGCGCGGCCCCGCCGGTCGTGGGAGCGCGTGGCGGCGAGGCGCGGGAATTGGGCTCGGGGGAGGCTCCGCGGGTCGAGGGCATGGGTTCGAGTTCGAGTTCGGGTTCGGGCTCGGGCGAGGCTGGCGCTGGCACTAGGACCGAGAGCGGTGTTGGGGCCGGTGCGCTGTCGTCTGACACCCTGTCCGATGCCGTCGGGTCGTCTTCGCCAGGAACGTCGCCGGGGCTCGAAACGGCCGGGTCGCCGCCGCAAAGCTCGCCGGACACGGGTTGGTGCCAGGCACCAACCCGTGTTCCGCCTACACCCGCCCCTCAATCGCGGAGCCCCAAAGTGGATACCGGGACCCCTTTGACCGGGGCGCCACCGGACAACCGATTGCCGCACAACATTCCGGCTGGGCCGGTGCTGGCCTCGCCGTTGGTCCGGCGCATGGCCCGCGACCACGACCTCGACTTGCGTCGGATCGCCGGGTCCGGGCCGGGCGGCCGGGTCATCCGGCTGGATGTGGAGCGGGCCTTGGAGAGCCAGAACCTGGTGGCCGCAGATTCGCGGGCTGCGGAGGTCGGCACCGCCGCAGGCGCGGGCGCCGCTGTGACGCCCAACCTGACCGGAGCGGGGCTGGGCGGGGCGAGCGGTGCTGGGGGAGCGGCATCGTCCACGGGGAAGACTGCCATGTCCGGAGACGACCCGCGCGCGCCGGTCGAGGTGCCGGTCAGCGCGCTCAGGCGGGTGATCGCGCGGCGGCTGACGGAGGCGGCGCGGGAGATCCCGGTGTTCACCGTCACCCTGCCGGTCCGGGCCGACGCCCTGCTGGGGCTGCGCAAGGAGATGAACGCGCACTTGGCGGCGGCGGGGCGAGGCAAGGTGTCGGTCAACGACCTGGTGGTCAAAGCGGCGGCGCTGGCGCTGCGCCAATACCCAGCGGTCAACGCCAGTTGGGCCGAGGACCGCATCTTGATGCACGGGCGGGTCAACGTCGGGATCGCGGTGGCGACCGAACGCGGGCTGATGGTGCCGGTGATCCCGGACGCCGACCTGAAGACGCCTACTGGGATCGGGGCCGAGGCGAGGTCGTTGGCCGGGTTGGCGGCGGAGTCGAAGCTCGCTCCGGAGCAGATGAGCGGCGGCACGTTCACGGTCTCCAACCTGGGCATGTACGGGGTGGAGCAGTTCACTGCGATCATCAACCCGCCCGAGGCGGCCATCGTGGCGGTTGGCGCCGCGCGGCCGGAATTGGCGTTGGAGGGCGCTGACGTGGTGTCGCACCAGGTCATGCGGCTCACCCTGTCTTGCGATCACCGGCTGATCGACGGCGCGCTCGGCGCGCAGTTCCTGACCGCGATGCGCGAACTGCTGGAGAACCCCTGGTCGCTGGTGGCCTGACCGGCTGCGCGGAGCGTGGCCCCGGATCTGCAACTTGACGTGTTTCGGCGCTTTGGCGCAACCGGCCGCGTACCGTTTCGTGACCTCAGCTCTTGGCTGCATCGACAGCCTGCTTCCCATGCGCCCACCGTGACAGCCATCAGCCACGGGCATAGAAGGCGGTCGCTACACGGACAAGAAACCGGGAGGTATGGACCTCCTCCACGCCGACCATAATGAAGAAGCATGTCTCGGATTTGACAAGCGCTGTCGGCACATGTTTAGGTGGTCATGCGCTGATCAATAGTGCCGCACAAATTGATCAACAGGGGGAAGCGCAAGAAACCCTGGTGGCCGTTTGTAGCCAATTGCACAATCCAGGAGGACGAATCAGTGAATCTGAAGAAAAGACTAACAACCATAGCGATTTCGGTAATGGCGCTTGGTGCTGCCGTATTCGCCGGTGAATCGTTGAGCGGGGGCGCGCCTGTCGCCGAAGCGGCGGCCACTCCGACCTGCACCACCATGAAATACGTGAACCGTTATGGGGTGGGCTACCATCTGCCCGCGGCGAGTAACGGGAGCACGATCTGCGTGGTCGGCCCCGCCAACGGGGGAACGAAGCTGGTGTCGGTTGAAGTAATCCAGAACGCTGCACGGGCCGAGTCCTACAAGTTCAACATCGCGAAGGACGGATACTACGGCGAGCAGACGGCAGGCTTCATCAGGTACGTCCAGGACGAAGCCGAAATCGCTGTTGACGGGATCTACGGGCCGCAGACCTGCGTCGAAACGTTCTGGCCCGTCCAGGTGGGCTCGACTATTGCGGTGCGACCGGCGTCCTGCGCATGAGAGCAGTTCGTCGCAGCCCTCTGTCCGCCTGGCGCTCGAGGAGAGGGCCCGCAACGATGGTGGGCCCGGTGAACGTTCTGGCGATCACAATGCTGGCATTGTCAGGCTGTTCGGGCGGTATCCCAGATGATGAGGACGCGAGCACGATGGTCAGGGGCGCCCAGACGCAGTCGTCGCCTCAAGGGAATAGCGAGTTGCCTAAAGCAGCGACCGTCACGACGTCACCGATCGAATTGCCATTTGCTGCATATTTCCGTGCCGGCAACATTGTGACAGAAGCGCTGATTCGAAGCCAGGACTCCTTGATGGACGAATGGAAGAACGATCACCAAGCATTCGTCTCCCGTTGCATGAGGGACACTGGCTTCGAGTACTATCCGGTCGAATATGTGCCGCCGGAACCCTTATCCGAAGAAACCGCGCTCTACAGATTCGGCGATTCCTTGCCACTCCCGTCATTGCCTGACTCCCGGGAAGAGGCCCGAAGAGTTGGCTACGGGGTGCTTAGTTTTGAGGAATGGTCAGGGAGCGCACAATTCCAAAGCCCTGAACCGGGCGGTGAGGCGGAAAACGAGGCATACGTAGCCTCGTTATCTGACTCTGCGAGACGAGAGTATAACTTGGCGCTGACTGGATACGGTGATGATCCCCACGTCCAAGAAAGGCCGAATAGCTGTATAGACCGGGCTGACTCAGGATTTCCCCGGCCGGATCCGGTTCCCTCCGACTTCTTGGAGCCCCTGGATGCGATGTCGGGCTTCTTCGGGCTGCTGCTCGGAGCCACGGCGGATGAGATGACCGAACGATTTCCCGATTCCATCTACGCGAATTCCGACCTGGTGGCCCTGGACAATGAGTACGTCCGTTGCGTGGTTGACCGGGGCTTGACTCTGGTCGGTGGTTCGCCGCTCCTGGGTCCGGTGGCCACGTTCACTCATGCGGTGTTTACTGCGGTCGACGGTTCGGTGTTCGACTACTCGGAAACATCGACGGAGGATGAGATACCGATCGAACAACGTTCGTTGACGGGCTCGGGGGCCGAACGAGAGGTCGCGGCAATTGACTTCGAGTGTCGTGAGCAGACGGATTACGTGCTTCGGTTCGCTAAGATAGTGCATGACCTCGAGGAGGCCTACGTTCTCGGGCATGCGACTGAATTGGACCGAATGATGGCAGCGATCGACAGGACCCTCAAGGATCTGGACGCTGCCTGATCGCTGATGCGCTTGGGGCAAGGCGTTCGCGACCGCCGTGCTGGAGAACCGCCGCAGAGCCCTAGTCGCTAGTGGCCTGATTCGCAGTTCGGGGTGGTTTGAGCAGCTTGATCCGCTAGATGGTTGATTCCAGGGGGTGTGGCGGCGTGTCGTGGTGATTCTTGGGGGCGAGGGAGCCCATGATCGGTGGTGTAGTCACTTCCCCAATCAAAGGACTGGTTCTGATGGACACCGACCTGGACACCCTCGCCACCACACTCCACGTCACCGTCGACGACTTGTTGGCCGCCCATCCCGAGCGGCTCCCGGAAAGGCCCGGTGTCGGGTTCTTCCCAAAGACGTCGGATAGCGAGATCATCACTCTGGCGGTCCTCCAGGTGTTGCTGGACTACCATGACGAGCGGCGTTGGATCAGGCATGTGAAACTGCATCTGGCCTGCTGGTTCCCGCGGGTGCCGAACCAGCCCGGGTACAACAAGCGGCTCCGCGAGCTGGCCCGGACGCTGGTGTTGGTGAGCCAGGTGCTGGCCGCCTCGACGGACCAGTGGTCGGACGGGGTGTGGGTGGTGGACTCCACCCCGGTCGAGTGCGGCCGGTCGCGGGAGACCGCCAAGCGGTCCGAGGTGGCCGGGTGGGCCGAGTACGGGTATTGCGCGTCCCACACGCGGTACTTCTGGGGGCTGCGCCCGCGCCTGGCGCGCGCCTTGTCCGGGCTGGTGGTCGGGTTCGGGCTGGGCGGCGCGAAGGGCGACGAGCGCGAGGCGTTGTGCTGGATCCTGTCGGGCCTGGAGCGAGGGCCGGGGCAGACCATCATCGCGGACAAGGCTTACTACGGCAAAGGGTTCGAGGCGGACCTGGAATCGCAGGATCTGGTGCTGCTGCGCAAGGCCCGCAAGTCCGAGCGGCCCAGGCCCGGCGCCCGCTATTTCAAGCCGTTGCGGCAGGTCATCGAGTCGATCAACGACACGCTCAAGACCCGGCTGAGCCTCGAGCTGCACGGCGGGAGGACCGTCGCGGGGGTGTGCGCCCGCGTCGCTCAACGGATCCTCGCGCTCAACGCGGTGGTCTGGTTCAACGAGCTATGCGGCGCCCCGGTGCTGCGCTCACTGACCGCCTACGACCACTGACACCCCCTGGAATCAACCATCTAGTGGATCGGAACACTGGACCCGCTCGCATTCCCTAATCCTGCGATTAGACCCGACCACCCAGGCCCAGGCCTGGTCGCAAGCCAACGCCGCGCGCAGAAGGGCGGTGTCGAACCGGTCGGAACCGCGCACGGGCATGGCCAGTCGGCGCTCGTTGGCGCGCCGTGTCATTCAGGGTGTAGATGTCGGTGGGACGACTGACAGGACGGGGCGCAATGGCGCGAAATCGGGCAGGTTCGAGGTCACCAACACGGCGCCGTTCGAGTGGGCCACGGCCGCGATCATCAAGTCCACCGCCCGGCCACGGACGGCGCGCCCGGAATCCTCGGTGAGCCGCGCGATGGTCCCATAACTCGCGGCCGCCCGATCATCGAAGGGGAGGCCGCTTGCGAAACGCTGTTCCAGGGCTGTCAATCGCTGTGCCCGTAGAGCCCGTTCGGATGGCGAGAGCCCTTTCCGGTCCGCGCCGAATCGTAGCTCCGCGAAGCTGATCGAGGCGACTGCCAACTGGAATTCGTCTTCTAGCTCGAAGTGGCCGTCGATCAGGACATTCGTGTCCAGGACCGCCTTCATCGCCGTTCCCAGGGGTCGCGTGGGGACTCGCCATCGCGGGCCTCGCGGACCTCGGCCGCCCAGCCCGGATCGCTCGGCGTCGCGAGGAGGTCGCGCACCTCACGCGCGGGCACCCATTGTTGGAGCGGGCGGAATGGAACGATCCGTCCCACCGGCACGCCTCGGTCGGTCAACACGTATTCGTCGCCCATGCGCACGGCGTGAATCATCTCAGTGGGATTCTGGCGTAGTTTTCCCACAGTGATAGTGGGCAGATCGTGAGGTGCCGTTGCCATGGTAAGTAGTATAGGCGAAATTAGACATATATCTACACCGCCGGGCTAGTCTGGCTGGACCACGCACAGGACGTGGCCGGTGGGCACCCGTTGGCCGGGTTCGGCGGCGAGCGCTGCGACCACCCCGGCGCGCGGGGCGGTCAGCGGTTGCTCCATCTTCATGGCTTCGAGGACCACCAGCAGGTCGCCTTCGGCCACGGCGTCGCCCTCGGACACGGCGACGCGGACCACTGTGCCTTGCATCGGGGCTGTGACCGATCCATCCGCGGACGCGCCCAGCGACGATCCCGCCGCCTTTCGTCCTATTCGCCGCGGCGGGGCGCCGCCAGGCACGCCGGGGCCGCCCGAGCCGCCGCCTGCACCAACGCTCGCCCCAACACCGCTCACCCCGCCGATGCCGCCGCGCCCGGACCCGCCAACGCCGACCCCCGTGCTAGCCGCTCCGGCGCCGGCCAAAGCCGCAGGCAGCACCACCTCGAGGCGTTTGCCATCGACCTCGACCACCATGCGCGAGGTTGCGGGCGGGTCGGGCAGCGCCGGGTCCAGGGATGTCGCAGGCGGTAAGGAGGCCACCGCTTCAGCGAACTCGGACTCGACCCAGCGCGTGTGGACGACGAATTCGCTCGCGCCACCCGCATCGCTCGCGCCACCCGCATCGCCCGCTCCGCCGGCATCGCCCGAGCCGCCCGCCCCGTCGACGACAGCGAACGCCGGAGCCTCCAGGACCGCCCGGTGGAAATGGCGGAGCGTCCCAACGCCTTCTACCTTGAGCTCCCGCAGCGCGCGCCGGGCCCGCTCCAGGGCCTGCGCCCGGTCGCGCCCGCGCACAACCACTTTGCCGATCAGCGAATCGAACGATCCCGTCAGCGTGTCGCCAGCCTCATAACCGAAGTCGCAACGCACCCCCGGCCCGCCCGGCAGCCGCAAGGACCGCAACACACCGGGGGAGGGCAGGAAGCCGGCGGCCGGGTCCTCGCCGTTGATGCGGAACTCGATGGCGTGGCCGTGGGCCAAGACGTCCTCGTAGCCGAGCGGTTCACCTGCGGCGATGCGCAACTGTTCGCGCACCAGGTCCACTCCGGTGACTTCCTCGGTGACGGGGTGCTCCACTTGCAGGCGAGGGTTGACCTCCATGAAGAAGACCTCGCCCTCGTCCGCGCCCTCATCTGCGCCGGAGCCTCGGGAGATCAAGAACTCGCAGGTCGCGGCGCCGCGATAACCGGCCGCCGCCAACAGCGCCCGCGACCCCGAGCGCAGCCGGTCCTCCTGAAGGGCGGTCAAGAACGGGGCCGGCGCCTCCTCGATCAGCTTTTGATGGCGGCGCTGCACGGTGCAATCGCGCGTCGAGACCACGGCGACACCCCCGTGGGCATCCGCCAAGCATTGCGTCTCGACATGGCGCGGGCGCTCCAAGAAGCGTTCCACGAAGCATTCGGAACGGCCGAAAGCGGCCAGGGCTTCACGTCTGCAGGCCTCCAAAGCCTCTCCCGACGCAGCCTCTTCGGCGGACCAGACCACGCGCATCCCGCGCCCGCCGCCGCCGTAACAGGCCTTGATGACCAGCGGATAGCCGTGCTCGGACCCGAACTGGACCACTTCCTCGGCCGATTCGACCGGCCCCGGACTGGCGGGCACCATCGTCACGCCCGCCGCCTCGGCCAGTTCCCGCGCCGACACCTTGTTGGCGACCAGTTCCAACACCGCGGGCGGCGGTCCGACCCAGATCAGCCCGGCCTCCACAACCGCCCGGGCCAGCTCGGGCGACTCGGCCAGGAAACCGTAGCCCGGGTGGACGGCATCGGCCCCCGCCCGAACCGCCGCGTCGACCACGGCCGTCGGATTGAGGTAGGTGTCGGTGACCGCCTGGCCGGGCAGCGCGAAGGCCTCGTCGGCCACGCGGACGTGCATGGCGTCGCGGTCCTCCGGGGCGTAGACGGCGACGGAGCGGACGCCCGCCTCGGCGCAGGCTCGCGCGATCCTGACGGCGATCTCCCCGCGGTTCGCGATCAAGAGACTCGAAAACACCATTACACGCTAGGCGTCCGGTCGCGCCCGCGGGGGAGCGCGATCAGGCGAGGTCCGCCGTCGGGTTTTGTGGAGAACCTACAAAAGCCCTGGTCGCCAGAACTCGAACACGGTGCGCCCGAAGCGCTCCAGCAGGTGTCGCAGCACTGGCAGCGACAGCCCCACCACGCCGTGGTGGTCGCCGTCTATCCCCTCGATGAAGGGGCCGCCCAAGCCGTCGATGGTGAACGCCCCGGCCACCTGGAGCGGTTCGCCGGTGGCCACGTAGGCGTCGATCTCGACGTCGCTCAGTTGGCTGAACCGCACAACCGTGGACGATGCCGCTCCCTCGCCCCGGCGCTCTTGGCCGTCTTGGCGCGGGGCTGGGCCGAGCAGCCAGTGCCCGGTGTGCAGGACGGCCTCGCGGCCGGATTGCTGGCGGATGCGGCGCTTG
The DNA here is from genome assembly GCA_031265345.1 of Bifidobacteriaceae bacterium. The sequence continues at coordinate 10,157 of JAISCU010000071.1, forward strand.
GCGTCTTCGGGCCCCGCAGGCTTGCCGAGCACTTCGCCGTCCAATTCCAGCATCGAGTCGCAGCCGAGGACCAGGGCGCCGGGCGCGGCTGCGGGGGCGGCGGCCTCGGCCTTGGCGCGGGCCAGGACCAGCACTTGCTCGGCGGGCTCGATGCCGGGCGTGGCGGCCTTAGCTCCGGCTAGCACGGCGTCCTCGTCCACTCCCTCGACTATCACCGTCGGGTCGATCCCGGCCGCCTTCAAGGTGGCGAGGCGGGCGGGCGAGACCGAGGCGAGCACCAACTCACCCATAGTCGGCTCCGTCGGTCGCGGCTGCCGCTGTCGCGTCGCCCAAAAAGTCTCCAGACGACTTATTGGTCGGCGCTCGCTCCGGCTCGCCCAGAAAGTCTCCAGACGACTTATTGGTTGAGGCGGCCACCGCGCGGTCCCGAGCGGCGGGTCTAGCCGGCATAGGGGGCGACGGCGTCGATGGTCACGGAGACCTCTTTGCCCGCTGGGGTCTGATAACTGCGGCTCTCGCCCACTCTGGCACCCACCAACGCGGCGCCGATGGGCGATTTCTCCGAATAGACCGTGAGGTCGGAATCGCCCGCTACCTCTCGCGAGCCGAGCAGGAAGGCACGCTCCTTGCCGCCGATGGTCGCGGTCACAACCATGCCGGGCTGGACGGTCGATGAGTCGGTCGGGGCCTCCCCAACCCGCGCGTTGTTCAGCAGCGCCTTCAGCGAGGCGATCCGTCCGGCCATCTTGCCCTGCTCCTCGCGCGCGGCGTGGTAGCCGCCGTTCTCCTTGAGGTCGCCCTCGGCGCGGGCGGCTTCGATCCGCTTGACCACTTCGGCCATGCCCTCGCCCTGGAGGAACTCCAACTCGTGGCTGAGCCTGTCGTAGGCTTCCTGGGTCAACCAGGTCGTGTCGGTCATCGTGATGCTCCTGTTGTGGGTCAAATGCTCCGGCTCAGGGCACTAGCCGGGTCAAGTTGTGAACAGCCAAGTGTAAACCGTCGCGCCATCAGTCGGCGCTCGAACCCCGAGCCGAGGGCTCGCGCCTGGCGCCCGCGCCCAACTGATACCCGAGCCGGGCCGGAGCGAAACGGGGCGGACAGGCGGGGCCGGTCGCGCGGCATCGGCGGCCCAGGGTTCTGGCAGTCAAGCGGTCCAGTCCTCCACCGCGAGGTCCGGGACCTGGCCGAATGCGTGGTCGTTGGTCACCAAGAGCAAGCCGTGCTCTATTGCCTGCGCCGCGATCAGGGTGTCGAGGGTACCGAGCGGGCGGCCGATGCGCTCCAAGGACGCTCTCAACCGCCCGTAAGCCGCCGCCGACCGCGAGGTCCACGGCAGGACAGCCGTTTGCCCCAGGAATTCCTCGACTGCCCGGCGCAGGCGGATCGCCTCGGGGTGTTTCTCCAGGCCGTAGAGCAATTCCGCCTCGGTGACGACAGAGATGACGACTTGATCCCCCAGGTTAGTCGGCAAGCGGGCCAGGACGCGCGGATTCCCCCTGATCAGGTGGCTGACAGTGTTCGTGTCGAGCAAGTGCCTCACAGGTCCGCGCCATCCAGTGGGTCGCGGTCCTGGTTGGTCGCCCTGGTGTCGGAGGCCAAGAAATCGGCGGGCACGTCCAGCTCGCGGACCAGGTCAAGGAACGGTTGCCAGTCCCGGCGCCTGGCTGAGAGCGTGACATCGCCGGTCGCTGCGTCTTTCCAAGCCCAGACGCGCCGCGTGTCGAAACGTAACGGGGCAGGCAGCCGCACGGCCTGGCTGTTGCCGCTCATGAAGACGGTGGTCTGCAGCTGCGCCTCGCCATTCATGGTCTCCGGTTCCTCTCGGTTCAGTGCGGCAGTGGTGTATACGCCAGTATATACCGACTGCGGCGCGCTATCCCGGCCACTGCTCCGGACGCACGCCAACGCGTGGCCACCCGATTCGCGCGTTCACCCCACCGAGTCCGCAACTCCGCATGCCCGATTTGCGACGGTTCGGCCCCGTGAGCCTGACGGCGTAACTTGACGACAGGAAGTGGTGTCGGGTGCGAACTCTCTGACCTGTCGGAACGCTCCAGATTTCATGTCGGGGTGTGGCGCATGGCCAAGCGTCCGGGCCGGGGGCAGCAGCCGCCACCTTGGCGCGTCGAGTGCCTCTGTTTTGCACGCTCGTTTGCGTCGAGTGCCCACAAATGCACCTGGCTAGGCATCGAGTGCCTCGTTTTGCACCCTCGCCCGGACGGTTCCGAGACGTTGACCTGCGGGAACGCGGAATCCTCCCATGCAAAAGCGGGCACTCGACGAGGAATGAGGTGCAATCGTAGGCACTCGATGGACTCCATGGTGCAATTGCGGGCACTCGACGAGGCGAGCATTTCAGCGCCGACCCGAACCCGGCCGTCGAAGGCGAACGTCGCCCCCCAACGCCGCGGCGCCCTGAACAGCCTCCTCGACTCCGCCGAGTCCGCCGTTTCGCGCGCTTCGAGTCGCCG
>JAISCU010000101.1 GCA_031265345.1 Bifidobacteriaceae bacterium
CGAGTACTGGATTTCACCCTTCACCGAAGAACGCAAGCCGGTGACAACACGGAGGCCGGACTCGTCAAGATAGGGCATGAGGGCCACCTTTCCCTGGTCCACTGCCTTCACCGTCTGGTCGGGAACGCCGATGGGCGGCAGGGTCCCGACCGGCGCCGGCGTGTCTTGACGCTCGCAGGGGATGACTTGGTCGAGGTCCAGGTCATCTCCGACAGCGATGGTGAGTTGGCCATCAGCGTGCTTGGCAGTGCCATCGGCCATGCGACCGGAGACGTTGAAGTTGAGGCAGTAGACGCCTTGTTTGGTGAACGACCAAGCCATGTGGTCATGCGCCCCTCTTGACGTCGTGTAGCTGGCCGGTAGGCCCCAGACAGTGCTGTAGAACACCGATGACGGGTCGTCCCCGCCGATCCAGACATCGCCGGGGCCACTGACTCCACGCAGTGTCCAGGACAGTCGGCTGGCCGGGGCCACCGTGTCGAAGTCCGACCAGTCGGTCGCCAAGCCGGGCCAGAGCATCACATCTTCCATACCTCCGCTGGCAGAGGCCCCCCAGTAGGTGGTACCCGGCGCCCCGATGTGGGTGTAGTCCTGCTGGTTGTCCGGCTCGGGAACGGTCAAAGTGGCCGCTTCTCCGCGAATCGCCCACACGGCATCGTGAAGCAACTGACTGAAGGTCCGCAACTCCCATTCGCCATCTTTGCCGTCGCCCAATGAAAGATCGACATGGCCAGTGCTCTTGTAGCTGACTGGAATCGGCTTTTCGCGGGGGTCGTCGAAGGGGATCGGCTCGGGCTGGGCGCAGGGCGTGGCGGTGGCCGGGTCAACGCCCACGGCAACCGTGTAGGTGGCCGAGGCCCTGGCCTCCGACGTGGCGGCACCGATCCTGGCCGCCATCGTGACGCAGTACACGCCGGGCGCTGAGAACGCCCAGCCGTTGCCACCCCCACTACCCGAGGTGACGCGGGTGCCTCCCTCTGGCTGGATGTTGCCCGAGTCCCACAGCAGACTTGACGGGGCACCGTCGTTCGCCCGGATTGGGTACCCCACCATGGTTCCGGGAGCGGCGCCGCCGTCAGGTGAAGTGACCGACGTGAGTCCGAAAGTCGCCCTTCGGTACAAGCCCAAGTCCACCCGGTCGACCATGATCCGGGCGGCGTCTATAGTCAATCGGACCTGGTTCCGGGTGTACTGGTAAGTGGCTGTCGTTGGCGGCGCCGTCCGCCAGTCTCTTGTTTCCGGAGTTGATACGGTGCTCCAGCGAGTTTGGCCCGCGTTGCCCTCGGGGTAGTCATTGCCGGGCCAGTATGTGTCGCGGTAGGGGAGCGACAGGATTGCTTGATCGGCTGTGATCCAATCGGTTTCACCTAGGCCGATCCCCAGTTCGGGGAGGCTGCCAGGCAGGTCATCCATCTTCGCGGCGAGTGCCACGTCGCCCGACTCGATAATGGCCGAATCGTCCCAGGTGCGGTGCTGCGGACAGACGGTGGCCTGGGCAGGATCAATCCCCACAGCGAAGGTGTAGACGGCCGAAGCGTTCGGGCTGGCGGTCGGTACCCCTCCGGCCCTGGCGGCCATGTCGACGCAATAGACACCGGGTGCCGAGAACGCGAAGCCGACCCACGATGGGCCCCTCGTGGATGTCGCCCAGGCAGTTCTGAGGTTCCGCGTGTCCCATGTAACGGCGGATGGTGTGCCCGTGGCGACAACGCCCGCTGGGTACCCCAGGGTGTAGCCGGGGGCGGCGTTGCCATCCGGCGCTGTGACTCCAACAACCCTGAAGTACGAACGGTCGTCGTAGGGCGCTTCTGGAGCGGTGATCTTCCCCAAGTCGAACACCAGGCGAAGCTTGTTCCTGGTGTATTGGTTGGGGACGGCCGCCGGTGGCCCTGTGCGCCAGTCCCGCGTGTCGGGGCTGGCTACCGCGTTCCAGGCTTTGCGGCTGTTGATATTGATCGGCTGGTCGTCGTCCGGGAAGTAATCGCCGGGCCAGTACTCGTCCTGGTAGGGCACCGACAGGATGGCTTGGCTGGCTGGAATCCAGCCCGCCTCACCAGCCGCGTCGCCGCCGAGCCCGAGCACCGGCGTGGCCCCCGCGAGCCACTGGGTGGCGAACGACACATCGCCTTCTGAGATGACTGCGACCGGCGGTCCGCCTTCTTCGGCCTGTGCGGCCGGGACCTGGCTCGTCCCGCCGCTCGCCAGGACGGCTGCTGCGGTAAGGGCGACAAGTGCGCGCGCTGTTGCGGGGTGCTTCATTGACATGACAGGGGCCTCGGTTCGATAGGCGAATATGAGAATGCTTATCAGACTCATTATCCATGATCCTGGCACCACACCGTGCTCATGTCAAGCGCCCCCACTCTCCCCGCGCGCCGAACTGCCACCCTTGAGATTCCTCGCCGGTTGCCTTTGTCGGGCGAGCATGACTTTGGCAAGGCCTTGGCTCCTGGGCCATACCGTAAGGGACAGCCTGTCCATGTCGCTGCCGGGGCCCGTCGGCGCAGTTTCCGGGGGACCTGCACGGCACGGCCCGTCGAGACCGCTATTTCGAAGGTCAACCTGCCGCCATCATGTGGCTGCGAAACGGGCCGGGGTGCCGCTTCGGGCGCGAATTGCGCCTCGACGCGGTTCGTGGCACGAGCGCCGCCACCACGAACGCGTTCAACCCGCATTTCAGGTCCCCGCGGGCCGCCGGGGCAGCGGGTTCGGACGTGAAATGCGCCTCGACGCGGTTCGCGGCACGAGTGTCGCGACCACGAACGCGTTTGACCCGCATTTCGGGTTCCGGCGGCTGTCCTGGGCGGCGGGTTCGGACGTGAATTGCGCCTCGACGGGGTTCGTGGCACGAGCGCCGCCACCACGAACCCGTTCTACCCGCATTTCAGGTCCGCGCGGCCGACCCAGGCACCATGTCCGGGCGCGAAATGCGCCTCGACGCGGTTCGTGGCACGATCCGCGCGACCACGAACGCGTTTGACCCGCATTTCGGGTTCCGGCGGCTGTGCTGGGCGGCGGGTTCGGACGTGAATTGCGCCTCGACGGGGTTCGTGGCACGAGTGTCGCGACCGCGAACGCGTTTGACCCGCATTTCAGGTCCGCGCGGCCGACCCAGGCACCATGTCCGGGCGCGAAATGCGCCTCGACGGGGTTCGCGGCACGAGCCCCGCCACCACGAACCCGTTCTACCCGCATTTCGGGTCCCGGCGGGCCGCCGGGGCAGCGGGTTCAGACGTGAATTGCGCCTCGACGGGGTTCGTGGCACGAGCGCCGCCACCACAAACCCGTTTGACCTGCATTTCGGGCTCCCGGCGACCGTCCGGGGCGGCCGCGCCGAAAGCCGGGGCGGCTTCCCCCCGTCACGGAGCCGCGAAGCGGGCTGGGTAGCTGTTTCGCGCGCGGACCCGTCGAGACCGCTGTTTCGCACGTCTCCGAGAGCATCCGCAGCGCTCTGACCAGCGAAGACGCCGAACCGGTCGGACGCAGACCAGCGGTCTCGACGAAGCAGGGCGTGCAAATCGGCCGTCTCGACGGACGATGGGGCGCGAATCGGCAGGCTCGTCCCGACCGCCCCCTGCGGCGGGCGCCCGACCACCAGCCCGGCAGCGACATGGACAGGCCTCCGTAAGGGTGTAACAGATGTACGCCTGGTACACTAGGATCATGCCGATTATGTCTTTGCGCGAGGCGCGCGAGCACTTCGCCGACGTGGTGGACCGGGCGCCGGACCAGCCCACCATCCTGACCCGGCGCGGACGCGAGGTGGCGGCTGTCATCTCCATTGACGCTCTGCGCCATTACGAGCAACTCGAAGAAGCCGAGATCAACCGGATCATCGATGAGCGAATGGAGAACCGCGCCCAAGGCATCCCGATCGAGGACGTGATGGCCGAGACGCTGGCCAGAAATGACTGAGCCGAAATGGCGCACAGTCTTCCGCCCCGAAGCCCGGTTGGAACTGCGGTCCATACCGCGGCAGACCGCGCTGCGTATCCTGGCGAAGCTAACCGAACTGGAGGCGGACCCTCGCGGATTCGGCACCACCGCTCTGACCACCTCGCCCGACCGGCGCCGTCTTCGTGTGGGTGACTACCGCATCATCTACACCCTCGAAACTGGACGGTTGACCGTCTGGGTGATCAAAGTGGGACACCGCTCCGAGATCTACTGACCGGCAAGCCCCGCCACAAGGTGAGACCGTCCAGGCACCCCACAGCTTTGGAGAGGCCCTGGCGGCCAAGCCGATCTGGGAACAAACGCTCCGAGCCCGCAGCGTCGCTTGGCCGGTCAGGCCAGAGCGCGCATCAAGCTGACGCCGGAGCTGGGCTCACTCGAACCCGTGGAAGACGCCGTCTGGGCCCACGGCATCGGCGAACTCATCCCAATCCATGTTGGCCAAGTTGAGATTGTTGTCCACGCCCCACAACTCGCGGGCGGCGCAGCGGAACGGCTCGCGGCCGTCGCCGGAGAGGTCCACCACCTGGATGGGGTAGTCGCTGGTGAAGGCCTGCGAATCGGCCGCGAACAGCACTTCAGCGTGCGGCGCCTCGGCCATGACCGCCCGCTGGAGCTCCGTCCAGGGGACGCCGGCCCAGGCGCGGTCATCCACCGCCTCGACATAAGCGGCGAAACCGTCGGCGTTCTCCTCCTCGACTTCGGCTCTGAGCTCGAGCCAAGCGGAGTCGTCTTCGAAATCGGTTCGGATCAGCAGTGAGTCCTCGGAGGGTGGGAGTCCAGCCATAGCTGAATCCTCTTCGCTGGCGCCGTGGCGGTCAACCGGCCTCAGGTCCTGCTTTGGTGGTTGGACCCCAAAATGACCTGTGATTCTGGTCACATTCCATGCCCCCGAGCAGCGCGGTCACGATCCGCGTGATGGCGATCAATGTGGGCTCATCGACTTCGCCCAGCGGTTTGACAAGGCGGCTCGACGCGACACCGCCTGCCAAGTCGCAAAAGGCGACTGAGTCGCGATTCAGGCTTTCGGCCGTCACGGTTGGTCGCAGTTGCGAACGCGCCGCCGAGGCTGACAGCGGAACGATCATGATGGGATCAGTTTGGCGTGCAGGCACCGCCCATTCCGGAGTCATGATGATGGCCGGACGGTTCTTCCCAAGCTTGCCGGGACGGGCCGCGCCCATGGCGACCAACCAGATTTGGCCGCGCCGCACCTCAATCCATGATTTCGGCATGGGCCTGCTCCCACAGTTCGCGCTCGGCCACCACTTCGGGATTGGCTTCATCGATCCTCCGAGCTTCCCGCTCGCTCTCCATGGCCCAGGCCCACCAGGCCTGCGAGACCAGCCGATCAAGCGTCGCCGCCTTAGACATGCCCCGCCCAGCAGCGATCTGCCCCAGGGCGTCGCCGCACTCCTTGCTCATGCGCACAGTTGTGTAGTTACTCACGCACTACATTATCCGCTACATCAACCATGGCCACAAGAGCCGCCCGGCACGCCTGGCGTCAGCACCGCAGCCCCTCCGCTGGCACGGTTCCCTCGATCAGGTAGTCGTCAACCGCCGTCGCGACGCACTGGTTGGACGACCCGTAAGCGGTGTGCTGCTCGCCTTCGTAAGTCAACAGCACGCCCGATTCGAGTTGGTCCGCCAGGGCCACGGCCTCCTCGTAAGGGGTGGCCGGGTCGCCGGTGGTGCCGACCACCAGGATCGGCGCGGCCCCCGCAGCGGTGACTGCATGGGGCGTGCCGCGCGCCGGGAAGGGCCAGTTCGCGCAGGTCAGGGCTCCGTAACCGGCGAATTGCCCCAGCACCGGCGCCGCCGCGCGCAGTTCGGCGGCCGCTGCCTCCATGGCCGCCATGTCGCCGTCGACTGGCGCGTCGAGGCAGTTGACCGCGATGATCGCCTCCGCCATGTTGTCGGCGTAGCGTCCCGTGGCGGAGTCGCGGTGGTACATCTCGTCCGCCAGGACCATCAACTCGTCGCCGCGCCCTTGGAAGGCGGCCGTCAACGCTTCGCCCAAGGCCGGCCACATGGTTTCCGAGTAGAGCGCCTCCAGAATCCCCATCAGCGCCAATGATTGCGTCAGTTCGCGCCCGTACGAGGTCGGCAACGGTTTGGCCAGAGCCCCGTCCAACAGGGTGACCACGCTGGCCAGGATCCCCTCGGCGCCGCTCCCCGCCGGGCAGGTCGCGGCGCCGGCGCACCACGAGGCGAAGGCCGCCAACGAGTGGTCGAACGCCACGATCTGGTTGAAGTCCGATTCGGCGGCGGTGGTCGACGGGTCGATCGCCCCGTCCAGCACCAGGCGCCCCACCTCGGCCGGGAACAGCTCGGCGTAGGTCGCGCCGAGCAGAGTCCCGTAGGAGAAGCCCAGGTAGTTGAGCTTGGAATCGCCCATCACGGCCCGGATAACGTCCATGTCACGGGCGGCCGATGCCGTGTCCACGAATCCCAGCAAATCGCCAGTCCGCTCGTGGCAGGCTTGGCCGAACTCCTTGGCCTCGGCAGCGGCTTCGGCGAGCCCGGCCGGGTCCTCAGCGAACGATTCGGCCATGTATTCGTCCAGTTCCGGATCGTCCACGCAATCGACGGGCGTGGAGGCGCCCACTCCGCGCGGATCGAAGGAGACCAGATCGTAGACGTCGCGGACGGGCTGGGAGACCGCCGAGGCCAGCCAATCCAGGTAGTCGATCCCGGAGACGCCGGGACCGCCCGGATTGATGACCAACGATCCCCGCCGGGAGTCCGGATCGGCAGTGGCGATCCGGGCCACCGCCACGGTCACGGTATCTCCGCTTGGCTCGTCCCAATTGAGTGGCACCTCGATCTGCGCGCACTCCATCGTGGTGGAGTATCCGGTACAGGCACCCCAATCAACGCTCTGGCCGTAGATCCTTTCCAGCGCCACCGCCGCCGGGTCCGCGCTGTCCACTGGACCGGCCGGGGACGCCGACGGCCCGGTCACATCCGGCGTGGGAGCGGTCGCGGGCCCGGTGCAGCCTGTCAACACTGCGGTTCCCACCAGCCCCGCCATAACCAGTGCCCAGCCCCGCCGCAGGGCAAGTCGCCCCCCCGGGGGAACACGGGTTGGCGTCTGACGCAAACCCGTGTTCCTTTTGGGGCTCACCGCGTTCCAGACCCGGTTGCGGCGCCGTGCGATCCAATCCCGAACACGGGTTGGTGCCTGGCGCCAACCCGTGTTCGCGGACGGGCTCACGGCAGGGCAGGTGGCGTTCCCGCGGCGGCGATGGCGGTGGTGGATCATGGTGGGCCCTTCCGTTCGGGACCGGTCCGGGAGCAAGGGAACCGGTCGGATGGAACCACAATAATCCGGCCCGGTCCGCGCCTGGCGCGCGGAGCCCCGCGCCAGGAGGTGCCGGGCCGGGGCAGCCAAGACGGCCCGGCGACATCGTCCACCAAATGCAGGAAGCCCAGGCGCAGGCGCAGGCAACAGGGCTGCGCGGGACATGCAGCGGCAGCAACAGGCGCTTGTGACTTGGGACACATTAAGCAAAACGAGTACACCGATTTGGAGATCACTTGACCGGTGAGTTACGTTAGGGCACATGAGATGGGACTAAAGGCCCATCCCGTTCGCCAAGTCGGGGAAGCGCGAATCTAGCAGTCCTCCTTCGACGCCTTTGGCGGGCGGCCACACCCACCGAAGGAGTGACCATGGGAGAAGGAACTAGTAGAAGCGGGGGGGCGGCTCCGCAGATCGATTACATCGCGATCGAGGACAGCCGCGAGTTCCAGCATCTACGTAAGACTCAGCGCAGCTTCGTGCTGCCAGTAGTGACAGTCGGCCTGGTTTGGTACATCATCTACGTCCTGCTCGCGAGCTGGGCCACAGATTTCATGTCCACCAAGGTGTTCGGGAACGTCAACTGGGCAATCGTGATCGGTCTGGCGCAGATCGTGACCACATTCGTCATCACCATGTGGTACGTCAGCTTCGCCAACCGCAAGCTGGACCCGGAAGCGACCCGCATCCGTGAAGAGATCGAGGCCGAAATGGAGGTGCACCAATGAGCACCGCAGCGAGCACCGCCGTCTTGGCCTTATGGGACGTCGATCCGACCAGTCCAGGCAAGCCCGCAATCAACATGTCCATCTTCGTCGCGTTCGTGGCGGTGACCCTGTTCATCGTCATCAAAGGCGGCGGCGGCAAGAACAAGTCCGGCGAGGAGTTCTTCGCCGGCGGCCGTAGCTTCTCCGGCGCCCAGAACGGTCTGGCGATCTCCGGGGACTACCTCTCGGCGGCATCGTTCCTCGGCATTGTTGGCGCCATCGCCACGGCCGGTTACGACGGCTTCCTCTACTCGATCGGCTTCCTGGTGGCGTGGATCGTCGCGCTGCTGCTGGTGGCCGAACTGATGCGGAACACCGGCAAGTTCACCATGGCGGACGTGCTGGCCTTCCGGCTGAAGGCGCGCCCGGTGCGGGTGGCGGCGGCCATCACCACCCTGGCGGTGACCTTCTTCTACCTGTTGGCCCAGATGGCCGGGGCGGGCGGCCTGGTGTCGCTGCTGCTAGGCCTGAGCGAAGAGGGCGCGCAGTCGCTGGTGATCGCCATAGTCGGCGTGCTGATGATCGTGTACGTGCTGATCGGCGGCATGAAGGGCACCACTTGGGTCCAGATGATCAAGGCGGTGTTGTTGATCGCAGGCGCAGCGGTGACAACGGTCTGGGTGCTGGCCCTGAACGGCTTCAATCTGTCCGAACTGCTCGGCAACGTGGTGGAGAACACCCAGAACTTCATGATCGCGGGCGGTCACGGCGCCGAGGCCATGCTCGGTCCGGGCCTGAAGTACGGGGCCACCGACTGGTCCAAGATCGACTTCGTGTCGCTCGGCTTGGCGCTGGTCCTGGGCACGGCGGGCCTGCCCCACGTGCTGATGCGCTTCTACACCGTGCCGACGGCCAAAGAGGCGCGCAAGTCTGTGGTCTGGGCGATCTGGTTGATCGGCCTGTTCTACATCTTCACGTTGGTGCTGGGCTACGCCGCCGCGTACATGTTCGATCCGACCATCTGGGCGAAGGGCTCCGGCGTGCCGGGTGGTTCCAACGCTGCGGCGCCGCTGGTCGCGGCAATGCTGGGCGGTCCCTGGATGCTGGGAATCATGGCGGCGGTCGCCTTCGCGACCATCCTGGCGGTGGTGGCCGGGCTGGCGATCACGGCGGCGACCTCCTTCGCGCACGACATCTACACCAATGTCATCAAGAAGGGACAGGTCAATCCGGGCGCCGAGGTCCGGGTCGCCAAGATCACTGTGGTGGTGATCGGGCTGATCGCGATTGTTGGCGGCGTCGCGGCCAAGGATCAGAACATCGCGTTCCTGGTCTCACTGGCCTTCGCCGTGGCGGCCTCCGCCAACCTGCCGACCATCGTCTACTCGCTCTACTGGCGGCGTTTCACCACCCGCGGCGCGATCTGGTCCATGTACGGCGGGCTCATTTCCGCCCTGGCGATCATCATCTTCTCGCCGGTGGTCTCCGGATCGCCAACGTCGATGATCCCCACCGCCGACTTCGACCTGATCCCGCTGTCCAACCCGGGCATCATCTCGATCCCGCTCGGATTCCTCCTGGGGATTGTCGGAACGTTCGTCGGGAAGAACGACGACGACCCGGCACGCGAGGCCGAAATGGATGTCCGCGCCCTCACCGGGCTCGGCGCCGAGAAGGCAGTCGCCCACTAGGGACCGGTCCGGTGGGCCTGCGCCCCCAGACGCGGCTCACCGGACCACCCCCGCCACACTTGAGAATTTCATAGGTTTTCCGTCGGGTCTTGCGCTGGCCTAACGGAAAAAGCCGGTCCCGGACTTGCCAGGGGGTAGGCGCGCTATGTGGCGGCGCGTCTAGGCAGGCCGGGACCGGCGTCTTTCTGCTTTTGTTTGCCAGCGGTTGCACGATGCCGCTTGGGCGGCCTGGGCGCGGCTGGTTGGTTTCCGTTCAGCTGGCCGAAAAGCTGCATGACGTGGCACTCGGTTCCTAAGAGTCAGGAATCGCGTCTTTCTTGACTGCACAGCCGCTCCGGTATCACTCCGACGCGCCCGCAGCGTCAGCAGCGTCAGCAGCATCCCGCGGAAGCAATTTGTCCAGTCCGTGCGATATGTGCGCAGCGCTGAGGAAACGGTGGCCGGCGCCCTGCGGCACCACACCGACTGGCAGGCGTTGGAAACCGGCGAGTCCGAGGGTGTCGCCGCACTCGCGGATCACACGTCCAGCAACCCCGGTCACGGCTCGGCCGCCACGGCGCGTCCGGACGGCCACGCGGCATCGGACAAACGGCCCAGGCGGACGCGGCCAAGACGGCCCCACGGCATCGGCGCCTGCCTACTCGCGCGGCAAAACGACGCCGGGACAGATAACGAATCGGTCTGGATTCGGGGGAGATTTGGTGGTAGTGACCCATGCCGCACGGCCGGGCATGAGACAGTAGATGCCGTGTCAGGTGCGAAAAAGGACGGGGCTCCGAGGCGGCGGACGGCCGGACCCGCCCCCAGACAGGTGGGCGCGAACGGCTCGGTGGCGCCTCGCCGGGTCTCCGCCAAGGACTCCGGCGGCCAGGCACCACGGTCGATGCCGCGCTCCGACTTCCAGCCCGGCGGCTACAACGTCGCGCCCCAGTTCGCGAAACCGACCCCCCGCCCGGACCCTTTCGCCGCCACCGGCGCCGGCACCGGCCCAGGCCGCAAGGGCAAGCGCCAACCCGGCTCGCCCAAGCGGTTCACCAGGCGGGGCAAGCCGCGCTACGGATTCTTCAACTACCCCCGCAGGCAGTACACCGGACTCCACCGCTGGGTGCCGTCGTGGCGCTTCATGTGGTGGAGCTTCGTGCTCGGCGTGGGACTGGTGATCGGCGCCTTCGTGGTCGCCTACGAGATGATCGACCTGCCCACCCCGGCCGATTTCGCGCAAGCCCAGACCTCGACCGTCTATTACGCGGACGGCACCACCGTCATGGGCAAGTTCGAGGTCCAGAACCGCCAGATCATCGACGTCAACGACCTGCCCACCTCGACCCGCGACGCCGTGGTGGCGGCCGAGGACAGGACCTTCTGGGAGAACGCCGGAGTCGATCCCATGGCGCTGGCCCGCGCCTTCTACAACAACTTGAGGGGCGGCGCGCGGCAGGGCGGGTCGACCATCACGCAGCAGTACATCGAACGCTACTGGGTGGGGCAGACCACCACCTCGTTGACGGGCAAGTTCAAAGAGGCAATGCTGGCGCTCAAAGTCACTCGGGAAAAAGACAAGATGGAAATCCTGAGCGACTATATGAACACCATCTATTTCGGCCGCGGGGCTTATGGCATCCAGACCGCCGCGCAAGCCTATTTCCACAAGGACGCGATTGATCTGACCACGTCCGAATCCGCCCTCCTGGCGGGACTGATCCCGGCCCCCAGCGGTTACGATCCGGAGCAGAACCTGGAGAAAGCCACCGAGCGCTGGAACTACGTACTGGACGGAATGGTCAAGATCAGGGCGATCTCCTCAGCCGAACGCGCCAAACTGCAATTCCCCGAATTCTTCCCTTACGAAGTCCCCGACGTCTACGCCGGACGCCAGGGCTATCTCTTGGAGATGGTGCGCCAGGAATTGCTGAACCAGGGCGGATTCACCGATGCCGAGATCGGCACCGCCGGTCTCAAGATCACCACGACGGTCGACCCGGTGCTGCAGGACCAAGTAGCGGCGGCCGTGGTGGACCAGCTCCCATCCGACGCGCCGGCCGGCCTGCGTGTGGCCGTGGCCTCGGTCGAGCCGGGCACCGGCGCCATCAGGATGATCTACGCGGGCGAGGATTATATGGTGCGCCAGCGCAACGCCGCCACTGAAGACATAGCCCAGGCTGGCTCGACCTTCAAGCCGATCACCCTGGCTGCCGCTCTCGAGGAAGGCGTCAGCCTGGACCAGACCTTCTCCGGCAAGTCGCCCATCAAGATCAAAGACTGGGAGGTCAAGAATTCTGGCAATTCTCAGTATGGGCAGATCACTTTGCTGCGGGCCACGCAAAGCTCCGTCAACACCGTCTACGCCCAACTCAACGAACAGGTCACCGGCGAGAAGACCAAGTTCATGGCGATAGCGACCGGCATCCCCTCCGACACGGTGGGCCTGGTGGACAGCCTGGACAACGTGCTGGGGACCGCGAGCGTCCACGCCTTGGACATGGCGCGGGTGTACGCCACTTTCGCCGCCGAGGGCAAGCACCACTACACCTATATTGTCGATTCGGCGGTCGATCCCAACCAGGTCGAGGTCTACACCGGACGCAACGGCGGGCGCCAAGTCATCAAGCCGGAGACGGCCGCCGAACTGACTTACGCGCTCACGAAAGTGGTCGAATCCGGCACCGGCACCGCCGCGAAGGCCCTGGGGCGGCCCGTGGCCGGCAAGACGGGGACCTCGGAGGACAACAAATCGGCCTGGTTCTGCGGTTACACCCCGCAACTGGCGACGGCCGTCGCGTTCTACCAGGAGGGCGCGAACGGCGAGGCCGAGTCCATCACACCGTTCGGCCAGGACAGCGTGATCCAGGGCGGCGGGATTCCGGCCCGGACGTGGGTCGCGGCCATGAAGGTCGCCGTGGAGAACATCCCAGAGATGGCGGAGGTCCAGGAGTTCCCGGACCGGCCCAAGGACCGCGCCAAGCCGAGCAAGGGGCCGGGGGGAGGGAGCGCGCCCCAGTCGAAAGCCCCGGCTTCAGAGGCCCCCGCTTCAACTGGTCCGGAGCCGACCGACCAGGCGCCAGAGCCCTCCGACGAGCCCGACCCCGCACCGACCGACACGGTTCCCTCGGAGCCCGCGTCGCCACCGCCACCGTCGCAGCCCCCTCCGTCCCAGCCTCCAGCGTCGCAACAGCCCACACAGCCGACCGGTGGTGGCGGCGGTGCCAATGCGGGTGGCGGGGGTGGCTAGCGCCATGGCCGGAACACCATGACCCGGCCCTCGTTCCTGCCGGACATCCCTCTGAAGAACATCGTCTGGGGGCTGGAGCTGCCGTTGGTGGGGCTGAACGGCCTGGCGTTGGCCACCCTCGCGGCCTCGTGGGCTGGCGCGCCCCGGCCGTCGGTGGTCGTCATGGCCGCGGCAACCTGCCTGTTCGTGGCCATCTTGGGCGCCCGCCGCTGGGACGCCCCGCACACCGCCCTGGTTGGCCGCTACGTCCTGTCCCGCCTGTCGTGTTTGTGCGCGGTTCTCGGGTTTTCTTTGCCCGATGCCGCGCCAGCCCGTCTTGCCGCCGTGGCCACCCTCGCGGGCTGCTTGCTGGCCGAGCCGGTGGCCCGTGCCTTCGCCGCCCAGGCCTTCCCCTACGCGACCGGCTTCCCAGGGGTCAAGACCAGGACCGTCCACCTGCCCGCCGACACGATCTTCTGGGCCAACCTGGCGGCCGCGGCCGTGCTGGTGCTGGCTGGCGACCACTGGCCGGTCCTCCAGTTGACGGTGGCGGCGGTGGCGGCTCTGACCGATCTGGTGCTGATGGCCGATCTGGCGATCTTCGCCATTGGGCGGTTGCGTTTCAACGTCCGGCTGCCGAGGCTCTGGGAGGACATGGCGCCAACCTTCGCGGTGCATTGGCAGGCCGCCCCCGGCTCACTGCACCAGTTGACCATGTGGATCGACTACTTGCGGGGGCTGGGGAAGCCGTTCTTCATCATCACCCGCACACGCGAGAACTTCCTCGAAGTGGTCGAGGCGTTCGATGTGCCAGTTCTGCACCGGGTGGGCCTCGATGCCGTCGAGGACGCGCTGAGCCCATCGCTGCGGACAGTCTTCTACGTCAACACGGCCATCTTGAATGACCACATGCTGCGGTATCCGCACATCAACCACATCCAGCTGAACCACGGCGACTCGGACAAGATCGCCAGCTATTCGCCGGTCTTCCGCGCCTACGACAAGGACTTCGTGGCCGGGCAGGCCGCCATCGACCGGTTCGCCGCCGCCGGTCTGGCCACAGCCCCGGATTTCTTCGTGGTGGTGGGCCGGCCGCAGGTGGCTGGCGTCGAGCCTGCTCGCGGACCGGTGGGCAGGCTGGAATCGCCCACGGCCCTGTACGCGCCGACCTGGTGCGGCAACACCAAGGACTCGGACTACACCTCGCTGCGGCGCGGCCCCCAGATTGTCCAGGCCTTGCTGGACCATGGCTGCACGGTCATCTTCCGGCCGCACCCCTACTGGGAGAAGAACTTCCGCACCGCCGCCGCCCGTGACGAGGTGGTCGCCCTGCTGGCCAAGGACGCAGCCGCCACCGGCCGGCCCCATGTGTATTCGAGCGTCGCCGAGGACGAATGGTCGGTCATCGACTGCTTCAACCATTCCGACCTCATGATCTCCGACGTCTCCTCGGTCGTGAACGATTATCTGTACTCCGAGAAGCCCTTCGTCATGATGGCCGTGACCGCTGGCCCGGAGGAATTCGCGGTCGAGTTCCCCGTCGCCCGCGGGGCCTACGTCGTGGACTATTCGACGTTGGGCGAACCGCCGCCCGCCGATGGGACTGCGGCCGCTAGGTCTCTGGCCGCTGGGACTCTGGCCGCTGGGACTCTGGCCGACGGGACCCCCGGCGAGGCCCACACTCTAGAGCCGGCCCTGGATGCCATTTGGGGCGAGGACCCGTTGGCCGCCACCAGGCGCGACCTCAAGACCTATTACCTGGGCGACATACCGCGCGGCGAATATGCGCGCCGCTTCATGGAAGAGGCCGCGAAATATGTCTAGGCGCGGTGGCCGGAAGGCTTTGACGGTGGCGGCCCTGTCCCCGAACGTGTTGGCCGCACGAGCCTTCAAGCTCGCGATAGCGCTGGTCAGGGCCTCGGGGCTGCTGCCCAAGGCGATCCCGGACGGGCGCGGCGACGAACGCTTGCTGGCCAGCAACCCAATCGACGCCCAGGTGATCGTCTATTTCGCGGACACCGTCCAGGGGCTCTACCAATTGCGCCCCTGGTACAAGGCGCTGCGCACGCTGCACCGGACGCACAAGCTGGTCATAATCGGCACCGACTCACGAGCGATCAAGGCGATCCGACGCGAGTCGCACCTGCCCGCCTACACCATCTCGCACTACTCTTCCGTCGATCTGGTCTTGTCCAAGAGCCCGGTCCGGTTAGTCCTCTACATAAACCACAACGCCGCCAATTTCTCGATGCTGGCTTTCCCGCAACTGGTCCATGTCTCGATCATGCACGGCGACTCCGACAAAGTGGTCTCCGTGTCCGGGCAGACCAAAGCCTACGATTTCACCTTCGTGGCCGGCCAGGCCGCCATCGACCGTTTGGCGGCCCACCTGCCGCTCTTCGACGCCCCCGCCCGCTGCGTGATCATCGGCCGCCCCCAAGTCGATCCCGCGCCCAGACCCCAGGAACACGGGTTGGCGTCTGACGCAAACCCGTGTTCCCAGCCGCCCCTTTTGCCCGAACCTCATCGGCTCGGCCCCACTATCCGCCGGATGTTCGGCCCTGCCAAGCCCCGCGACGGGTCGGTTGCTGACGCCCCGCTGACGAGACGGCGAAGGGCGGGGCGCGGTACGGCGGCATCGTGCAGCGGGGACGGACGCTGGACCGTGCTGTACGCGCCGACCTGGGAGGGCGGAACCGATTCGGCGGCTTACTCCTCGCTGGCCGCCTGCGGGCGCCGGATCGTGGCGGCGTTGGCGGCGGACCGGCGGTTCCGGGTGATCTACCGGCCGCATCCCTTGACGGGCACCCGGCTGGCGGGCTTCGCTCAGGCCGATGCCGTGGCGCGGCAAGCGGTCGAGGCAGCCGCCAAGGCCGACCCGGCAGCCGGGCACACGGTGTCGCTGGGCGGCGACGCGGCGAATGTCCTGGCCCAAGCCGACCTGTTGATCTCCGACGTGTCGTCCCTGGCCATCGACTTCCTGGTGACGGGAAGGCCGCTCACGGTGACGGTCCCGCCCAGCCCCGAAGCGGTGGTCGCGCCCACGCCCCTGCTGGAATTGACGCCGCGCCTGGGGGAGGGCGAGGCTGACCGCGTCGCCGACTTCGTGGCGCAACTGATCGCGCATGACACGGCTCGCGCCGACCGCGCCGCCATGACCGAGTACTACCTCGGCGACACCCGGCCCGGTGCCGCCACCAAGGCGTTCGTCGAGGCCTGCAGCCGGATGATCGAGTTGGCGGAGGCGAACCTGGCTGATTTGGCGAACTCGGCGAACTCGGCAGGCCTGGCGAGGCGAAGAGTGGGAAGCGAGGGCGGCGCGGAGGCAGCGGCGAGCGCGGAAAGCCCGTGCGGACCGTGGTGCCATGCGCGTACCGGGGGCGCGGGCGAAGCGGACGAAGCGGGCGGGGCGGACGAAGCGGGCGGGGCGGCCCGCGCTGAGAGCACGCGGGGCACGAACAGCGCGGGCGGCACCCAGAGCGCGAGCAGGGCGAGGAACGCTGGGAGCACGAACAGGGCAGGGCGCGCTGAGAGCGCCGGGAGCAGCGGGGGCACGAACGGGGCACGGAACGCTGGGCGCACCGACAGCACGGAGGACGCCGGATGAAGATCGTCGCGGTGGTGGTCGCCTACAACCGGCGTGACCTGCTGGTCGGCACCCTGGACGCGTTGGCGGCGCAGACCCGGCCGGTCGACGCGGTGCTGGTGGTGGACAACGCCTCGACCGACGGCTCGGCCGCCGTGGCAGCGGAGCACCCAGTAGTGACCGAGGTCGTGGAACTGACTCGGAACACGGGCGGGGCCGGGGGGTTCAGCGCCGGGCTGGCGCACGCCCTGATGGCCCTCGCGGCCGGAGCCGTCTGGCTCATGGACGACGACACCGCCCCCACCCCGACCGCCCTCGCGGAACTGGAACGGGCCTGGCGCGCCTACCCCGGCAAACTGGCGCTGGCCTCCTCGAAGGTCGTGTGGACGGACGGGCGCGACCATCCCATGAACACGCAGCGCCAACGCCTGTGGTCCTCGCCCGCCAACTGCCGCCGAGCCCGCAGGGCCGGGGGGATCCCGATCCGGTCCGGATCGTTCGTGTCCCTGCTGATCGACGCGCACACGGCCTGGCGGCATCGTCTACCGCTAGCCGACTACTTCATCTGGAACGACGATTTCGAGTACTCAGCCCGCTTGTTGCGCCACGGCCGCGGCATATTGGTGCCCTCCTCGGTGACGGTCCACCACACCAAGACGTTCACCGCCGCCCTGCGCTCGCCCGGCGACCGGTTCTATTTCGAGGTCCGCAACAAGATCTGGGCGCTGCTCAAGTCGCGGGCTTTCGGCCCGGTCGAGGGGCTGGTCTACTTCACCTACACCTTCATCGGCTGGCTGGGCGCGGTGGGCCGTTCGTCCGAGCGGTGGCGTCTGCTGCGCGCCGCCGGTCGCGGGCTCAAGGACGGGTTGTGCCGCCGCCCGCGCCCGAACGCCGAGGTCCTGGCCGGGCAGGGCCGGGTCACCGCCGAGGTGGCAGCCGTCGATGCCCGCGCGGTGGGATCGTGATGGCGCGGCGGCCGGGCGCGCCAGACGCGGTGCCGGGCGCGCCGGATAGCGAGGCGCGGCGGCCCAACGAACCGGGCGACTTCTCCGTCCTGATGCCGGTCTACTGGCGCGACCAGCCCGGCCAGGTGGAGGCGGCTTTCCGATCCGTGACGGAGGCGCAGGAATTGCCTCCCGCGCAGGTCGTGGTGGTCCGGGACGGGCCGGTCGGTCCCGCGCTGGCCTCCGTCTTGGACCGGTTCGCGCGGACGGACGGCGTCTCGGTGGTCGCGTTGCCGACCAACGGCGGCCTGGCTCGCGCGCTCAACGCCGGTTTGGCCGCCTGCCGCTTCGACGTGGTCGCCCGCCAGGACGCCGACGACCTGTCCGTCCCGTCGCGGTTCGCTTCGATGGCGCCGCTGGCCCAGTCCGGCCGGTTCGACCTGGTCGGCAGCGCGGTTCGGGAATTCGTGGACGATGCCGCGCCCTTGGCCGGGCAGGCCAGGCATGGTCGCGTCCGGTCGTACCCGCTCACCAGCGCCGAGATCTGGCGGGCGGCGAAGATGATGAATCCCTTCGCCCACCCGAGCGTGGTCATGAGGCGTTCGGTGGTGCTGGGCGCCGGGGGGTACCGCGAGTTCTTCCACCTCGAGGACTACGATCTGTGGGTCCGTCTGCTGCAGGCCGGTGCCGCCGTCGCCAATCTGCCCGAACCGCTGGTCGACTACCGAGTCTCAGCGGCCGGTTGGCGCCGCCGGGGCGGCCTGCGAACACTGCGGGCCGAACTGGCCCTCCAGCACGCGTTCCTCGATTCGGGGTTCATCGACCGCGCCGAATGGCTCCGCAACGTGGCTGTGCGCGGCGGCCTAGAACTGGCTCCGCCCGCGTTGCTCCGCCTTGCGCTCAACCGCGTCTGGAGCTAGGTTCAGGGCGCCGCCGCGCCTGGGAACCCGGAGCCGTGTTCGGCGAGGAAATCTGCGGGCGAGATGGACGGGACCGGCGAGCCCACGAAATCGCGTTCGTCGCGGGTGATTATGAAGTCTGCCTTCTCGCGCTTGGCGGCAGCCGCGACAATGGCGTCCTCGAGGTCGTCCATGTCATAGGTGAGCGCAGTCGCAACGTCCGATGCTGAGGTGTCGCAGATTGCCACAAGTTGAGCAAGCGCGGCGATGGCGTCACGCGCGGTGACGGCGTCCTGGCCGGCCCGGCGAATGATGTAGTAGATGTCTGAGATGCTGGACGCCGGAACCAGGGCTTCGAGTCCGCCCTCCGCAGCCAGACGCACCACGGCGTACGAGTCATCGAAGAGGACTTCACGGCGCTCCATCACGTCAATGATGACGTTTGAGTCGAGCAGCGCCTTCATGCGCCGGCCAGCCTTGCCGCGCGGGCTTCCCGAGCGGTCGCCGTCTCGCCTTCGGCAATGCCGACAAGGCTGCCGAGCAGCGCCACCCTGCCGTCGGACGGGCTCGAGATTTTGGCGACCACCTTGCCTTTACGCGTCACGAAGATGTCCTCGCGACCCGCATGGTCAAGGTATCGGCCGACGTTGGCCTTGAGTTCGGTGGCGGTAATGAGCACGCGGTTGTTCCTCCCTTATGGATCCAATCGGAGCATAACGCAACCGTGCGGTTGGCTCAATGCTAATCGTGCGGTTACTGCGACTCTTCCGCACCGCAGGCGGTCCGCCAGGCAGCGAAAAGGCCGCCCGACCGGGCGTTTGCCCCAGGTCGGACGGCCTTTTCGGATATGGCGGTGGCGGCGGGATTCGAACCCGCGGTGGAGTTGCCCCCACACACGCTTTCGAGGCGTGCTCCTTAGGCCGCTCGGACACGCCACCGCCGCAAAGAGTACCAGGCGTGGCGAGTCAGTCGCGCCGCGAGGCGAAGAAGTCTGCCAGCAGGCGCCCGCTCTGAGCCGCCAGGACCCCGCCAACGACTTCCGGATGGTGGAGCGAGGCCCGGTCGCGCGGCAGGTCCCAGACCGAGCCGCAAGCCCCGGCCTTGTCATCCCAGGCGCCGAACACCACCCGGTCCACACGGGCCGCGATCAACGCCCCGGCGCACATCGCGCAGGGTTCCAAGGTCACCACGAGGCTGCATCCGTCCAGCCTCCAACTGCCCAACGCCGCCGATGCCGCTCGCAGAGCCACCATCTCAGCGTGCGCCGTGGGGTCGTGGTCGTCTTCCCGCCGGTTGGCTCCGGTCGCGATGACCGAGCCGCCCGGCCCCACCACAACGGCGCCGACGGGAACGTCGCCACTGGCGCGAGCGGCATCGGCGGCCAAAGACAACGCACGAAGCATCGGTTCGGTCCAGGCCGACAACGCGGGAACGTCCACCCCACCATTGTGCCGTTGGTTTGCCAAGTATGGCATCATGTATGGCGTGCAGAAGACGACGATCTACTTGACGGACGACCTGAAGGCGCGAGTCGAGACGGCGGCCCTTCTACGAGGCTCCAGCGAGGCCGAGGTCATTCGCGACGCCATCGACCAGGGAGTCCCGGCGGTGCCGCCAGAGCCGAATGTTGGGCTCTATGCGAGCGGCGACCCGATCAGCGAACGCGTCGATGAGCTCCTAGCTGATGGGTTCGGCCTTCGATGATCGTCGACACCAGCGCGTTGTTGGCGCTGTTCGACCGGTCCGATCCGCACCACGCGGCAGTGGCCGCAGCGCTGGGCACACGCAAGGCTCCGCGAGTGATTTCGCCCTTCGTGCTCGCGGAGCTCGACTACCTGGTCCTGACGCGGCACGGGCGCGCCGCCGAGTCGGCGGTCCTGAGCGAACTTGGGAGCGGGGCCTGGGAGCTCGCGTCGATGCCGGTGGAGCGCGTGCGACAGGCCGTCGAAGTGCTGCATCGCTTCGCTGATCAATCGATTGGGCTCACCGACGCCTCGTTGATCGTGCTGGCGCACGAGTACCGCACCCGTGACATCCTCACCCTTGACCGTCGCCATTTCTCCGTGCTGCGGTTTCCCGATGGCTCGCCGCCACGTCTGATCCTGGATGAGATGTGATCCTGTGACCCGAGGTGTCGGCAGGCACCATGACGCGCGTCGGCCCGCGGCGAGGGCAGTAAATTGGAAACATGCAGGTACACATCGCTGATCATCCCCTGATCGCCCACAAACTGACCGTCTTGCGCGACAAGGACACCGATTCGCCCACCTTCCGGGCACTGGTGGCGGAGCTGGTGACGCTGCTCGCCTACGAGGCGACCCGCGAGATCGCGGTCCACGACCAGACTATTGACACTCCGGTGGCACCGATGGTGGGGGTCGCGCTCTCCCGCCCCCGTCCCATCGTGGTGCCGATCCTGCGGGCCGGGCTCGGAATGCTGGACGGCATGTCGCGCCTGCTGCCGACGGCCGAGGTCGGGTTCCTCGGCCTGCAGCGCGACGAGGAGACCCTCCAAGCCATCACCTACGCCAACCGCCTGCCGGACGATCTGTCCGGACGCCAGTGCTTCGTGCTCGATCCGATGCTCGCGACGGGCGGCACCCTGATCGCATCCATCGATTACCTGTTCGAGCGCGGGGCGAAGGACGTCACGGCCATTTGCATCCTGTGCGCGCCGGAGGGCTTGGCGGCGGTCGATGAGGCGTTCGGACAGCATGGCGGCATCCGGATCGTGACGGCGGCAGTCGATGAGCGGCTGAACGCCAAGGGCTACATTGTTCCGGGCCTGGGGGACGCCGGGGACAGGCTCTACGGGATCGTGTAGACGGCTTGTTGTGCCGCTTGGTGTGCCGCTTGCGGACCCGGTCGGCGAGCAACACGGCCGCGAATTGTCAAGCGCGACACGGGTCTGATGAGCAAAAACGCTCAAGCGGTGAGTACTCTTACCCATTCCGGGGATGCGGAACGGCCAAGATTGTGGAACTCTATTTGTGGCGCCGGTTCCTCCCCCCGATGGACCCGGCGCCATTCTCTTGCCCGCTCGCCCGCGCGACGGGAACCGCTACGGGAACAACAGGTCCCCGAACAGGGCGAGGCCCATCACTGCCAGGATGAAGGCCCAGACGATCACCCTCGTGCCCGCGCTCGATTTGGCGCGCCTCGGCATAATTCGGTTGGACGATGCCGCTCGCGCGCGTGGGTCTGTCGGCACAGGTCCGCCGAACATCGAGCCCGGCGTCGGCGCGTACCGTGATGGGCCTGTCGGTGGGGGCGGCGGGACCCGATTGCCGGCCTGAGCCGCCGCACGGGCCTGTTCGGCCCAGATCTGGGCTGGAGTCTTGGACACGACCTGACTGATTCGGCGGCCCGCGTTCTGCCCTCGGTTGGCCTGATTGGATGGCCGCCCGTAGGGCTGCTGGTAAGCCTGTTGATACGCCTGAGGCGAGCGCTGCGGATAAGGCTGTCGCGCCGGAGAATACGGCTGCCGGTAAGCCTGCTGGTGGGCTTGTTGCTGGTCCAGTGGGTACGCCGGTTGGCCAGGCTGTGAATACCGAGTCGCCGGGGCGCCGGGCACCTGATACGGCTGGGGCCGCGGGCTGGCTGGCGGTGAGGGCTGTTGATTTTGGCGGGTAGGGGCGCCCCGCTGGCCAGGCGGTGGCGCAGTGGCCGCCGCCGGATCGGCGATGAGGGCGGGCTCAGTCGCGGCGGCCACGCTCGAGCGGAGCGAACTCATGGGGAACGGCGTCAACGCACCCACTCCGAACGGCCGGGACGGCAGAGTCAGGCGCGGTGGTCCCGGCGTGGTCATCGCTGGAGCGGCCGAAGTGGCGGTGAGGGCCATGGGTCAAGGTTAGTGGCCCGGGGGCGGGAACCCCGTCCCTGCGTGTCAAGACCTCGGCGAAGTCATGTTCGATCAGCGAGGACTCTGCAGGCGGGAGGTGAATTGCGGCCACAGGAGGTTAGTGGTCGGCCGGATGCGACCACGAAGGCGTTTTGGCCGCAATTCGCGCCCGGATCGAGGATGTGTCCCTTGGAGTGGTGGGGGTTTGGGCGAGGCAGCCGGGCCCTGGGCGTGAAATGCGCCTCGACGGGGTTCGTGGCACGACCGGCGCGACCACGAACGCGTTTGACCCGCATTTCGGCGCCCCGCGGCGCGGGCCCGGGCGTGAAATGCGCCCTGGCGGGGTTCGTGGCACGACCGGCGCGACCGCGAACGCGTTTTGGGCGCAATTCGCGCCCGGATCGGCGGGTCCGGGCCCGCCCCCGGGACGAAATGCGCCCTCACGAGGTTCGCGGTCGACCGGTTCCGACCACGAAGGCATTTTGGCCGCATTTCACATCCTGGGGCGGCCCCGCGTGCGGGATGAGGAACCGTTCCCGGATTAGTCGGCGAGGGTTAGCTGGACGGGCACATGGTCCGAGGGCGCTTTGCCCTTGCGTTCGTCACGGACGATCTCCACGGCCACCACCCTGTCCGCCAGGGCGGGCGAACAGTAGGCGAAGTCGATCCGCATGCCCTCGTTCTTGGGGAAACGGAGTTGCTGGTAATCCCATTGGGTGTACAGATGCTCGGCGGGCAGATGCTCGCGGGCCACCTCGCGGAAACCGGCCGCCGCCAACTCCTCCAACGCCGAGCGCTCACGCGGCGATGTATGCGTCAACCCCTCGAAGGCGGAAGGATCCCACACATCGGTGTCCAAGGGCGCGACGTTGAAGTCTCCTACCAAAGCGATCTGGGCTGATGGGTCGGCGGAGAGCCAGCGAGCGGCATCGTGCGCCAAAGCTTCTAGGAAAGCCAGCTTGTAGGCCATGTGCGGGTCGTCCTGAGCCCGGCCGTGCGGCACGTAGAGCGACCACACCGTGACGCCGCCGCAAACCGCGCCGAGCGCGCGGGCCTCCACCACCGGCGTCAGGGCCGCCTTGGCGAAGGCGGGCTGGCCGGGAAACGAGGTCTCGACGCAAGTCAGGCCGACGCGCGAGGCCACCGCGACGCCGTTCCATTGGTTGAGACCGAAGTGGGCCACCTCGTAGCCGAGCGCGGTGAAGGCGTCGATGGGGAAGGCGGCGTCCTTGACTTTGGTTTCTTGCAACGCCAGCACATCGACCTGATGTTCCCGCAGGTAGGTGAGGGTCCGGTCGAGTCTGGCGCGCAGCGAGTTGACATTCCAGGTGGCGATCCGCATGAGCCAAGGCTAAACGGCCACGCGGGACCGGCCAAGTAGGCTGGTCCCATGGGTACAGCACTGATCACCGGGGCGAGCGCCGGATTGGGCGAGGAGTTCGCCTGGCAATTGGCCACAGTCCGGCACAATCTTGTGCTGGTCGCGCGCGACGGCGGCCGGATGGAGCAGCTAGCCGCCAAAATCCGTTCGGCGGCGGGGGTGCGGGTCGAGATCATGGAGGCCGATCTGACGAAAGAACGGGACCTGAGCCGTGTCGGCAACCGGCTGAAAGCGCCCGCCAGGCCGGTCGGCCTGCTGATCAACAACGCCGGGTTCGCGGTTCGCCAGCCGTTCCTGGAGGCGCCGATCCGGGACGCGGTGGCCATGGAGAAGGTCATGATCCACGCGGTCATGGTGCTCTCCCACGCGGCGGCCCGCGCGATGGTGGCGCGGGGGCGCGGGGCGATCCTGAACGTCTCGTCCGTGGCCGCCTACCTCACCTCCGGCATCTACGCGGCGGACAAGGCCTGGGTCAAGTCCTTCACGGAAGCCCTGGCCGTCGAATTGAAAGACACGGGCGTGACGGCCACGGCCTTGTTGCCGGGGCTGACGCGCACGGAGTTTCACGCTCGGGCAGGTTTGGACTACCTGTCTTATCCGTCGGTCGCCTGGCTCCAGGCCGCCGATGTCGTCTCCCGAGCCCTCTCGGACGTCCGTCGCGGCGTTGTGCTCTCGACCCCGTCATGGCGCTACGGCGCTTTGGGCCAGGTGGCCCGATTGGCGCCCCGGTTCATTGTGCGGGCGCTGAGCCAGATGGAGGACCGGTGAACGGGGTCCCGCTGAATTCTGAATTGGCGGCGCTCGATCCGCGCGAGCAACTGCGGCGCCTGGTGTCCGAATTGGCGGTCATTCGTGGCCGTGTGGTGCTGGCGTCCGGCCGCGAAGCCTCCTACTACGTCGATCTGCGGCGCGTCACGCTGCACCACTTGGCGGCTCCGCTGGTCGGCCATTTGCTGCTCGACCTGCTGGAGGAGCGGGGGCTGGTGGCCGGTGACGATTATCTGTCTGTGGGCGGTTTGACCATGGGGGCCGACCCAGTGGCCGGCGCAATGCTCCATGCCGCCGCCGCCCGCGGCCTGGACCTGGACGCTTTCGTGGTCCGCAAGGACGCCAAGGCGCATGGGTTGCAGCGCCGAATCGAGGGGCCGGACGTGCGTGGGCGTGCAGTAGTGGCGGTCGAGGACACATCCACCACCGGCGGCTCCGTGATCACCGCAGTGGAGGCCCTGCGCGAAGCTGGCGCGTCGGTCAAGGCGGTGGCGGTGATCGTCGATCGCGACACTGGTGCGGCCGCGAAGATCGAGGCGCTCGGCCTTCCCTACTACTACCTGTTCGGCCTGGACGACCTCGGCCTGGGCGCGGCCTCCTAGGCAGCGATTGGGCGTCCACGCCGATCCACCCCCATGGACGGGTCGATGAGCGAGGCGGCGTCTTCACTAGCCATTGGGTTGTTCGCGCCTCAGTTGCCGCGCGGTCGCACTCGCGATGATCGCCGGACTGGAAAGGGGGCGTCACACTCGCTTCGGCGCGATCAATCCGCTTGGTGTGATGTGTGAAAAGATGCGATCCCTGGCTCTCGAAATCGAGTGCCAGCCTATGCATCTTTTCGGCCAACCATCGCCGAGTCTTCGAAAGGGCCAGGGCCCGTCGAAGACTCGTGATAATCACCAGACAAGGGATGGAATCAGCCGGAAATGAACCTGGCACCATTTCTGGCCGGGGTTGTCTGCTCGGAGCAGACCATTGGGCGACTGAGGATGGTTACGCTGGCTGGCATTGCGGGTACGCGGCGGAGCTTGCCCGCACGACCAGTGAGGAGCAGCGTCATGACAACGCCGAAGCCCGACTTCAGCGATCACACGGCGGCGCAGGCGGCGGTCAGTAATCGGGGCACGCCGCCAGAGCAACTGGAGGCCATCGCCGCTGCTCAACCGAGCCTTTGGCGGGATATCGCCGCCCATCCGAACGTTTATCCTGCGCTGCTGGACTGGCTGGAGGCCAACGGGGACGAATCGGTGCGCGCCGCAGTGAACAGGGCCCGCGATCAGATGCCACAGCCCCCGCAGCAGTATCCGCCGCAACCAGCCCCGTGGTCCCCGCATCCATCGTCATCGGCCCAGGCCCCGCCGAGCTATCCCGGCGCCAGGCCGAGGCCCAAGGAACGCTCGAAGGGTGCGGGCATCGCGGCAGACATCGTCATCGCGTTCTCGCTCTCAGGCTATCCGGCATCAGGGATGCTCGTAAGGACGGCTAGCATCGCCTGGTTCCTGACCGTCTTCCTTGGCGGCTTCGGCCTGATGTTCGGCCTGTTCCGACTCGTCAGAGTCCGAATCAAACGCCAAAGGGCCCGGCGGTTGGCATGGCACGGCGTTTGGGCGGCGATCGCGGTGGCAGTAATTCCGGTTCTGGCGATCATCCGGGTGCCCGCCCCGGCACCGTCCGCTGGCGGGTCGCCGTCAACCGCTGGATCGACGGCCACCGCGAGCGCGTCCTTGAACACCGAAGAGGGCGATCCCGGTGGTATCACGGGCACATTCAAGTTTGAGGAGATCGACGGAGCGACGGCAATAGTCAAGAGCGATGAGCCTGGGATCAACGACCTCACTCTCGAGTTTCTCACCGGCGACACCTTCGCGCTGACCATCCACGGTGAGCGCCGCAGCGGCACATACGTGTCAGAGACCGAAGACACTCCTTTCACGTTCTCGCTGCCAGGCGTTCTGACCTTCCAGGGAGAGCTTCACGACGACGTCCTGATCCTCGCGATGCCCGGCGAATTCGAGTCAGAGATAGGCGGCATTTCCCACATTTACGGCTACGTCGGCTCGAGGAAATCCTGACTGCCGAGCGCCGACAGCAGCCGCCCACATTGATCAGTGAATTGGTCGGGAGGGGGCAGCAGCGACAGCACCAGCGTCGGGCCTTGCACGATGTCGTAGAACCAGCCCGGATGCACCGCCAGCCCCGCGTCGCGCATCAGGGCGACGGGCAGGTGATCGTCCGCCAGTGCCTGCGGCAGATCGACGATCGCGCTCCAGCCGCCCTCGCAGCGCCGGACCCGGTACGGCGTGGGCTCGAGCAACTGGCGCAGGGCCGCCAAATTGGTGGCCAGGCGGGTGCGGGTGGCTGGGACGACGGCATCGGACAATTCCAACAGTTCCGGCAAAGCCAGGGCGACGGGCGAATTGACCGCCAGGAAAGTGTCCGCGACCTGGTCCAACGCTGCGCGAACAGGCGCCAACTCGCGGGGCGGGCCGGACAGGCGCAGCCAGCCGAGTTTGAGTTGAGGGGCGCAGAGCAGCTTCGAGAGCCCGCTGAAGGCGAAGGTCACCGCCTGATCCTGACCGGCCAGCGACGTGGGCGGGCCGTCCAGGTGGAACGGGTTGAAGACCTCGTCCGCGATGATCGCTCCGTGGGTGGCTCGGCAGGCCTCAGCGACCCTGGCAGCAGCCGCGGAGTCAACATAGGCGCCGGTCGGATTACCGGGATTGATGAGCACAAAGATGCGGGCTCCTGCCTTGGCGGCGTCCTTGATCGCGGCGGGATCGGCGCACCAGCCGTCCCTGGGAAGGTAGTGCCAGCGGCAGTCGAGCGTCCGCAGATCTGCCAAGGCGGCCAGCGGCTCGATCAGCGGGTAGCCGGGCGCGGGGATGGCGATGGGGTCGCCGGGATCGGTCGTGATGGCGAAGACCCAGGAGTAGGCCTCGGAGGTGGAGGCGGTCAGCCAGTAGTCGTCGGGCGTGCCGCCGAACCGGGCGGCCAGTGCTTCGCGGGCGAGGATCGGCCCCTTGGGATCGGGCTCGTACTTGTCAGCCCGCCGAGCCGCACGGGCCACCGCTTCGAGGGCGGCTGGCGACCCGAGCCCGAAATGGGTGGGGTTGGAATCGGTCAGGTCCGTGAGCTCGGCGCCGGAGGTCTCCAGCCGGGCTCGCTCGCGCGCGATGGCGTTGACCTGGCCCGCCCCCGCCTGCCCGAATCGCCGTGAGAGCCGCACCCGGCCATGCTACTCACCGGCCACGGGGGTGTCCGTCGGCAGCTCCGCTCGGCGAGCGGCATCGGCGACCTGGCGCGGTCGGGTACCGAACCCGTGCCAACACCCGTCCGGCGGCGAGTTGGCACGGGTTTGGGACCATCGCAAGGAGCCGAAGACGCAACCTCTACTTGACCGGGGACTGCTGGTCGGCCGGAGCCTCTTCCACGTTGGAACCTGGCGCGCCCCCGCGGCGGCGGGCGGCGCGGTGGCGGAGGTATTCGATCAGCATCGGCGTGATCGAGAGCAGGACTATCAGGATGATGATGAAGTCGATGTTGTCGCCGACCCACTCGAACTGGCCCAGCGCGATCCCGGCCAGAGGCAGGATGATCCCCCAGGAGAAGGCCGCCACAATGTTGAAGGAGACGAAGTGACGGTAGTTCATCTTGCCCACGCCAGCCACAACGGGGGCGAACGTCCGTACAATCGGCACGTACTGCGCGATCACGATGGTGCGGCCGCCGTACTTGTCGAAGAAAGCCCGGGTGCGGTCGACGTGCTCGCGCTTGAACAGCCGCGAGTCGGGCTTGTTGAACACCTTCGGCCCCAGCCCGCGGCCGATCCAATAGCCCGTCTGATCGCCCGCCACGGCACTGAGCGCGATCGCCAGGCAGGCGACCCACCATGGCACGTTGACAGTTCCGGCGCCGATGAACACCCCGAGCGTGAACAGCAGCGAGTCGCCGGGCAGGAAGAACCCGATCATCAGCCCGGTCTCCGCGAACACGACCGCGCACACGCCGACCAGAGCCCATGGCCCCAGCCAGGACACGAACTTGTCGATCAGGAAGGCGGCATCCATCCAGGCAGGCAGGGCGAGCACTTCCGGCGCCGCTTCGGCCAGGGCGAGAGCTATAGACACGCCCTCTAGGGTACGGTGCCAGGCATGGGAGACAGTCATACCGCGCCCGATGCCGCCGGGTCGGCCCCGCCCGAACCCCCGGCTCTCGGGGTTGGGGCCTGGGCAGGCGACTGGCCGGACGACCAGCGGTACGACCCGGAGTTGCTGGCCAATGGCGACAGGCGCAACGTGGTGGACCGCTACCGCTACTGGTCCGAGGCCGCCATCCGCGCCGACCTGGTGTCACGGGCCCACCCGTTCCACGTGGCGGTGGAGAACTGGGAGCATGATTTCAACATCGGCGCGATTGTGCGCACAGCCAATGCGTTCGGGGCGGCCGGCGTCCATATTGTCGGCAAACGGCGTTGGAACCGGCGCGGGGCCATGGTGACGGATCGCTATCTGAACGTGTCCCATCATGCCGATGTCGCGGGGTTGGCCGGGTGGGCGCGTGACGAGGGGCTCGCGTTAGTGGCCATCGACAACGTGCCCGGCTCCGTGCCCCTGGAACGGGCGGAACTGCCGGAGCGCTGCGTGCTGTTGTTCGGACAGGAGGGGCCGGGGCTGACGCCGGAGGCATTGTCCGCCGCGCAGGCGGTGTACGGGATCACGCAATATGGTTCGACGCGCTCGATCAACGCGGCGGCCGCGGCGGCCATCGCCATGTACCACTGGGCGCTGCTCCACGCGGTGCCGCCGAATGCCGGTGGCCTGGAGGTCGGCTCATCGATGAGGTAGGGCATCGGCTCAGAACAACGGGCAGGAGTCTCGGCTTTGGCCGCTGCCCTTTTGCCAAGCGTCCACAATTCTGGTGAGCAGTTCGGCCATCCTCGAAGACGGCCTATCGTCCGGGAATCCCGTTCCCTGTCGCCTGTGCCGCTCTGCCGCGCGATTCGCACGGTCGATTGCGTCTGGCGCCGAATGGTCAGGTAGACGGTTGAAATCAAGGTCGGATCCCTTGCCGAAATCTGCCCAGTAGCGCCTGAGCTCTTTCAACACGTCTCGCTGCACGCAACCGGGCCTCGTGTAGTCAGCAAAGTGCCACAGTAGCCAGATCTCGAAGCTCGGGTTCGACAGCGCGACATTCACGTCGGCCCGTTTGGCCGCTATCAGAGCCTTCTCGACTTGCTCGGTGTTCTGATCCCAATCAAACACCGCCCAGACCTCGTCGTACCTATCCGGGTCGATGCCGCGCTTCGGATCGCCGCGCTTGTATTGGCTCGCTGCGCGCACAATATCGGTCGCGGAACTCTTGTCCATCACTGGCCTGACCGCCACGCCAACTCCCCTCAAGCGCCCGTTGACATGACGAAAGTAGGCCATCTCGGTCTGGCCTTCACACACGACCAAGAACCTGGTTGCCTGCGACCTGTAGGGGCTCCTGCGTCGCGAACCGCTCTCCCGGTTCGCTTTTCGGGTCATGCGGCCGCTCGCACCATATTCGACAGGGTGCCCACCGAAGGCACCGCGCCGAATCGTCCCTGGAGGTAGGCCCGCTGAATGTCCTCGTCCTTCCTGGGATGGAAATCAGTCAGGGGAATCAGTTCGGTCGCGCCCGAGGAATCCTTCTCGGTGAACCAGATTTGGTCGCGGTCCAACATGTAGCCGGAGCCCGCGAATGATCCCAGGAGGCTCATGTCGTGCGAAGTGAATATGAGTTGCGCATTGTTCGGATTGGTCTGCTCGCATTGGAACATCTCGAGGATTGCGCGCACCACCAGCGGGTGCAGAGCGGTCATCTCATCGACAACGAGCGCCCGACCAGAGTCTAACGATTGGAATACTGGATAAGCCAGATCCCACAGCTGCCTTGTCCCAGCGGACTCGAGGCGCCACGGGATTTCGCCGCCAACTCTGCGCCCCGGATCTGAGTAGTGGATGAGGACAGGGCGCTTGTACCGTGGATGGATTCGCGGCGCAGCGGCTGCCGAGGCATCTGCGTCGGCACCGGATGCGACCATCGGAACCGGGTGCGACGGCGGCTTGCCTGCGGGACGCGTTGCCGAGACACCGGTGACGCCCAGATCCGCTTGTCGCAACAGATTGATCAGCCAAGCCCGAAACTCTAAGTCCGTCTCAAGAAGCAGCATGCGAGGATCGGACCAGTCGTCGTCAAGCTCCTCGAACGCGGGAGCTGGCTCCACGAACCACTCGTAGACTTCGGTCAAGGGCTTGTAGTTCTCTTGGGCGGCTTTGGACAAGAAGAGCGAGTTCGGGCGTGTAGCGGCGGCTATCGACCGTTTCGCACCCAAGAGAAAACTCGATGGAGTGATGACGTCGACACCGTCGACGACCTCTCGGCTGAACAGCGTGCGGACTGTCCTCCGCTGCCCCACCACGACTTGCTTCAACTCTTCTGCGAGCACCACTCCCGCACCGATCTTGAACGAGTACCGGTATTCCCGGCCCTTCCAGGTGAACCACACCTCAGCTGAGAACGGACGCGAAGCGGATTCCGCGTCCAGTAAGAAGGGTTCGACAGGCAAGGGGGTCCCGGCTTCCCGCAGCGCCGACTGCCGCACGATCCGCTGCACATATTTCATCGCCGCCCCCACGGTAGATTTCCCTGACGCGTTGGCCCCGAAGACGACGGCGACTGGTGACACGTCGCCACCCGCCAGTCCGCCTTCGACGGCCAACCGACTCGTGGAGCCATCGCCAGCCCGAACCATAGAAAGCGTTTGACGATCACGGATGGATCGGAAGTTCTCAACGCTGAAACTGATTAGCACGGTTCCCCCTCTAATATGGCGTATCGGAAGCAGTATAACTCACTTCTGCATGGAAAGCGCGCGCATATGCGGCTTATATGTATCGTGGAGCGTCCCTAATACTTGTCCTGCAAGAGTCGGCCGGACAGTGAGGTTTTCTCACCAGGGGTAGTTTGATGGGTATTTCAGATGGGTGAGGACGAGTATCGCGGCGACGATCAGCCCGATCTTTTGGGG
>JAISCU010000146.1 GCA_031265345.1 Bifidobacteriaceae bacterium
AAACGACCAGCCGGGCCCCGCTTACCGGCCCAGGTACTCCGCGGCGGCGAACTCGACGCGCAATCCTCGATCGACTGCTTTGGCTATGCGCGCAAGGGTCTCGAGGGTCGGCACCCGTCCACCGCCCTCCACGAGCGAGACGGCAGATTGGGTCATGCCCGCCCGTTTGGCCAACTCGGTCTGGGACAGGCCAGCGTCCATCCTGGCGTTGTAGACCATGTCTGCAATCTCCAGGGCTAGACCGGCCTCGGCGTAGCCCGCCTCGTACTCGGCCCGATCTTGATCGGAGTATTTCGCGTGGGCTTCTCGCCGCACTTCGTCGCCATCGGTGAACGTCATCGCCATGCCTCTCACCACTTCCCTTCTGCCAGCGCCTCAAGAGCTTCACGGGCTCGTCGGACTTCGCGTTGTTCGTTGTCTCTGGTCTTGGCAAATGTTGTCAACAGAAGAATCCTCTTACCCGGCTTGAACGTGTAGGTGATACGCATCTGTCGCCTATCCAATGTGAACCGGAGCTCAAACAGGCCGTGGCCCAGCGTCCGCGACAACGGCATCTTCGCCAGATTTCCGCGCTCCTTGAGCACTCCGACGACGCGGTCCACCCGGCTCTGATCTCCAGGACGAAGGCGCTCATACCAACTTCTCGCTTCCGCGGACCATTCGTCTACCCAGTCCTCACCCACCGAATTACTATATCGCTCGCGCAATATTCCGTCAGCGACATATGGCCGTTGGCGGCGCCTCTAGTTCCGGCGGCGAAATCGCCCTATACGCCCCCCCCCGCTTCTGGCCATCCTTCCTGGGCACGATGGGCTGTTGTCTCAAAGGACCATTGGGCGCGCCCACCGCCATGAAATGGTTGCCACCAAGGATCAAGGAGCAGCGCAACAGTTCCAATCCCACACCGGCCTTCGGGCTTCCCCCATGACGTTTCAGCGAGCCAACAGGACGAACAGGGGTACGTGATGGACAAGAACATCGCCGGTGGCGCCAGGCCATCAGCCGGGCCATCAGCCGGGCCATCAGCCGGGCGATCAACCAGGCGATCAACCAGGCAACCAGCCAGGCAACCGGTCAGCCAACGAGCCGACCGACCAGCCAGTCAGCCTTTGGTGCTGGCCGGAGTGAACAAGACCTACGTGAGCGGCCTGGAGACCGTCCAGGCGCTGGATCACGTCAGCCTGACGCTGAACCCAGGGGAGTTCCTCGCCGTGACGGGCGCCTCGGGCTCGGGGAAGTCGACCCTCCTGCAATGCGCCTCGGGGCTCGACTCGGTCGACTCCGGGATGGTGGCCCTCGCTGGCACCGACATCACCGGACTGGCAGACCGTCCGCTCACAAAGCTCCGCCGCAAGGCGGCGGGATTCGTCTTCCAGGCCTACAACTTGTTCAGTTCCAAGACCGCGAAAGAGAACATCCTGTACCCGCTCCGCCTGCAGGGGCGCAGGCCGGACGCCAAATGGGTGGACTGGGTGGTCAAGGCGCTGGGCCTCGACAGCCTGATGGAAAGGTACCCGAACGAGCTTTCGGGCGGCCAACAGCAGCGGGTGGCAATCGCAAGGTCGATGGTCGCCAAGCCCAGGGTCCTGTTCGCGGACGAGCCGACCGGCGCGCTCGACTCGGCGGCCTCCGAGCAGCTGCTCGACCTCTTCCAGTGGTCCAGTCAGGAACTCGGCCAGTCGATCCTGATGGTCACGCACGACCCGCTCGCGGCGGCCCGCGCGGACCGGGTCGTGGAGATGAGCGACGGGAAAGTCGTGGCGGATTCCGGGGCTGGGCGCGCGGCATCGAACACCGTCGGAAGCACCGTTGAGAGCCGCACAGAGGGGCGCGGGTAGATGCACCGGGAATTGCGCCGCGCGGCGCCCATCGCCCTGGCCGTCGCGTTGGGGACGGCCTTCCTGGCCTCGGTGTTCATGTTCCAGGACTCGATGTGGGCCGCCGCGAAGCACGACTTGGATCAGGCCTTCGAGGAGTATTCGCTGGTGGTCAGGACCGCGAGACACGCCGACCCCAGCCCCCTCGATGACCGCGCAGCCGCCCGGATCGCGGACCTACCGGGCGTCGAAGGAGTCACGGGATCGTCCCACGGGACCGCGTTCGTGAGTCGGGGCGACCGAGCCAAGGCCGCCAGGTTCAGCTCCCTGGACTGGTTGCCGCCATCGGTGGAGTTGGCCGAGGGCTCTCTTCCCCAGGACGGCGAGGTGCTGATCAGCGAGGCGGCGGCGCGGGATTACGGAACCCGGCCGGGCGCGGAGCTCACAGTGGCGCCGACCCCGATGGACACTTCCGGAATGGACGTCAAAGTCTCGGGCCTGATCCGACCGACCGGCGTTGTTCTGCCCGGCGGCGAACAGCACCTGTACGGCACCCAGGCGACCATCGGCCAGCTGCTGGGCTACGCGCCCGGCGAATATTCGGACTTGCTCGTGGCCGGAGGGGCGGTCGAGGACGTGGCCGACGAGTTGGCCTCCCTCGACACGGTCGAACAAGCGGGCGGCGCGACGGTGCAGGCGCTGTCGGATTTCGTGACCTCCCAGGTGAAGCAGGTCCTACCGGGCCGTGATTACCTGTCGATCGGGGCGGCGACCGTGGCCCTGGCGGCGTTCATCGTGTTGGCGTTGGTGGTCAAGTCGGCGTTCGGCGTCCAGGTCGAACGCGAGGCACGCTCCTATTCGCTGGAGCGGCTGGTCGGCGCGACCCGCGGCCAGGTGGTCCGGGGCGTCCTGGCGAACGCTGCCTGGGTAGGGGCCTTGTCCGCAGTCGTCGGGGTGGCAGTCGGCGTCGGCCTGATCGCCGCCTTGTGCGCCATTCCGACGATGCCGCTCGTATTCTCCGCCAGCCCCGCGAGCCTGCTCGTGGCCGGGTTGGCAGGCACGCTCGTGTGCGTGATCGGCGCGGTGGCGCCAGCGCTCCAGGCGGCGAAGTCCAGCCCGCTGGGTGCCTTCAAGGCTTCCGCCTCAGGCCGTCAAAGGGCCAAGGGGTCTTGGCGGGCCGTGCCGTGGGTCCGGCTCGCGCTGTTAGCGGGCGCCGTCTCGGCGATGGCCTTGTTCGCGGTCATGGGCGTGCTCAGCCTCGCGATCATGGCCGCCGTCGTGGTGGCGGTCGTGACGATCTCGCTGGCCGGCAGAGTGTCCACGTTGGCCGCGAGGGCGGCGAGTCGACTGGGGCCGATCCGCAGCCGGACGGTGTTGTCCGAGGCGTGCGAACGGATAACCGCGAATCCTGGCCGGTCGGCATCGATCACCGGCTTGGCCTGCGCCGCTGTGGCCTTCGTCGCGCTGGTCGGTGTCGGCATGTCTTCCGCCGCAGCGTCGGTGGGCAAGGCGATGTCGGATGTGCCGCAGCCGGACCTGGTGGTGGTGCCCGAGGGCGAGGATCGGGCCGATGCGACCAATATTCTGCAGACCGTCACCGGGCTCGAGACCGTCCAGGACGCCGCCATGGTGGCCACGTCGATGGTCGAAGTGCGAGTCGACGGGCACGAGACCATCAAGGTCCTGGCGGTGAGCGCGAGCCCGGAGGTCGCGGCCGTGATCCACCGCGGCGAAGGATTCGACGCCGTGGCTCCGGGCACGGTGGTGCTGCAAGCAGGGCTCGGAATCCCGGACCAAGCGGAAGCCACGGTGGTCGGCGCGGCGGGCGAGGGGCGCCTGACCACCGAGGTCCACACCCGAGGCGACAGCGCCGTATTCCTGGGCGCTGACGACTTCGGCGCGGTGGCGGGGCAGGGCGATCCGCAGATTTGGCTCATGTTCACGCCCGGAGCGGACCCCGCCGCCGCGAGCGACCAGGTCAAGGAGGCTCTGTACGGCCGCACTGTCTCCTTCTACGGCACGAGTGAGGCGGTCACCGAATTGAGCGGGTACATGCGTCTGATCGTGGCCCTCGCCCTGGGACTGTTCGGCGCGGGAATCATCATCACCGTGGTCGGGATCGCCAACACCATCCGCGTCTCGGCCATGGAGAGGCGTCAAGAGATGGGGCTGCAGCGGGCGCTGGGCGCTTTCGCCTTGTCCGTCCGGCAGGGCTTGGTGGTGGAGTCGGGCCTCCTGGTGCTGGTCGGGTCGCTGGTGGGACTGGCCTGCGGGAGCGGCATCGGGCTGGTCGGCGCTTATGCCCTCGCTCAGAGCGAAGACGGGATCGGATTCGCCGCCCGCGCTCCTGGCGGTTTCCTCGCGGCCGTCCTGGCGACTGCGGTCATTGTGGGCGCGCTGGTCGCCGCCGCCGCGACCCGCAAGGCCGCCCGCGTCCCCCCAGTGGCGGCCATCGCGCTCCAATAGCCCGCAGGGATCGGCAAGTCACTGCCATGGCCCGCGCCGATCAACTCG
>JAISCU010000319.1 GCA_031265345.1 Bifidobacteriaceae bacterium
CCGACCCCCCGTCTCGCGCCCGTGGTTGGCGCCGCGTCGCAGGCCGGTGCCCCGTGGGCGTCCGGCAACCCGCCGCGAGCCGGTGCCATGCCACTGCCTGGCAGCCCTTCGCCGTCCAGCAACCCGCCACGGCCCGGTGCCCTGACGCCGTCCAACAACCCGCCGCTGCCCGGTGCCCCGACGCTGTCCAGCGAACCGCCACTGTCCGGCAACCCGCCGCTAACGGGCGTCCCGCAGCCGTCCGACCCTCAGGCCGTCTTCGGCGTCCCGTCCGTCGGCGCCAGCCCGTCGTTCTCCGGTGGGCTGCCGCTCGCTGGTCCGGTGCCGCTACCTGGTCCGCTCCGCCAATCGGGCCTGGCGGAGCCACCGGCGAGACGCCGTAGGCGTGGGCTCGCGATAATCGGCGCGGCGGTGACGGTGCTGGCGCTGGCCGCCACGGCGGCTTGGTTCATCGCGGTCCGGCAGCACGAGCCGCTGCCAGGCGACGATGCCGTTGCCCCGGATTTCACCGCCGAGCCGGTCCTGACCGAACTGGTCGACCTGGCCGGAGTCTTCCCCGGCGTCAGTGCCTTGCAGGTGGAGGGATTTCTGGATGACACCACCATGCTGGTCAGTTCGCGGCCCGGCACCGCCATCGGCGACAGCAACTGGTACCAGGGCTATGAGGAGGACTACGAGCGCGGCGCAGCGGACGCTGAGAGGTTCGATGAGGATTACTCGACCTGGCACATATGCGTCAATTCGAGTTGCGACGGGCCGGACTGCGTGGATCGCGAATGCGTGGAGCCCAACCGCGACGACTATTTCGACTACGACAACTATGGCGACTTCGGTTATCAGGACGGCTATGACGGCAACAGGCGTGAGGTGCCGCCCGCGGCCGGGGAGGATTCGACTACCTTCTTGGCGGCGGTGTCGATGGACTCTCCCACCGAGCCGAAATGGAAGCTCGACCTGAACGAGGCGTTGGGCGAGGACGCCCTCTATTTCGATTGCGGCTACGTCTCGCTGGCTATCGACGGGCGGGGAAACTCGTTGTTCTCGGTCGGCACCGAGTTCGACGCGCTCGAGGGCGACTGCTACTGGGTGGCCGTGGGCTCGGGCGGCGAGTTGTTGTCCTGGGCGAGGGTCGCCCCTGACGCCATTAGGTACGCGCAAGTGGTGGACGGCCTGGCATTGATGGACCTCGGCGGCAACGAGTACCGGTCTCGGGTGGGGGCGTACCGCTTGGAGGATCTGGAATCCCCCGTGTGGGAGGCGGACTGCGGCGGTTTCGGCTGCCATCTGGCGACGGTGAACGGAGAAGCGTGGGTGGTGACCGACCAGGGAGTGGTCGATTTGGCCACTGGCCGCGACGTCGGCTTCGACCGGCGGTTGCAGGACTGGGAATTGATTGTCGGTGATGGCGACGCGCTCTTTGTGCTCGATTGGGCTGGGGACAGCGAATACGGCGGCATCACCCGGGCGGGGTTGGACGGTGAGGATGTCTGGGACGCCGCCGTGCCGACATCGGACATGGTGGTGGAGGTCGGCGACGGCAGGGCGTACGTTCCGCGGGGAGAGGCCATGGTCGGCGTGGACGCGGAAACGGGCGAGGAGCGTTGGAGCACCGCAGTCGGGCAGGTGATCTGGTTCTGTGTGGCGGGCAACGGGAACTTGGCGGTGGCTTTGGCGGCCGATGCCGACCGGTTGGCAATCATCGACGGCGAGAGCGGCGAGGTGTTGGGTGACGGTCTGCCCGGTGTGTTGATGGCCTGCGGCGAGGAAATGGTCTACGCGACCGACGCAGATGGGAACGCTCAGGCGAGGCTGGTCGGATATTCGGCGCAGGCCGGGCAGGCCGGGCAGGCCGCGCCTGACGCCGACGGCCGTGAGTTGTGGAGCGTGGCTCTGCCTGAGGGCGCGTCGACGGTTCCGCTGATGACACCTGGACAGCGCATGTACTACGTGGCCGCACAATATGGCGCCGAGGCAGGCATGGGAAACGGGAACGGCAGTCGCAGGGAAGCGGAAGCCCTGAGGCTCGACTCGCTGATCGTCTACCGGGTGGACCACAAATGAACCCCTGAGTCGGCCTCGAAGTGGCACGGGGGCGCGTGGTATTGCAGGCGCCGACCCATCCGCCGTAGGCTGGATCGATCGGTTCCGAGGAGGGGCCCCACATGCCTTTTGACCCATCGCAAGGCGAGTTCGCGGCCCGTGGTCTGCTGGCGCACCCGTCCACGGCGGGCTCCGACCTGGGTGTCATTGCGGGCTCCTTCCCCGCTCTGTTAACCCAGGTGGCCATGCACCCGAGCCTTTATCCGGCCCTCGAGGCCTGGCTGAGGCAACTGCACAGACCGGATATCGACGCCGCGCTCCAGATCCGCGGGGCGCAGGCGGCGGGCGGCTTCCGGCCCCAAGGTCCGGTCTTCGTCGCGCCGCCCGCGCCTACCACGGGGACGATGCCGTCCACGGGCCTTGCGCCGACCCCCCGTCTCGCGCCCGTGGTTGGCGCCGCGCCGCAGGCCGGTGCCACGCCACTGCCCGGTGCCGCGCCGGTGTCCAGCGAACCGCTACTGTCCGGCCCTCAGGCTGTCTTCGGCGTCCCGTCCGTCGGTGCCAGCCCGTCGTTCCTCGGTGGGTCGCCGCTCGCTGGCGCTATGCCGCTGCCGGGTCCGCGCCCCCTGGCGGCCCCGGCGGCGCGACCGGCGAAACGTCGCAGGCGGGGCCTCGCGATAATCGGCGCGGCCGCGACGGTGGTGGCGCTGGCCGCCACTGCCGGGTGGTTCATCGCCACCCGACCGCCGGAGCCGCTTCCGGGCGACCTCATAGTGGCGCCGGATTTCACGGCGGAACCGGTCCTCGAGGAACTTGTTGATCTGACCAAGGCCTTCCCCGGCGTCAACGCGCTGCGAGTGGAGGGATTCTTGGACGACACCACGGTGCTGGTCAGCTCGCGGCCAGACAGCTGGATCGGCGACAGCGACTGGTACCAGGGCTACGACGAGGATTACGAGCGCGGAGCGGCCGATTCCGCGAGGTTCGAGGGGGATTACGCGATCTGGCGCGCATGCGTCAATTCGGGGTGCGACGGGCCGGACTGCGAGGACCGCGAATGCGTCGAACCGAATCGTGGCGACTACTTCGACCGCGACAGCTATCTCGACTTGGGCTACTGCGACGGTTTTGACGGCAAGACGCGCGAAGCGCCACCCGCGACCGGGGGCGGCGCGGGGACTTTCTTGGCGGCGGTCGCGTTCGATTCCCCAACCGAGCCGAAATGGCGGCTTGACTTGAACGAGGCGTTGCACGAACAGACCCTCTACTTCGATTGCGGATACATACCGGTGCACACCGACGGGCGCGGGAACTGGTTGGCCTCGGTCGGCACCGAATCCGACCCCACAGGCGGCGAGTGCTATCGGGTGGCGGTCGATTCCGATGGCGAGATCCTGTCTTGGGCCACGGCGGCCGCTGACGCTTCTGGCGAGGTGCAACTGGTAGACGGGTTCGTGGTGGCCGGCCTGAACGGCGATCCGCCGCTTCGGGTGGGCGTGTACCGACCGGATGATCTTGGGTCGCCCGTGTGGGAAGCGGGTTGCAGCGATTTCGGCTGCTACCTGGTCGTGGTGGACGGAAAAGTCTGGGTGACGACCCACGACGGGCTGGTCGACCTGGCGACCGGCGAGGATGTCGGTTTCGACCGGCAGCTGACGGTTTGGGAATACGTCATTGGATCCGGCGGCGGGATCTTCATCCTGGATTGGACTTGGGGCGACGAATATGGCGGCCTCACGCGGGTCGGATTGGACGGTTCGGAGATGTGGGACAGCGCGGTGCCGACCTCGGACCTGGTGGTTGAGTTCGACGGGAGCCGGGCGTATTTGACGCGCGGGGACGCCATGGTGGGTGTGGACGCGGCGACCGGCGAGGAGCGCTGGAGCACCACGGTTGGGCGGATCGGTTGGTTCTGCCCGGCGGGGAACGGAAACCTGGTGGTCACTGTCTGGGACGATGCCGAGGGGTTGGCGATCCTC
Source organism: Bifidobacteriaceae bacterium (assembly GCA_031265345.1). The sequence goes on from JAISCU010000319.1 coordinate 4,020, forward strand.
GACGGTGAGAGCGGTCAGGTGCTGGCCGGCGACCTGCCCGGCGCGTTGGAGGTCTGCGGCCGGGAGATGGTCTACGCCATCGATCAGTCGAGGCTGGTGGGCTATTCGGCCGAGGCCGCGCGGGACGGGGGGAACGCGGAATTGTGGAGCCTGGCCTTGCCTGAGGGAGATGTGGACGGCCCGCTGGTCTCGCCTGCGGGCCTCATCTATTTCACAGTCGCGCAGTATGACACTGTCAACGGCCCGGCAAGCGGCTCGGGAAGTGGCAAGGAACGGCGTATGGGAGGCGATGCCATGTGGGTCGACTCGCTGGTCGTCTACCGGCTGGACTCGAAGTGAAGGCTCCGGGCGAGGCTTCGGCTTGGACGGAGGATCTGCTGGCACAGAAGCGGGCATCGCAACTTCTTGTGCATCTAATGATAGGATAATGTCATCAGACGACGCGAAAGAGGAATCGAATGACGACAACGCTGACCGTGCGCATGGACGAGGAACTCAAGCGTCAATTCTCAACCGTGGTTGAATCGGTGGGGTTGGACGCCCCGACTGTGGTGCGGATGCTGGCCGTCCAAACGGTGCGTGACAGGGCAATCCCGCTCAGCCTGACGGCACAGGCCGCGAAGGGCGATTCCGACACGATGGGGTTCCTGGACTCGGTGCGGGCCGACTGGGGCGAGTGGTGAAACTCGCCTTCGGGGATGTGGTGATCGCGGCCGCAGGTCCGTACTCGGGAAAGCCGAGGCCCGTCCTGATAGTCCAGAATCCGGAGATTCCGACGTGCGATTCGGTGGTCATCGTGCCCTTCACGACCTCGCCCGGCGATCGGTCGGGGGTCAGAACGGCGGTCGAACCGAGCCCCGAGAATGGCCTGGACCGCGCCTGCTTCTTGGAGATCGACAAGGTGTCCGCCATCCGGGCCGACGCCATTGGGGGCCGCGTGGGGCGGCTAGACGCGAACACTCTGGGCGAGGTGGTGGCTCAGCTGCGCTCGCTCCTGTCTCCTGGCGACGACGGGCGCGCCTGAGCGTTCCCACGGCAAACCGAGCGGTCGGGCGTGCCCAGGCGGGCGGCATCGTCCAAGCTGCCCCGACCCCGAGGCAGGCCGGGGGCGCGTGGCGTTGCGGGCGGCGGCCCATTCGCCGTAGGCTGCGTTGGTCGGCGCGAAGAAGGCGCACAGTGTGGCTTTCGACCCATCCCAAGGCGAGTTCGCGGCGCGTCGTCTGCTGGCGGACCCGGCTGCGGCGGCTGCCGATCTGGGAGTTATCGCTGGTGCCTTCCCGGGGCTATTGACCCGGGTGGCGGTGCACCCGAACCTTTCTCCGGTCCTCGAATCCCAGTGCCGGGCGTTCGTCGCACCGCTTGGGCGCTCGATTCCCTGGTCGTAATACCGGGTGTGTCCCAAGCGAGGGTGTTTAGGCGGCGCGGCTCGTTTTGACCGTTTCGGCCGCCTTGATCGACTGCTGGGTCGCGCACGGCTCGCCGGCCGGGATCGGCTCCGCCATGACGGCTGTGCCGTAGGCGAAAAGATCGAAGGACAGGGTGCTGGGGTTGCGCACCGACTCGAGCCGGACGGCGACCAGCGCGTTGGCCCCCGTTTCGGCGGCCGCCTCGCTGGCGCGGTGTATCGCCAATTTGGGGCCGGCCCCGGAATCCAGGCTTCCAGGCAGGCGGGCCCATCCCACGACCATGCCGAGGACCCATTCGATCCGGTAGCCGGGAATCGTCTCGGCAGTGGTGTGGAGCATGCCTCTGGTGCCCCTTCCGGTGTTGGTTGTCTCGCCAGGCCGACGGCACCGGCGACGGTTGATTATGGCTACGGGCGATTGGCTAGTATCGTAGCTTGGCGCTGGTCCGTTCAGGCGGGCCGGTCAACCGGCGGGTTGCCCGAGAGGCCAATGGGATCTGACTGTAAATCAGACGCGGAATCGCTTCGGGAGTTCGAATCTCTCACCCGCCACTAGGTACTTGGCGTTCGAACGCCAGTCCAGGATTGGCCTGGCCCTGACTCTGATCGGTCGGATAGGCTTTGGCGGTGACTGCGGATGAACGGCGATCAGTGTGCGGCTCGGGCATGGACGTCGACTTCTATTGGTACGGATGCCCTGAGACGAGCCTGTGCGCTAACGTCGAAGCGGCGGTGAAGGCTCTGTTCGCTACGGTCGACAGGCCTGATCGATCATGGAACCCTTGCAATCGCGCGATGACCCTGGCTGAATTCCGGAACCGATTGAAGCGCGCTTCACAGGGCAAGCTTCGACCCTCGGACGAAATCAAGGCCATAGCGCGCGGGCGGCGAGAACAGATTTTCGAGATACGTTGGACGGGAGTAACGGTATGCCGCGCGGACGCCCAGGGGCGCGAGCGCGGCGATCAGGTCTAGGTCCGGATGCTTCATACGGAGCCGTTCGAAATCGGCGCCCCCTGCGCCATTGGGCTGCACGCACATGAGAAGACCGAGTCTGACCGTGGCGCCGGACCAACCTCGAAAGCGATGCAAGATGCGGAGATTGACAAAGCGATCATGCGGTACCACGAGGGCGCGGCCGATTCTTGGGGTGTGCGGAAGGGCGCGCAGGCGCGGGACTTGTGATCAGCAGTCACGCGTTATAGGTTTTAACCTATGAACCCTGAGCCCGGCGAAAGCCTTGAGCATCGAGCGGACGCGTTGGAACGTGACCACGACAGCATGTTGGAATCACTGATCGAACTGCGCCGTCGTCATGGCTTGACGCAAGCCGAAGTTGCCGCTCGCATGGGCGTCACGCAACCGGTGGTCGCCCAATTTGAGCGTTACGACGCAAACCCCACGCTCTCGACGGTTCGTCGCTACGCGATGGCGGTGGCAGCGACCATTGAGACGAGGGTCCACGACGACTTCAAAGTCGGGCAAGAGGCAAATCGAGATCCATTGTTTGTGTAGCTCGAAGCGCGCCGGTCTGATTCCAAGATTCAGACTCCTCCGACGCCGTCTGGGCGGCCCCGCCTTCCGCCGCGTCGTCCGGTCGGCGCGGAACCCCACAGTGATGGCCCTAATGCGTCAGCTTGACCACGATGTCGAGCCCGTCGTCCGGGAAGTAGGTCCAAGTGGCAGTGAAGTCGCCCCAGGAGCCTTCTTGCTCGCCGTCCAGAGCAGCGGTGTGATCCATCCGGTACACCACTTCGCTCGCGATATCCAGGGCTTTGAGGATGCACGCCGTTCCGAGGACAGGCAAAGCGTCCGGGTCCGCCCGGTCACCTTCGCCATTCAGGACCAGAGTTCGCCCGCGGTCCTCCACCAGGCCCGATGGTGCGCCGCACTCTTCGACGGCGTCGGCGAACCGGGGGTCTGTGGAGAGCATTGACCTGGCCACCAAGAAGACAACGACACCGACCACGACGATAATCGCGACGGCCATGATCCCGGTCCCGCCTGACCGCCTTCTTCTGGGCGCGGCCGGAACCGCCGAGGGCAGGGCCGCGAACTGTTGTGGCATCGATTGAAAGGCGGGCATGGGAGCAAGCGGAGAGGCCGACATGACCACTTGGGAATTGAACGGCGCGGGCTCCGAGGGAACCGCTTGCGGGGCTGGCTGGGTCTGCTCCGTCCAGCCCACACCGTTCCAGAATCGAAGAGTCGCAGGGATGCTGGGATCGGGGCGCCAGCCAGGCGATGAGTCCACAGCGCCACGTTAGCGTTCGTAAGCGATGCGTGCCATGCGCACGTCACGGTTAGTACCAATAAGCCAATCAGGCGCGTTTCTGACCGAGCCCCACGGCGCCCAAGCCGCGCCGGGGAAAGCGGGCGGGGCTCGGGCGGACGGGAGAGCGGCATCGTCCATATGGGAGTCCCGCGCACCCGGACGGGCCAGCCGGGCCGACCGATGGAAAGAGCCCTACAAACCCAAGGGCGCGAGCAGTTTGGAGAATAAGCGATTGAACTCCTCGCGCTCGTCGGCGGTGAGGGGCGACATGAACTCGGTGCAGATCTGGGTGTGCCGGTCGATGGCGCTCTCGACCAGGTCGAACCCCTTCTTGGTGAGCTGGACGTACATCTCGCGGCGGCTGTCGGGGTTGGGGACCCGCGCGACCAGTCGCTGCTCGACCAACTTGTCGATCCGCTGGGTCACCGCCGAATTGGAGACCATGGCGAGCTCGGACAGGGCCCGGTGGGTGGCTCGGTGCGGCGCGGGCTGCCGCCTCAGAGTCGCCAGCACGTCGAAAGCCCACGATTGCATGCCCGCCTCGTGGTGGTAGCGGTCCAGGGCCTGGCCCAGCGCGTGGCGGAACCGGATGACCCGCGCGGTCGACGACATGCCGGTGGTGTCCGTTCCGGGCCTGGCATGGTTCCACTGGTCAATCAACATCCCTGACCGGTCCATGTGCGCTCCTCGATACCTGGGTTGACGTGCTGTGAATGGTAGATTACCATCTGGAAACAGTACAGAAACGAACTGTATATGACAGTAGAGTATAGAAGAGGACGATGCCGTTCGCGGGCTTCCCGCTGACGGCAGGGCAAACGGGGGTGCGCCATGAGGCAGGTGAGTCAGGGATGACTGTGACGATGGGGTTGACGGGGTCTGGGTGGGCGACAGCCGAACCAGTCGCCGGGGCGCAGGCAGAACCCGTGGTGAGGGCGGCGGATGAATCTGGGGAGGCGCGGCCATGAGGATCGTGATCCTGGGAGCGAACGGGCAAGTCGGCAAGGTTCTGGCCGGTGAAGCGTTGAGTCGGGGCCACATGGTGCTCGGTGTCACGCGGCAGACCCGCCCGACCGTGCTGGACCATGGCCGGGCCTTCCATGTCCGAGGCGATGCTCGAAGCCCCGAATTGGCGCGGGCCGTCGCCTCGAGGGCGGACGTGGTGATCAACGCGTTGCGACCGCCCGAAGGTCAGGAATCGGATCTGGTGCCGCTGACGATGGCGATCCATCGGGCTTGCGCCGACCTCGGAGTGCGGCTGGTGGTCAGTGGCGGCGCGGCCTGCTTGCGGGCTGACGACCGCGCCGACGCTCCGCGCGTGATCGACACCCATCACGTTCAGGCCGCCTGGCGTGCGATCGCCCAGGCGTCGGCGGACCAATGGGACGCGTTGATGGCTGCCGACCCGGTTGGCAATTGGGTCTACATAGCGCCGCCCGCCAGCCTGATCGATGGCCCCAGATTCGGCGCGGTGCGCAAGTCGGCCGATGTCTTGGTGACCGATGGTGAGGGACGGTCTCGGCTGAGCTGGGCCGATTACTGTGCTCTCATCATGGAAGAGGTCGAGGCCCCGAGCGGGCATCGGCGACTCACCGGCGGCTACTCATGACCCGACCTGATATGGCACGGGCCGCCTCGACACGATCCGATGCCGCCCTGGCATGGTCCCGAGCAGGAGGTCCTGCCGCGCCGGTGTGCCGAAACTGCGGCGTCGAGAGCTTCGCGGCGGCGCGCGACCCGGCTTGGCCGTGCCCCATTTGCACCGACGAGCGCCAATTCCCCGAGCCCGCTGGCCAGGCTTGGCTGTCGCAGGAGGACTTGCGCGGGTATCGGATCGATGTGCGTCGGCTGGGCGGCGGCGCTTACGCCCTGTCGGTGGCGCCGAAGGCGGGGATCGGCCAGACCGCCTACCTGGTGTGGTCGGGCGACGGCTGGGTGCTGTGGGACCCGCTGCCCAAGGTGGACGATGCCGCGCTCGCAGCCCGCATCGCATCAGCAGATGGCTGCGGGGCCGGGTTGGGCGGCATCACGGTGGAGGCCAGCCATCCGCACATGTTCGGCGCACAGAGTTCCTGGGCGGCGGCGTGCTCGGGAACCGTCTACGTGAATGAGGCTGATTCGCAGTGGGTCGACGCACAATCGTTCCCTTATCGGTTCTGGAGCGGGACGGTGAGGGTCGGTGACCGGGTCGAGTTGGTGCAGCTCGGAGGGCATTTCCCGGGCTCGAGCTACCTGGTGTGGCGCTCGTTCGATGGTGCCGAGTGGCTGTTCGTGTCCGACACCACCCAAATCCGCCCGAATGGCCGCTTCTGTTTCCAGTGGAGCTACCCGAACGCTCTGCCGCTCGGGGAGGGCGAGGTCCGATCCATGCTGGCGCGCCTCCCCGCGTTCGCCCCGACCCGCGCCTTTGACAACTTTGGGCACACGATCAGCGGCGACGTGCGCGAGGTGATCGTCCAGTCGGCGCTGCGCCACCTCGAACGCATCCGCGCCTGACGCTTCCTCTCAACCAAAAAGTCTCCAGACGACTTTCTGGTTGAGTGTCCGAAAACCGCGGCGATTCGCCTCGCCTTCGAGTTGAAGCCAATTCCGGACACAGCCGGCCAAGGTCGCCGATGACGCCGACTCGTCTACCTGCGCGAATGCTGGTGGCCGACCCAGCGGCATCGGGCAACGGTGTCCACAAGTGGCTGGGACTCGACCCGGCCGCGAGTTGAAGCCAGTTGCGGACAACGTCGGGCGGGGTCGGCCAGGAAGTGTGCCGGGTTGGCTTCTGGCTGAGCCCCCGACGCAGCGGACGATGCCGCTCTCTCGGGTACCAGCGCAATCCCCGCCGGTCGCCCGCCCAGAAAGTCGTCTGGAGACTTTCTGGGCGCGCGGTTGGGACCACGCGCGGCCCGGTCGGGTACCAGCGCGACCCGATGTGGCGCTGGGGCTGGTCCGGCGGCATCGGACACGGCGTGGGGCAAACGTGGGGCGCGCTGGGGCCGGCTGGACGGCATTGGCTATGGCAGTGTTGTGGTGGTCTTGCGGCGCTGGGAGGTTTGTCAACGGGATTAGCCAGGCTGGCCGGGACCGTGTAATCTCTGTTGGGCTGCCCCGATAGCTCAGTCGGCAGAGCGTCTCCATGGTAAGGAGAAGGTCAAGGGTTCGATTCCCTTTCGGGGCTCCGGTCGTTGCCCGGCCTTGCTCAGGTGCCTGGGACGGGCAGCAACACCGATCGCACGGCGGGGTAGCTCAGACGGTTAGAGCGCACGACTCATAATCGTGAGGTCGGGGGTTCGATCCCCCCTCCCGCTACTGTTTAGGCTGGTCAGAGGCTGTTTCCGGGAGTCGGCGAGGGGTCTCGGAAACGGCCGAACACACGAATTGCACACGATTCATTTGGGGTCGAATGACTTGCCGACGACGGAGAAGCGGCGTCCCGCGCCGGTCCTGCCCTGGGAAAGGTGCTGGCGGGTAGCCGCCACACCGACGCGCGGATTCGGTCGGAACCCGGTGGGTCGGCAACCATGCAGGTCGGCGCAAAGGGTCAGCGACGCGCCCGTGTAGCGCCGCGCGTCCCCGCGAGCGCCCAAGAAGCCCCACGTCCACGAAACCCCGAGACGTGACAGTCGCGTGCAACCAGCGGGTGCTGGACGGCGTGGCCGTGCATATGATGGAGAAGATTCACGGGTTCTACCAACCCGCTGCGGACGCCCTCATGAGGGCCTTGAACGAGACCCTCCCTGCCCCCTCCGCGACCCCGGCCCCGAGCACCCGCTTGGCCTGGTGGAGGCGGTATCATAGTTGGCGAGCCCTCCACCTGCGGGTGGCTGGGAAGTGAGGCCGAGACCCCCGCCGCATGACGGGACCCGGCCCTCGCGCTGCCCGCCCCCTCATCCAGCCATGCCGCGCGAATCGGTGTCACGCGCTCGTTCTCTCAGCCCCAAGTGTGCCGAACGGCGGATCTTCGCCCGACCGCGTCCTCGGTGGTCGGCGCACGCTGGTGAACACTCGCTGAACAGTGGGTTAACTCTTGCCCAGGACCGTTCCGCGAAGTGACCGGCCACCATACGATGAGCCCATGACGATCCCAATCCGCGCGCTGATCGCGACCGTAACAGTACTCCTCCTGGCGGCCTGCTCCGTCACTGCGCCGCCCGAAACGGACGCTGACGGCCAGCGCCTGGATATCCTGACCGATCCGACGGAACAGAGCGAAGACAACTCGGTCGCCGATCTCCCGGACCCACCAGATGAGGCCGAGGACACCGAGCCTCGGGCGAACCTCAATGCGCCTGCTCTGGACGAGCCCGAGGCGGAACCGGCCGATACGGTGTACTACGAGAACTGCGCCGATGTTTGGAACCGCTTGGGGCGGCCCATCACCCCGGATGACCCGGGATACCGCGCCGGACACGGGGCGCTTGACGCCAACGGCGACGGTGAGGGCTGCGAGACTGATCCCCGATAGGGGGCGCGGATGGCGGCGCACCAAGCCGTCTTCAGTCCGACTTTAGTTCGAGGGGCCTGATCTGCGCGAGGCTTTGGAGGATCATGCCCGACGCTTGGACGATGCCGCCCGGCGGGTCAGGGGCCGCCAGGCGCTGTTGGAGTCCATCACGCGGCAGATCGACGAGCAATCGCAGCCCGTCACTGTGGGCGAGCGCCGTGTGCGGTCGATGCGTGCGCTGCGCCTGCGCCGAGTCATCCCGGATTACAACCAAGAGGGCGCGCTTTGGCGCGACTCCGGCGCCCTGTCTTCAGGCTCATGCGCTCAATTGCGCGTAGACCCATGGGCCGGATTCCGGCGTAGGCTCGGAGAATGACGAAACGGATCAGCCTCATTCTTGATGACGCCGTGAAGAGCGAGGTATGGGACTTCGTGGCTCGTGGCACGCCCGCGCGGGAAGCGCTCGCGACCTGGGCCAAGGACCACGACTTGGGTCCGCTCAGCTCCGACGCGAGTGTGTGGCGGCCCTTGTTGCAGATTGGAGCCCGGACAGTGCGCGAGGCCGCCTTGGAAGACGGTTCCGGCAGACTGTCGGATTATTACTCCGAAACTGAGCCCGTCTCGGAACGGAGGGCGGCTCGTGATCGGCACGTCCGCCGGACTGAGGCGAAGCTGCGGACCTGCTTCGGGGGCAGGTGTTCCGGGTCGACCTGGGGCATTCCGGCGGCGCGCTCGGCTCGGCCATGATGCGATCGGTGAGTCGAGCGCTGAGGATCGCACGGCCCTGAAGCGCGCCGGGCCTCGGAACGATCCGTCGGCACCAGCTGGACGATGCCGCCGTCCCAGACGCTGCTTACCGCCAGTCCCCTTGCCCATGCCAGCCGGCAAAGATGGCCTGATCAGGCATAACGTTGGCGAGCCCCCTGGGGGCTGACGCCGAGGGCCAGGCCGATCTCGATCCAGGTAACTCCCGCGTCGCGGGCGTCGCGCACGGCCTGATCGACCATGCGCTGCGCGGCCTCGCGCATGGCCGCCGCCGCCCGGATGTCGGCGGTAGCCGAGCGGTCGCGAACGGACGCGGTGGTGGGGTCGAGATTCTCGAGTCGGACCGTCGCATCGGCATCGCTGATCTTCGTCTTCATCGTTCTCACTCCTTCCTAGGGCCAGTACTTCGCTCGGGCACGCATAGCGTGAATGATGCGGGGGTCATCGTAGTCCAAAACAACTCCGATTTCGAGAACAGTCCCGTCGCGAGCCGGTCCGATGAACATCGCGACCTCGCCCTGATCCTCATAAACTCGCATGTAGTTGTCCAGACCGTGCCAGATGTCCACGTCGGAGATGGCCCGCTTGCGAGCGCTGGCCGTGATCCTCACAAAAACAACTGTAGTTGCCGTCGTCGCGAGGAGCAATACAGGCGCGTTGAGGATCGCACCGCGCTGAAGCAATCGGTGGTCCTATGCTGATAGTTGTGGCGCATGAAGATCACGTTGAGACCACGCAGGACCTGATTCGACAAGCCCGCGTCGTGGCCGCGAGACCGGAGCACTCCGGGTCGACTCTGGGGGAGGCCGCGTCGGCAAGTGAAGACGACCGCGCGCCGGGCCGCGAAGAACGCTGGTCCCGCCAGTTGTCCCGGATGAGGGACGGCAAGAGTTTGCATGGCCCCTATCTCGACCGCGAGGCTGTCCACAGCCGATGAGCCGAGCCGCCAAAAGAGTGCTTGACTCCGACGCAACGTCATAGTTTTGACTGGTCTCATGACAGCCACGAGACCAAGCAAACTGATCGCGTCCGCCTACATCGGGTCGTACGCCCTGTCGATCCTGGGGAACTCCATCGCCGCCATCGCGCTGCCGCTGATCGTGTTGCGGACCACCGGCAGCGTGATGGGCGCGGGCACGCTGGCCGCCGCCACCGCCATTCCCGCCTTCGCGGCCGGCCTGACGATGGGCGTGGTGATCGACCGTGTCAACCGGCGCTCCGCGTCGATCACGACCGATCTGATCTCGGCCGCGTCCGTCGCGGCCCTGCCGCTGATCGACCTGGTCACCGGCCTCAATCTGGGCTGGTTCATCGCCTTCGGGATCATCGGCTCGCTCGGCGACGTGCCCGGCCTGACCGCCCGCGACGCGCTCGTGCCGGGGATCGTCCGTGCCACCGGGATCGCGGCCGAACGCCTGCTCGGCCTCAAGGAGTCGCTGGGCGCCGTGGCCATGCTGGTCGGCCCGGCCGTCGCGGGCGTCCTGTTGTCGGTGGGCACCGGGCCGACGGTCCTCTGGGTCACAGCCGCCACGTCCGCCTCCGCAGCCCTGCTGACCTGCGTCATCCCGCGTTCCGTGGGCCAAACGTTGCACGATGCCGCCGTCCCGGTCTCCGCCTCCCCCAGGTTCGAGCGCCCCGGCCCGGGTACCGGCCAACCCCACGCGGGCCGCCCCGGCGCGCACCAAGCCGAGGGGAGCGACCGCGACGCGCGCCAACCCGACGCTGGACAAACCACCGCGCGGCGCCCCGACGGGGGACAGACCGACGGGCGCGACCCCGACGGGCGCCAATCCGACGGGTGTCAAA
>JAISCU010000010.1 GCA_031265345.1 Bifidobacteriaceae bacterium
CAGCACCCCCGTGACGATGTTCGCCAGACCGGTGCGAGCGCCATCGCCCACGCCGGCCGCTGATTCGATGTAGGCCGTGTTCGAGGAGACGCCGCCAGCGCCGCCCGCGATGGCCGCCACCGAGTCGACAATGAGTATCTGCTTGGTCCTGGGCGGGTTGCCGCCTTTGTCCAGCAGCCCGCCTTCCGCGCCGATCGCCACCATCGTGCCCATGGTGTCGAAGAAATCGGCCAAGAGCAGCGAGAACACCATCAGCACCAAGGTCAGCAGACCGAGCTTCTGGAACGCGCCGATGATTGAGAATTGCCCCAGGATCGAGAAGTCCGGGAGCTCGAACACGCCGGAGAACTTCGGCACGTTCAGGTTCCAACCGCCCGGGTTCTCGGCCGCCGACCCGAGTTTGCCGATCGCCTCGACGATCACCGCCAGCACGGTGCCCGCGACTATCGCGATCAGCAGCGCTCCCCGAACCTTGCGCACCATCAGGATGATCGCTATCACCAAGCCGACCGAGAACACCAGCACCGGCCAGGTGCCCAGGGTCCCCGAGCCTCCCAGTTGCAGCGGCGTGCCGCTCGCCGGGGTCACGAACCGCGCGTCGACCAGGCCGATCAGGGCGATGAACAGCCCTATGCCGACCGAGATGGCGATCTTCAGCTGCGCCGGGACGGCCTTGAAGACCGCCTCCCGGAAGCCGGTCAGGACCAGGATCAGGATGATGATTCCTTCAAGCACCACCACGCCCATCGCGTCGGCGAAGCTCATGTCCGGCAGTTGCGCCAATGTGAAGGTGACTATGGCGTTGATCCCCAACCCAGCGGCTATCGCCATCGGGAAGTTCGCCACCAGGCCCATCGTGATGGTCATGATCCCCGCGATCAGCGCGGTGCCGGCCGCCACACTGGACAGGTCGGCTTCTTGGCCGCCGCCGATGAAACTGCCGGAACTGGAAGGAGCCCCGCCCAGGATGAGCGGGTTGAGCACGATTATGTAGCTCATGGCGAAGAAGGTGACGAGCCCGCCACGGATCTCTTGGCCAATGGTGGAGCCACGTTCGGTGATCTTGAAGAAACGGTCGATCGGCCCTTTGGGTCGGGCCTTGGAAGACGGTGCGGTCTTAGGCATACCGGCGATTCTCCCAGACCAGCGTCACCGCTGGGAACCTCCGCACGGGAACGCGTTCGCCGGATCGCGGCTTGTTAGGATTTGGCCGTGACGACTTTGCCCCCTCCAGTTGTGATCAACCATCCCGTGGTCTTCGGCATCGGTACCGGACTATGGGCAATAGCCCTAGCTGTGATGGTGGTCCTGGACCTGACCGGCACCTACCAGGCGCGCGTCTGGATCTGGGTTTGCGCCGTCGGGGTGGTGCTGGGGATCGCCGCCACGGTCTACTCGAAGTTCTCTTGGCGCGCCCGCCGCGACTAGCTGTCCAGCGCCACCTGGACGATCGATGAATCGTCAACCATGGGGCTGTTGGCGGGCCATTGCGTGACGGTGCGGGCGACATCCGTCTCCGAGTGCGCGCCGCAGCCGTGGTCGTAGGACACGACTGAGCCGTCGCGGGGCGACCATTGGTTCGCGCAGACACCGAACACCGTGCCCAGGCTGCCAGCCAGCTGAGTAACGAAACCGCAGGTCGAGCAAGTGGCGACGGCTTTGATGGCCTCCGGCGCGGTCGGCCCGTGGACGCCCTCGTACCAGCGCGTGGCGGCCTCGCCGCGGCCCTCGCGGGACAGAACCCTGGGGCGTCCGAGCCCTAGCTCCCAGATAGCCAACCGGTCGGCATCGTCCTCCCCGGTGGCGGCGTAACCGGGCTCGAGGCGCGGATCGTCCAAGATGTGCGGCAGGATGTCGCCGGGCCGGACGTCGCCCGGCTGCAAGCGGTCGGCCCAGGGGACAAAGGTCGGCGCCAGCAGGGAGCCGTCGCCTGGCAGCAGCTCGGCCTCGGAGACGGTCGCGTGGCGCGCTCGCGGTACCCGCGACATGGTCACGGCCCAGACCCAGCCCACGTAGCCGGGCATAGCGCAGGCGAAGCGGAGCGTGCCGACGCGCTCGCCCTCCATGGTCAAACCCAGGTATTCGCCCACGTCGGCCGGATTCGTGATCTCGGCCAGCGCTTGCCGTGCAAGTTCGAGCGAGTCTTCGGAAGCGAGGTACGGGTCGGCCTTGGGCCGTCGAGTCTTCAGAGCGGCCAGCGCTGTCCTGGGGCTCACGCTTCCAAGTCCCCCGCCACGGCCCGCAGCAACCCGGCGACCTTGGTGGCCAGGCGCCGATCTGGGTAGCGCCCCCGTCGCAGCGCGTTGGAGGTGTCGTCCAGCACCTTGATGAGGTCCTCGATGATCACCACCATGTCCTCGGGGTTCTTGCGGTGGGCCTTGGTGACCGAGGGCGGCGCCGAGGTCAACCTCACGGCCAGCGCCGACGGACCGCGCTTTCCGTCCGCCACGTCGTACTCGATCTTGGTGCCTGGGCGCAGCGTGGTCACGCCCGCTGGCAGGGCGCTGGCGTGCAGGAAGACGTCGCTGCCGTCCTCGCCGGTGACGAAACCGAAGCCACGGCCCTCGTCGAAGAACCTGACTTTGCCGGTGGGCACGCGAGCCTCCTAGAAATATGAGCGGACGGAATCAGATCATCCAAGGCTACCCGGTCTGCGCGACCAGTGCCGTCCATGCCGGATTTGGCCCTACCAGGCGGCGCTCGGCGAGTCCCGGTCTGCCCAACTCGGACTTCGCGGCGTTCTGGGGACGAATCGGCGCCGCGCCGTGTCCCCAGAACGCGTTTCGCTCCAGTCCCGAGCGTCCCCTCCCTCGAACGCCGCCAGTCAGGTACTACTTGGTTATACTATTCACATGAAGACGGCCATCTCCGTGCCCGACGAGACCTTTGCCCGCGTGGACACCGCGTCTGCCCAACTGGGGGTGTCGCGGTCCAGGTTCTTCGCCGACGCCGCCGAGCTCTACCTGCGAGAACTCGCCAGCTCCGACCTGACCTCGCGCGCCAACCAGGCGCTACGTTCCGAGACGGAGGAATCTGCTGCCGAGTCCCGCGCGTTCGTGGCCGCTGGCACAGCCGCCATGCTCGCGCGGTGGGAGGTTGATCCGTGGTGATCCATCGAGGCGACCTCTGGTGGTACGACTTCCCCGTCCCGGACGCGAGCCATGGCCCAGCGAAACGGCGGCCCGTGGCGGTCATCCAGGCCGGATGGCTCAATGAGTCCGAATTGGCAACCGTGATTGTGGCTTCTTTGACCGGCAACCCCACTGCCGCTCGTTTTCCGGGCAACGTGTTCGTGCCTCGGGGCGTGGCCGGCCTCCCCAAAGACTCAGTCATCCGTACGACTGAGCTGACCACGGTCGACCGCTACTTGCTGGTGGACCGCCTCGGCCAGCTTCCGCGCGACTTGATCCAGGAACTGGACCAAGGTATCCGGTTGGCTCTCGCCATTTGACCAGAGCCCGCAACGGCGGCTCGGGTCGCATCGTCAGAAAGGCCAGGCCGCCGATGCCGCGTGGCTGGCCGGCCGCGCCGCGCGAACCCGAGTGGAGGCCACGAGGCGACCGAGCGGCATCGTGCGACTGAGAACCCAAACGGAGTAACTGTCCATTCCCAGGGTTCTTCCAGGAATCTCCCAGGCGCCTCCCAGCCAAATGGGCCAGACTGGACCTATGACGCCGACTCCCGCCGCCAAACTGCTGGTGGTCGATGACGAGCCCAACATCCGCGATCTGCTGGCCACGTCGCTGAAATTCGCCGGGTTCGAGGTGGAGACGGCGGCCAGCGGCGGCCAGGCGGTGGCGAGCGTGATCGAGCACGACCCGGATCTGCTGGTGCTGGACGTGATGCTGCCGGACATGGACGGCTTCACGGTCACGCGGCGGCTGCGCGACCAGGGCAACGACGTGCCGGTGTTGTTCCTGACCGCGCGCGACCAGATCGATGACAAACTGCACGGGCTGACCATTGGCGGCGACGACTACGTCACCAAGCCGTTCAGCCTCGAAGAGGTGATAGTGCGCATCAACGCGATCTTGCGACGCACCCGCGGCGTGGCGGCCGATGATGCCATCATCAGCGTGGGCGACCTGGAGCTGGACGAGGACTCGCACGAGGTCCGGCGCGCCGGGATCGAGATCAAGCTCTCGCCGACCGAGTTCAAGCTGCTCCGCTACCTGATGGTCAACGCCGGTCGCGTCCTGTCCAAAGCCCAGATATTGGACCACGTCTGGGACTACGGCTGGACCGGCGACAACGGCGTGGTCGAAAGCTACATCTCGTACCTGCGGCGCAAGCTCGACGTCCGCCCGGACGGCCCCGACGGCCCGGAGCTGCCGCCGCTCATCCAGACCAAATGGGGGTTCGGCTACCTCATCCGGGCGCCCCACGTCGAGTCCTGATGGCCGCCGTGGCGCACTTGGACGATGCCGCCGGGTCGTCTCCGGCCGGCGGCGCGGAGGTCAGCCCCGCCTCCGGCGCTCCGCAGCGAGCCGGCCAGCCCCTGGCCGTCAAGCTGGCCGTCATCATCGCCGCCTTGGTGGTCCTGGGGCTGTCCGCGAGCGGCACCATCACCACGGTGGTGCTGCGGCTGAAGCTCGTGGACGAGGTCGACCGCCAGTTGGTCCAGTCCTTCACAACCTTGACCGAACGGGGCCAGCCGGACGCCGCGATGTCCGGCCCTTCCGATTACGTCCTGATGGTGTTCGGGTCCGATGGCGAGGTTGTCAGCCAGCGCGCCGGGATTGGCCATGACACTGCCAAACTGCCCGCCATCGAACGTCTGACCCCCAAGGAGGCGCGCGACCGGAGCGACGAGCCGTTCACCGTCGGCTCGACTTCTGGCTCCGGCCAGTGGCGTTGTGTGACGGCGCTGGTCACCAGCCCGTTCGGCGCGCAACCTGTCCTGCTGGCCCTGCCGCTCGATTCGGTCGCCGCCACCACTCGGCAGACGGCCCTGTTGGTCGTTTGGCTGACCCTCGCGGTGGCGGTCGTGGCGACGACGGCTGGATATGCGATGGTGCGCCGGTCGCTGCGGCCGTTGCGAGAGGTGGAGCGGGCGGCGGCCCAGATCGCGGCTGGCGACCTGGCCACGCGGATGCCTTCCGCCCAACCCGGCACCGAAGTGGGGCATCTGACTGATTCGCTGAACGCGATGCTGACCCAGATCGAGGCGGCGTTCGCTGCGCAGAGCGCGTCCGAGGCGCGGATGCGCACCTTCGTCTCCGACGCCTCGCACGAGCTCCGCACGCCGTTGGCCGCCATCCGGGGCTATGCGGAACTGCACCGGCTGGGCGGCCTGGACGGGTCCGAGGCGGTCACTGGCGCGATGCGCCGCATCGAGGACGAGGCCACCCGGATGGGCGCGATGGTGGCCGACCTGTCGATCCTGACCCGCCTGGCGGAATCGCCGTCGTTGCACTTGGCCCCGGTCGATCTGCTGGTGCTGGCCGCTGACGCGGTGGCGGACGCGAAGGCGCTGGACCCCGAGCGGGCCGTCACCCTGGTGGGGCAGCCCGGATTCGTCCAGCCCGTCATGGGCGACGAGACCGCTCTGCGCCGGGTCCTGACCAACCTGGTGGCCAACGCCGTCGCCTACACCCCGCCAGGCACGCCGCTCGAGTTGGCGGTCGGGGTTCTAGGCTCGCACCGTGCCGTCGTGGAAGTCCGCGACCACGGCACAGGCATCCCCGTGAACAAGCGGGCGGCCGTTTTCGACCGCTTCTTCCGTCTGGACGATTCCCGCTCGCGGGGCTCCGGTGGCACCGGACTGGGCCTGTCCATAGTCGCGGGCCTGGTCACCGCCCACGGCGGCCGGGTCGAGGTCGACGACACTCCCGGCGGCGGCGCCACCTTCCGAGTGATCCTCCCCAAGGCCCCGTGATGCCACGGCCGAGGCCTCCCGGCGGGATTCGGGTTACCATGTCGGAGGGCCAGCCGATCTGGCCCGCTCCAGAGCCAGTCTTTGCCAACCTTTGGGACGATGGCCGGGAGTCCCCTACCAGCGAGGTGGCGACACACCATGGGCCAGACCGAAGCGCCGGAATGGCTGCTCGCGGTCTGGTCCAGAGCCCTGGTCGAGGCGGGGTCGCGGGCGCCCCAGGGAGAGATCAGCCGACTGGGAGCCAAACTGATAGAACGCTGGGCGAACCCTGCCAGGCGGTTCCACGGCATCGGCCATCTGATAACCGTGCTGGAGAAGATAGACGAACTGTCGCAGGAGGCCAGTTGCCCCTGCCTGGTCCGGTTGGCGGCCTTCTACCATGGGGCCGTCCTCACCGCCGTCGCGCCGCCCGGCCCACGCGCTTGGACCGAGGACGAGGCCGCGTCCGCCGCCCTGGCCCAGGGGCAGCTGCGCCACCTCGAACTGCCCGAGCCCAGGACTGAGCGCGTGTACCGGCTGATCACCGGCCTCGGTGCCCGTCCCGAGCCGGTCGCGGACCCCGATCTGGGCGTTCTGTGCGACGCCGAGCGCGCCATCCTGGCCGCCGACCCGCGCGCCTACCGCGCCTATGCCGAGGCTCTGCGAGCCGAATGCGGGGACGGGGCCCCCGAGGCCATCCTGGAGAGCCGCATCGGCGTGCTGCGCGCCTGGCTGGGCAAGGACCGGCTGTTCGTCACGTCCAGCACGGCGGCCTGGGAAGACGCCGCGCGCAACAACATCGAGGCCGAACTGGCGCGGGCCGCACGGGAACTGGCGGCCCTGGGCGCCCCCGCGCTCCATCCATCGGCGGGCCTGTCCTCGGCGGTCGCCGCCCACGGATCGCTGAGCGCCTCGGGGACGGTACCTTTTCGTGCCCAAACCACGTTCGCAGACCAGTAAGACCGCAGGCCAGACCCTGTGGATAACAGGTCCGTCCCCATTCCATGCCCAGAAGTGCCGCGCCGGGCCTCATCCACAGGCATTTCGTTTCCGGACCTGGCGGACACTGGGGTCCGCATAGCCTTGGGCACTGGAGCCGCCGAACGGCGGTCCAAGCAGACAGTCAGCAGACAAAGGAGTTGGAACGCATGAGCGTATTTCAAGTCAATTCGGAGACCCTCTCGGTGGTCGCCGGGGCCGCCAACGGTTCGATCAGTGTCATCCAAGGCGAGATCGCCACCCTCAACGGGCACTGCGCCGAACTCGCCAGCGTCTGGACGGGCGCGGCGGCCAACGCCTTCGGCGGCGCCATGGAGCAATGGCGGGGCGCTCAACGCGTGGTCGAGGAAGCGCTCGCATCCCTCAGCCAGGCGTTGGTGGCCGCCGGGCAGGGCTACGCCGAGGTCGAGCAGGCGAACACGTCGTTGTTCGCCCGCTAGATCCATCAGGTGGACGATGCCGCGTGGCCCGCCCCGGCGCGTCGACGCCAGGGCCGCCGCTGGTCGGCTCAGGCGTCGGGTCCGTGATCGATCCGGGATCGGGATTGCTACCCGGCCTCGGGATCGCGGGCCGGGTCGCGGGCCGGGTCGCCGGGTGCGGTCCGAGCGGGCGCGGGCTCGGATCGCCCGGCCGGTTCGATCAGGTCCGGTCGCCCGACTGGCTCGGGAAGGTCGTGCGGTTCAGGCGGACTGTTCGGCTCGGGCAGGCCCGTCAGAGTGTCCTGGCCGACCGAACCGGCCGGGTGGGCCGAACCGCTCAGGCCGGTCCCATCCGCCGATCCGATGGCCTCGCTGCCCTCGGGCACCGGCAGCCAGGCCACGACCTCCGCGCCGCCCGCTTCGCCTGACTCGCCCGGCCGCAGGATCAACCCGCCGCTCCTCGACTCGAGCCTCGCCTGGTGTCCGGCCAAGCCGCCGGTCGGCCACGCCCCCTCGACCAGCGGCAGGCCGTCGTTGGCGACCCGCAGAATCAATTGCCGGGCGGCATCGTCGCCAGCGCCGTCCCCTTGGATGTCCAACGTGACCCGGATCGCCTTGGCGGAACCATGCTTGAGCGCGTTGGTGATGGCCTCGTCCAGCACCGAGACCAGGACGGCGCGCGAGGCGATATCGAGCGCGGGCTCGACCACGGTGTCGAAGGCGGCGGCCGACTCGCTGACGTCCAACTCGACCGAGACGCTGGCGGGCACCCGCCCAATCGCCAAGGCGACGGCTTGGTGCAGGCCAATGTCCGCGCCGACCGGGAACAGCGAGTGCGAGAGCTGGCGCACGTCGTCCTCGCGCAGCCGATCGATGTCCGCGATGATCTCACGCAACAACGCGATGGCCACTTGATCGTCGTTGACCTGGGCCATCGGGATGACTTCGGCCTGCAAGCGGCTGGCGGCGAAGACCAGGCGCTGCTGGACGTGGTCGTGCAACATGGCCGAGACCTCGCGGCGCACCCGCAACTCGGCGTTCTCGCGCTCGAGCGCGGCGTGGCGGGATTCGAACTCGAGCTCCGCCATCAGCCGCTCCGCTCTGACCGCTCGGGTCTGGGACTTCGCCAAGTACATCGACAAGGCGATGCAAGAGAACGGCACCGCCACCGACAACAGCGCCTCCAGCGCCAACGGCCCAGCCAAGAACGCCGGGCCCCAGACCGCGTACTCGACCCCGTAGCGGAGCGCGCCCGCGCCCAGCGAGAAGATCAGCGCGACGGTCAGGCGCCAGGCCAGCGACTCACCGGCGGGGTAGAACGGCGCCACGCCAGCGGCGCCCAGCAGGGCGGGCAGGAACGCGAAAGACCAGATGCCGAACAGATAGGCGCCTCCGGCGACCACCGAGGATTCGGTGCTGACCAGCGACACCCAGCCCCAGACAGCGAACCACTCCAACATCAACGACAGGGAGATGACCAGGAGCATCGACACCGCGAAGCTCAGGTATACCCACCGTTCCCCCGAACTGTCGGTGATCCGCGGCCAACGAGCCACGGTCCGCTATTTTCGCGAGGTTTGTTGCAAGAACCTCAACACCGCGGCGACGCGGGGGGAGGCGTCGTGCGAGGTGATGCCCAAAGCCCGGTAGATCGCCTGCAGGTGATTCTCTACCGAACGACGGGATAGGCCTAGCAATTCGGCGGCGGTGGCGTTGGAGAAACCTTGGGCCACCAGCCGCAGGACTTGCAATTGAGCCCCAGACAACTGGGAGACGGCGCTGCCCTCTCGGCCGGAGGAGCGCTCGGTCAGCTCCGGGTCGAGTATGACCTCGCCCCGGGAAGCGGCCTCGATCGCGCGGAACAGCACTTCTTTGGTGACAGACGAACGCTTGGACAGGTAGGACCAGGGCCGGGCGACATTCGATCCGATGGACACCACCAGGTCCATCACGTCGTGGCTGGAGAGCAGCACGACTATGAGGTTCGGATCGGCTCGTTGCATCGACACGCCCAGGGCGACGCCGTTGCCGTCTCCTAGGACCACGTCCATGAGCACCAGATCGACCGATCCGGGCGGGAACTTGCCTCTGGCGTCGGCCGCTCCGGAGGCGGACGCCACCACTTCGAGTCCCGGATGCGCGGACGCCAGGTCGGTCAGCATCGACCGCAACAGGTCCTCGTCTTCGATGATCCCGATCCGCACGGGAGATGGCGCGGAATTCATGGTTCTCAAACTAGCGCTTTTACCTACGAAACGCACGTTGGTCCCAGGTTCTTCCGGACTGATTGTCCTGACCGCGCGACCGTGAGGCCAAAAAGGCCCAGGACCAGTGTCACGGAAAACACTGGCCCTGGGCCCGTGAGATTGCCTACCGGATCAGTAGTCCATGCCGCCCATGCCGGCGTCCGGCGTGGGCGGTGCGGCCTTCTCCGGCTTGTCCGCGACCACCGCTTCGGTGGTCAGGAACAGACCGGCGATCGAAGCCGCGTTCTGCAGCGCCGAACGGGTGACCTTGACGGGATCGGCGATGCCGGCCGCCATCAGGTCCTCGTAAGCGCCGGTTTCAGCGTTGAGCCCAACGCCGACCGCCGAGTTGGAGACCCGCTCGACCACGACGCCGCCCTCCAGGCCGGCGTTCTCAGCGATCTGCTTGAGCGGAGCGGACAGCGCCACCTTGACGATGTTGGCGCCGATCGCCTCGTCGCCGGCCAGGTTGAGCTCGCCGAAGGCGTCCTTCCCGGCTTGCAGCAGCGACACGCCGCCACCCGCCACGATGCCCTCTTCGACAGCGGCCTTGGCGTTGCGGACGGCGTCCTCGATGCGGTGCTTGCGCTCCTTCAACTCGACCTCGGTCGCGGCGCCGGCCTTGATCACGGCAACGCCCCCGGCCAGTTTGGCCAGGCGCTCTTGCAGCTTCTCGCGGTCGTAGTCGGAATCGGTCGAATCGATCTCGGACCGGATCTGGGCCACGCGTCCGGCGATCGCCTCGGCGTCGCCGCCACCGTCCACGATGGTGGTCTCGTCCTTCGTCACGACCACCTTGCGGGCGGTGCCCAGCATCTCGAGCGTGGCGTTCTCAAGCTTGAGGCCGACCGTCTCGGAGATCACTTGCGCGCCCGTCAGCACGGCCATGTCCTGCAACATCGCCTTGCGGCGGTCGCCGAACCCCGGCGCTTTGACGGCCACGGACTTGAACGAGCCGCGGACCTTGTTGACCACCAGCAGGGCCAGAGCCTCGCCGTCCACGTCCTCGGCGATGATCGTCAAAGGCTTGGACACCTGCGAGACCTTCTCCAGTAGCGGCAGCAGGTCCTTGACCGAGCTGATCTTGGATTCGACCAGGAGGATGTAGGTGTCCTCGAGGACGGCCTCTTGGCGCTCGGGGTCGGTCTGGAAGTACATCGACAGGTAGCCCTTGTCGAACCGCATGCCCTCGGTCAGCTCGAGCTCCAACCCGAAGGTGTTGGACTCCTCGACGGTGATGACACCCTCGTTGCCGACCTTGTCCATGGCCTCGGCGATCTTGGCGCCGATGGCCGGGTCGCCGGCCGAGATCGAAGCGGTGGCAGCGATCTGGTCGCGGCTCTCCACTTCCTTGGCCTGTCCCAGCAGGGTCTTCACGACGGCATCGACAGCCTGGTCGATTCCCCGCTTGAGGGCGATCGGGTTGGCGCCGGCGGCCACGTTGCGCAGACCTTCGCGCACCAGGGCTTGGGCCAGGACGGTGGCGGTGGTGGTGCCGTCACCGGCGACATCGTCCGTCTTCTTGGCGACTTCCTTGACCAACTCGGCGCCGATCTTCTCGAAAGGCTCCTCGAGTTCGATCTCTTTGGCGATGGACACGCCATCGTTGGTGATGGTGGGGGCTCCCCACTTCTTCTCCAGGACCACATTGCGGCCCTTGGGGCCAAGGGTGACCTTGACCGTGTCGGCCAACTCATTCAGGCCGCGCTCCATGCCACGACGGGCATCCTCATCGAAGGCAATGATCTTAGCCATTCGTCTTTTCGTTTCCTTTGCTTGGTTGCCAAGGGTGAACCGGTGCCCGCGACGGACGGCCCCGCCAGCCCCCGTTCACGTCACGCGGACCGGCCAGAACCTCACCTGGTTCGTTATCACTCCCATAGCGAGAGTGCTAATTCATGGTTAGCACTCTACCGCAGAGAGTGCAAGCTCCGTGACACCCCGTCCCGCGATCCAGATGGGTTTCAAACTGGACGATGCCGTCCGGTCAGCTCTAGCCGTCAGCCCGTCCAGCCGCGGGGCCAGGCCGGGCACGCGGGAACCTGACGGCCGCCACCCGGACGCCCGCGCGGCATCGTGCAGCTATTTGACAACCACAACGATGTCCCCGCCGGCGACCTGCGGGTTCAACTCCACGTTCGTGATCGACAGCACCGCGGCGACGTCGTCGGCGGTGACGCGCTGGGCGTCGGTCGAGTAGTAGACGGTGGAAGCCTGCGGGTTGGAAGGATTGGGCGGGAAGGCCTTGTCGGCGTTGGCGTACCCACCGGTCTTGAGGGCGTCCGCGGCGGTGGCTGCCGCGCCGGACGTCTGACCGTCGTTGTAGACGGTGACCTTGGCGGCCTTGTCCGCGACTGGGACCTCGGCCGAGGGCGGCGGCTCGGGCTCCTCGGAAACGGGCGGCGGGGTGTCAGGGGTCGGATCGGTGACAGGCGGCTCGCTCGGCGTGTCCGGGGTCGGGTCCACAGACGGGGTAATCGAGGGCGGGGGCGAACTGCTCGAGCCGGGGTCCCGGTCGGCCAGGAAATGCACCGCCAAGAAAGCGACGCTCGGCACCAGGACTATCACAAGCAAGAACGGCCACACCCGGCTCCAAGCGCCGCGGCGCGCGGCGTGGACCTCTTTGGGCCGTGAATTGATGTCGACCTGGTCGAAC
The DNA here is from genome assembly GCA_031265345.1 of Bifidobacteriaceae bacterium. The sequence goes on from JAISCU010000010.1 coordinate 12,178, forward strand.
TCATCCGGCGGGTACGGGTAGGCGCTCTTACTCACGATCACCAAGCCTAGTAGGTGATCCGTCCGGGCTTGGCGGATCAAGGCGGCGCGCGGACCGGGCTCGGTGCCGTTCCAGGCGTTGGCGGCGCAACCGTTTGACCAGTTGCGGGTCGAAGGCGAGGGCCTCGTCGGTGTCGATCAGGCGGGTCAGCAACTCGTAGTAGCGCGTCGGCTCCATGTCGAACAGGTCACGGATGGCGGTCTCTTTGGAGCCCTCGTAGCACCAATGCTGGCGCTCGAACATCAGGACGCGGCGCTCCACGTCCTGAAGTTGCGACTGCCGATTGGCCCGCGCCGCCTGACCCATTGACCCTCCTAAAGCCCTCGCTGGGCATGACTTACGCAGTCATGCTAGATCACGAGCGGGCGAAATCGGGTGAACCAGGGCCGATGGCGCGGTAACGTCTTGAGTCATGAATCAGCCCGCCGCGCTCGACCAGATCATCGACCCCGCCTGGGCCGAGGCGTTGGCTCCGGTCGAACCGCGGATCCGCGCCATGGGCCAGTTCCTGCGCGAGGAGAACGCCGCCGGTCGCGGGTACCTCCCGGCCGGCCGCAACGTGCTGCGCGCCTTCAGCTACCCCTTGGACAAGGTCAAGGTCCTGATCGTGGGCCAGGACCCCTACCCGACGCCGGGCCACCCCGTCGGTTTGAGCTTCTCGGTCGCTCCCGGCGTCCATCCGCTGCCCGGCTCGTTGCGCAACATCTTTCAGGAATTGGTGCACGATGCCGCCGTCCCGCCTCCTTCCAGCGGCGACTTGACCGCGTGGTGCGACCAGGGCGTCATGCTGCTGAACAGGGTGCTGTCCGTGCAGCCCGGCAACGCGGGCTCGCACCGGGGCAAAGGCTGGGAGCAGATCACCGAGCACGCCATCGACGCCTTGGCGCGGCGCGGCGGTCCGCTGGTGGCCATCCTGTGGGGGCGCGACGCCGCTGGATTGGGCACCCGTCTGGGAGCCGTGCCCAGGATCGAATCGCCTCACCCGTCGCCCCTGTCCGCCAGCCGCGGATTCTTCGGCTCGCGTCCTTTCACCCGCGCCAACGCGTTGTTGGCCGAGCAGGGCGCGGAGCCGGTCGACTGGCGACTACCTTAAGAGTCGCGAGCGGCACCCCAGACCACTCTTCCAAGGAGGACCGCAGTGAATGCTGACCTGTTGGCGGCCGACATCATCAACCGGCACCCCGGCTGGACCGTCACAGCCATAGTCGTGTACCTGGCGCTGATGCTGTTCATCGGCTACCGCGCCTACCGGTCCACCGGGAACATCGACGACTACATGCTGGGCGGGCGGCGTCTGCCCCCGGCCGTGGCGGCCCTGTCGGCAGGCGCGGCGGACATGTCCGGCTGGCTGCTGATGGGGCTGCCAGGCGCCCTCTACGCGACCGGCCTGGTCGAGGCCTGGATCGCCATCGGCCTGACGATCGGCGCCTGGTTCAACTGGAAACTGGTAGCGCCCCGGCTGCGCTCCTACACGGAGGTGGCCGGGAACGCGCTGACCATACCTTCCTTCCTGGGCAACCGCACCCGCGACCGCAGCGGCGCCCTGCGCGTGACCTCCGGAATCATCATCCTGGTCTACTTCACCTTCTACGTCTGCTCCGGGTTGGTCGCCGCCGGCACGTTCACCGAGTCCGCCTTCGGGGTCGATCCGCTCTGGGGGATAGCGGTGGTGGGCGGCGTCACCCTCCTGTACACACTGTTCGGCGGCTTCCTGGGCGCCACCTGGACGGACGTCGCCCAGGGGTTGCTCATGCTGGCCGCCTTGCTGGTGGTGCCGGTGATGGCGCTGATCCGGCTGGGCGGCCCTGGCCAGGTGGTGGACCAGATCGTGGCACTCGACAAAGTGGCGGACCTCCACCGGCTGAACCTCTTCGGCGGTCCGATCACCTGGGCCGGGATCGTCGCCATCATCTCGGCCGCCGCCTGGGGCCTGGGATACTTCGGCCAGCCCCACATCATCGTCCGGTTCATGGCCTTGCGCAGCCCCGCCGAGGCCGCAGTCGGACGGAGGATCGGGATCGGCTGGATGGTCCTGTCCGCCGCCGGGGCCGTGGCCGCCGGATTGATCGGCGTGGCCTATTACGCCGACGACCCTCTGGCCAACCAGGAGACAGTCTTCCTGTCCCTGGCCCAAGCCCTGTTCCATCCGCTGGTGGCGGGCCTCGTGCTAGCGGCCGTCCTGGCGGCGATCATGTCGACCATGTCGTCGCAACTGGTGGTCTGCTCCTCGGCCCTGGTGGTGGACCTGCTGTCGTTGGCCCGCTCCGCCCGCCACCAATTGACCAAGCAGCAGGAGGTCCTGGCCGGTCGCCTGGCAGTGCTCGTCGTGGCGGCGGTGGCCCTCGTCTTGTCGCTCACCGCCGAGGACACGATCCTCGACCTGGTCGCGTTCGCCTGGGCGGGCTTCGGCGCCTCGTTCGGCCCGGTCGTGATCTTGTCCCTCTATTGGCGCCGCCTGACCAACTGGGGAGCGTTGTCCGGAATGATCGCCGGAGCCGCCACCGTCTTCGTGTGGGGCAACATCGAGCAGCTGTCATCCAGCTTGTACGAGATAGTGCCGGGATTCGTCCTCAACCTGATCGTGGCGGTGGTCGTCTCGTTACTGACGCCGATGCCGCCCCGCGAGATCGCCGACGAGTTCGAGGCCGCCCGCCAAGCAGCTTCCCGCCGCTCCCACGCCACCATCCAGGACGCCCCCGACGCACCCTGAGCCGAGCTTCCGCGCTTCAAGCGCGGGCGCGGCGGTTTCGGCGGCGACGCCGGATCGCGAGGGCCGCAGCGACAAGGCAGACAGTCAGCATGATTCCCGTCCAGGGGATGGCGAAGATGGAGAAGGCGGCCCGAATGGCCTGCGGCGGTTGGACGTCGTCCGCTCCGACCACCTTGGGAGTGACAGCGACCGAGCCACCCAGACGGATCAGCGCGGGCGCCTCGATCGAGACCGTCCGGCTCACCGCGTCGCCGGGGAGCAGTTCCGTCGCCGCGTCGCCCACCGGCGAACTCGATGCGCCCCACCCGAACGGGCCCGCCGCCTGGGCGACGGTGGTTGCCCCGAGCCGGACGTTGCCGGTGTTGACCACCTCGTAATCGATGGTCGCCCTGCCCGCCCCGAACGGTATCCACGACCCCTCGAACGACGCCCGGTTCACCTTGACGGTCAACTCGGGCCGGATCTCGCCGCCCACCCGCAGATGGACACGCACGCCGATCCGATGCGTGACGGTCACCCCCGCCCCTTGGCTGAGCCCGACCGCGATGCCTGCGGGATGGTCGCCAGGGGCCGCCTCGGCCGGCACCTCGATCACGACCGGGAGCACCCGGACCTCGCCAGGCTCCAGCGTGACCTTGTCCCCATCGAGGCCATCGACGCTGACCCACATCCCGGCGCTCTCCGCGCGACCGCCGATGTCGAAGGCGCCATCCTCCCCAATCATTCCGGCACCGGTGACCACTGTGAACGTGGCGGAGGATTCGGACAGGTTGGTCACGGCGATGGCGTCTTCGACGGCGCCGCCTGGATGGATGGTGTGACGCAGAGAGATGCGGCCGTCCGGCTCGTCCGCGGTCGCCGGTGCCACCGACCATTCGACGCCCCTTTCGGCGGTGCCGTCCGAAGGGCTGGCGAATGCCAACCCAGAACGCGGCGCCTGGCCCCACGTTCTGACGGCATGGTCCGATGAGCTGGCGGGTGGCGCGGCGAGCGCCGCCACGGGCGGTGGTGCCGATAGTGGCAGCACACCCATGCCCAGCGCGGCGGC
>JAISCU010000094.1 GCA_031265345.1 Bifidobacteriaceae bacterium
ACACCTTGGTCTTCGCGGCGTGCCTGCTCTCGGCCGGTTCGCTGGCCGATTCCCTGGGCGCCAGGCGCGTCTTCGTCACGGGGGTGGTGGTGTTCACGGTGGCGTCGGTCGGCTGCGCCGTGGCGCCGTCCATGGGCTATCTGGGCGCTTCGCGGCTGGTCCAGGGGTTCGGCGCCGCGTTGATGCTGCCGAGCGCGCTGACCCTGATGACGACAGGCGTGGACCATGACCGGACGGTCGGTCGATTGGTTGGGCTCTACGCTGCGGCGGGCGGGATCGGCTTGGCGTTCGGGCCGCTGGCGGGCGGGTTGGCCATAGCCGGTTCCGGATGGAGGACGATCTTCTGGATCAACGTGGGGGTGGGCGTGATCGCGGCGGTCGCTGGGCTCTGGCGCGGGCCTGTTGGCAAGCGCCAGTCTGGCCGGATCGACTTTCTGGGCCAGTTGGTCGCAGTGGTCGCCATTGGCGGGCTGGTGTTCGGACTGGTCGAAGCGCCCACCCGCGGTTGGATGGACCCGCTGGTCGTTGCCGCCCTGGCGGTCTTCGCTGTCGCGGTGGCGGCATTGGTCTTGGTGGAGAGGTCCGCCACTGTGCCGCTGCTGCCTTTGAGCCTGTACCGGAACCGGCGATTCCTCGGCGCGGTATCCCTGGGTCTCTTGTTCAACCTGATGTTCTACGGCGTCCTGTTCGCGCTGAGCCTGTTCTTCCAGAACGGATTGGGGTTCGGCCCGCTGGCGGCGGGGTTGTCCTTCCTGCCCTTCACGGGGTTGGTGGCGGCCGGGAACCTGACCGCGCCCAGGGTCGCGGAACGGTGGGGACGGCGGCGGGTGCTATTGATAGGGCAAGGTTTGGTCGCGGGTTCGCTCCTGCTGGTGGCTGCCTCGAGCCTGGTTGAATCCGTCGAATCGGTGCCGCTGGCGCTCGTCTCGCTTCTGCCGGGAGGGTTCGGCTCTGGACTCCTGGTCCCGTCCATGACCTCGCAGGCCCTGTCCATCGTCCCGCCCCGCAACCACGGCTCGGCGACGGCCGGTTTCAACACCTTCCGCCAACTGGGCGGCGCGGTCGGAGTGGCGCTGTTCGGGCCGCTGGTCGCCGGGGTGGCGGACGTGCGGTCGGGCTTCGTGATCTGCCTGATCATCGGCGCGGGGGCGATGGCGTTGTCCATAGTCCTCTCGATAGTCACGCAGCGCCCAGCGCGAACTGCGACCTAACGTCCTCCGTGGCACGATCGGCCCGACCACGAACGCCGTTGGGGCGCATTTCAGCCCGCGCGGGGGGCCGGGGGCCGCCGAATTGCGCCTCAACAGCCTTCCTGGCACGACCAGCGCTACCACGAACCCCTTTTGGGCGCATTTCAGCCTGCGCCGGGGGCCGGGGGGCGCCGAATTGCGCCTCAACAGCCTTCCTGGCACGATCAGCGCGACCACGAACCCCGTTGAGGCGCATTTCAGCCATGGGGCCCGGCCTCGCGCATGCCCCGGGCGGTCACACGGTCTGCGCCGGTGCCACATGCCAGCCAGTCAGCCAGAAGCCGCGCCGGGTTCATTTCGGGCCGGTTCCACACCGACCATCGAGACACAAGAGGACACTGACCGCCATCAGCAGCAGGTCGATCACCTTGGCCTGCGTAGACACGCCGCACGCGCACCGTCACGACCAGCGCGAGAAGAGCGACGGCAAAGGACACGACCGGCAACCAGCCCGTCGAAACCGCGACGATCCGCGCGCCGACGGCGGAACCAGCCGCGATCCCGGCCTGGTAGCAAGTGACGTACACCGAAGACGCGAAATCCTCGTGCTCTCCGGCGGCGCGCATCACCGCGGCTTGATAGCTCGGCCCGATCACCGCGTAGGCCCCGCCCCACAAGATGACTGCGCAGACCAGGACGCCGACCGCGACGGCTGGCGGGATCGGCAAACCGCTCAGCCCCGTCCCGCCCATGCCGATCGCCAGCGCGCCGACCGCACCGAGCACCGTGCCGACCGGCCTCCGGTCGATCAGGCGTCCCGCGACGATGGTCGCCGCCAGACCCGCCACACCGTAGAGGGCCAGGAAAGCGACAAGCCCGTCCCGCCCCGCCACCGCCCGGCCCACCAGCAGCGCGAAATACGTGTACGAGACAAAGTGGGCGAACACGACCAGCGCCGCCAACCCGCACATGCTGATCAGCGCGCGCCACCTCATTCCCAACAGATGTACGATGCCGCTCGCTCGGCCTTCACCGCCACCGCCAGGTCCGCGGTAGTCGGGTTCGCCGCCACCGGACACGCGACCGCCCGGGGCGTGACCCGCGGGAACGCGATCGGCGCGGACGCGATCGGCGGGGACGCCACCGGCCGGGACGCCAGGCATTGCGACGGCGATCCCAACGGTCACGAGCGCCGTGGCGACGGCGACGGCCAGGGCCGCGATCCTCCAGCCGAACGCGCCTCCGAGCCACGCGCAGGCCGGGACTCCCATCACGACAGCCCCGGTCGCGCCGCCGAACACCACCGCTGTCGCCATTCCTGTTTTCGATGGCGAGACCAGCGCCGCCGCCGCTGGCGCGACCAACGACCACAAAATGCCATGGGTCACGGCGGCCAAGAGGCGGCTGGCCACCAGGGCGGGATACCCGGCGGCCGTCACGGTGAGCACTTCCGCCGCCATCAAGACCGCCAGCGAAAGGATGACCGCCCTCTTGCGCGGCCATTTCGAGACCAGTCGCACGGACGGAATCGTGGCGATTCCGGCGGCGACCGCGTAGCCGGAGACCAACAGCCCCACCTGACCTTGAGTCACACGCAGATCGGTCGCGATCTGTGCGAGCAAACCGACCGGGAAGGTCTCGAATGTCACGTACAAGAACGTCGCGGCGGCCAACAGCCCCAAGCGCCAAGCTGTCATCGCTCCCCCCCGGTTCGGAATCACAGTCCCAGGGTCAGCGCCAGGACCTCGGGGAGTTCGGTGCACCCGTCCGAGGCTAAGAAATGGCCGCGACCTGCGACTTCCAACGTGCTTGCGCCCAGCGCTGCCGCGAGCGCCCGCGACTGGCGCGGTGGCACGAGCGGGTCGTTGTCGGAATGGATCATCGCGGCGGACCCGATCCTCGGGTTCAGCCCGCGCACATCGACTGGCTCCGCCAGGTACCCGTCGAGCTCAGGCAGCGCCCGCAGCTTGCCCTGGAACCCGGCGACCATCACCAGTCCGCCCAGGCGCCAAGGCCCGACCAGTCCAGCCAGGTACCGCAGCGCAGTGATGCCGCCAAGCGAATGGGCCACGAGCGCCATGTCCTGGTCCACTCTTCCCACGGCGGCTGCGACGGCGCCCTCCCACGCATCGCGATGCGGGGATTCCGGGTTCGGCAAGTCGATGATCACCGACCCGTGTCCCCTGCGGTCAAGCTCCCCGGCGAGCCATCCGAACCAGTGGTCATGGCGGCTGGCCGAATAGCCATGCACTATGAACACCCTCATGCTGGTTCCTTCCTACGTGAGCCATGCCTGCCAGATCGAGCCTGTTCAGGTTCAAGCCTTGAGGGCTGCAGAATAGGTGCAGGGTGCCGGTTACCCGCAAGGGGACTCGGTTACCAGCCGGTAAGGGGCGTCAATTGTGTACACTTTACTTGTGGCAATTGTTGAACTTCCGCAGCCCTTGGACCGGATCGGCCTGCGCGAGTTCCGCGCCAACCTCTCCGAGTGCCTGGAGCGGGTGCAGGCCGGGCACTGCTTCACCCTGACCGAGCACGGCCGTCCCGTGGCCCGGCTGGTGCCGCTCGAGGAGCAGTCGGCCTATGAGCGCCTGGTCGCGGCAGGCGTCATCCGGCCCGCGTCGCGCGGGGCAGGCGCCCTGGAGCCCCCGGTCGAAGTGAACGCGACGGTCAGCGACCTGGTCGCCCGGCAGCGCCGTTGATCAGCTACTTCGACACCTCGGCGGTGATCCCGTTGGTGGTCGCGGAACCGACCAGCGAGCGCTGCGCGCAACTGTGGGAGGCCTGTGACAAGCGTGTCTCATCCGTGCTCGTTGTCGCGGAGGCGCATGCCGCACTCGCCCAAGCGTTTCGAATGGCCCGGATCACGGCCCAGCAGCACGCCGCCGCCACGCGCCTGCTGAAACGGCGACTGGAAGAAATGGACCTGGTGACCGCCACCCGTGAGATCGCGAACCGAGCCGCCCTCCTCGCCGTCCAACACGCGCTGCGCGGTTACGACGCTGTCCACATCGCTACAGCCCTGGCGATCAACGGGCCGGACACCGTGGCTGTGACCGCGGATCGCGCCATGCTCAAAGCATTGAGCACTACGGGCGTGGCCACAGCCGACCCGACCCATCCCTGACCGGCCCGGCGGCCACGGGCTCATTCGTCCCGATCTTCGGCCTCCCGGCGGCGGATCAACGAAGCGGCGGCGCGCGAAGACGGGCGAGCGGCATCGTCCAACCCAAGCTTCAGGCCTGTGATCAGCGACGATCACGAAAAACGGACTGTCTCCTTTCTGTCCCCTTTCCGTGATCGGGACGCCGGTCCTGACGCCGCGTGGATCCTGCCCAGCGCGCTGACACTGATGACGATGGATGTGGACGAGACCTCGACGGCGGGCTGGACAATTGGACTCTATGCCACCTCGGGGCGGTGCCAGCGACAACTAGGACTGAGGACCCCCCCCCCGCTCGGGGCTGGTAGCTTGAACTTGGATCGGTTCGAAGTCACCAGCGGCACGATCACGGCAAACGGGAGGCCGGATGCCGACTCGGACACACGCCGATGGCTGGATGCTCGCCCCGCTTTTCGGGCGACTCTTGGACCCGATTTCAGCAGGTTGGGACAGCCCCGTCCCGGAACGGACCAGAAGGCAACAAGCCACGCATGGAAAGCGAGCACGACGGCCCTGGCCGCACAGGCGACTACCCTGCCGGGCAGATGCCGTCGCGCGCTTCGATATTGAGAGGAAGATGAGGTCATCATGAAGCCCCACGTCCTAGCCCAGCCTTCATGGGCAAGACGAATCGGTTTGGCGACGGCGATAGCCGTCACTCTAGCTCTGTCACATATAACAGGCACCCCATCGACGGCAGATGCGGCACCGCCTCAGTCCGCGGAAGACAACGGCGCTTCGATGCTGCCCCTCGCAGCCGGTTCAGACCAAGCCTCGTTTGATCTCGGACCGTCTGGAGACCACGAAGCCATAGCGGAGGCCGCAGACGATTACGTCGCGGGTGATCCGCTCGCTGCCGCGACGCTTGCCGAAGCAGCTGCCGCAGCGGATGCTGATCCGCTCACCGCTACCGCTATCGGATTGGCCGCTGGACCGGTCGCGGAAGATAGTTACCTTGCGGTGTCCGATGACGGGGATCTAGCTATCTCAACCGACGGAATGCCAGATGTCGGCATTTCCTTCGACGGCTCCACCGGGGCAGGTGTTGTGGTCGATGGCGCGCTGGTCCAGCCGGCCGTGGCGGAGAGCACGGATTTGGTAGTACGCGAGACCGACGCCGGCGTGCAGCTAGTGGCAGTTCTTGGTGATGACAGCGCGCCCACGGATCTAGACTTCAGCTTCGATTTGCCCGTTGACTCCGAATTGGTCGCCCAGCCAGACGGAACGATTGCGGTCTTCGCTCCCGTTGAGGTTGAGGACATCACCCCTGCAGGCCTTGAAGAACTCAATGCGCAAATCGAAGGAATCACCGGAGCGCTCACAGACATTGATCAGATCACAGAAGCTCAATGGGAGGCGATCGGCGCCTTGCCCGAACCTCCGACTGCGGTCGTCGTCAAGCACCAGCAGATCGCTGAGGTCGGGGCTGCCTGGGCTGTGGACGCCAACGGAAACCCTGTCGAAACCCATTACGAAGTGACGGCTGATGGACTGAAACAGGTGATTGACGTGGACGAAGAAACCGCATTTCCAGTCGTCGCCGACCCGTCCTGGCTTTGGTGGGTGGGAACGAGCGTAGCCTGCCTCGCTGAACTGGGCGCTATCGCTTTCGCTGCGGCCAAAGTCGTGAATGCCTTCGCCAAAGCGGAGAAGGTGATCAAGGCAAGCAAGGCCATGATCAAGGCCTACAACGACTTGGGCGGAAAGATGAGCAAGGTGATCGATCTGGTCAAGAAATACATCAAGAAAAAGACCAGTCTGACGAAGAAGCAAATCGCCTCCTTGGAGACGCTCTCCAAGAGCGCCCTGTCGGTGGCCTTCAACATCATAGGATTAGGCAGTTGCTATAACCTAGTGATGAAGGGCTAGCAGCGTGGTAATGCGCATAGGGTTTCTTGTCATTTGTGCCGCAATGATGGTCATAGCGGGCATTGTTTGGGGGGGGCGATGGCCACCTGGAAAGAGGCTGGCAGACCAAGGTGATGATCGACTCAAACTCGGGTCGCTGAAGAGCACCAGCGCCATTTGGGTTTGCCTGGTCGTATCCATCGTGTGGAAAGTGGACTTGATGCCCAGCATATGGGCGCAATACGCATTGTTTGTGCTTTCTCCACTGCTTCTCGGAATCATTGGCGGCAGAATCCTGCGGAGCAGAGGAGGCGGGGATAGCGCTGATCTCCCGCGACGCGTCTCGTGACGACAACAGCGAGGGCCGACCGTGGCGGAGAGCAGAAGGAGGCCGACGCCTCGGCTTCGCCCAACGTCATTCACGGCGGGGCTGACGTCGGCGCTTATCGCATGGCGGCCGGCGCACCGACTCTCCAAAACAACAATCTAGCAAGGAGAACACCATGACGAGAAAACGCACGCAATTCGCCGTGTCGCTGGTTGCCGCGGCATTAGCTGCTGGCTTTGGCCTCACCGGTTGCACTTGGAGCATGAATTATGGGGCAAGCCGATGCACGCCCGGACACTCTCTCAGCTACAGCGGCTATGGCTCTGCCTCGATTCAGCAGAGTAGCTTTGCCGGCCCAATCACCTGGCGCGGCATGCAGACCAGGCAAGGCACCGCCCATTACGACGTGTCAGCCTATCTTAACGGCAGGCAGTATTCCCGAACCGTGACCACGGCTCCGCCGAAGGGATCGATTCCGGCTGCCGACGTAGCCAAGAACTTCGGTAAGCAATTCAAGCTGACCGGGACAATCCGGCAGGGTAGCGACCAGGTTGCGTTCACGTACACCTGCACCATTAGATAGCGCTGAGCGATCCAGCACTGTCAAACTTGTTGGTCACACACCGGGCCTCGCACGTCGTTCGCCGGGCAGTTCGTGAAGAGCGCATCAGGGCTGACAGGAGACACCGACGGCAGCTATTGGCCCGCTTGGACACGCCCTCGCCCAAGAATGGAACGGCAACAGAGCCAAGACTCGTGCGCTGAGCCCTCCACGGCGTTGGCCAGCCGATTTGCGGCACCGGCGATGCTCCCGGGACCCGGTAACTGGGCCGCGAGAGAATCCGCATGAGCCGGTTCTCCGTGACGGGGCCAGTGGCCCAACCGTGATCTCCGTGCTCTCGAGGGACCATGTCGCTGCGATCCCGTGCTGGACGGAAATGGACGGGCCCCTATTCCTGATCGGGAAGCCGGCCCCGGACTCGCGTCCGCAGATCCACGAAGCCGCAGCGCCTGCTGGCACGGACCGACGGCGCACAGCGTAGCTCCATCGTCCGCCAAGAATTCAGTGGCCCTGGCTCCGCGCAGGCGAAGTCGGGTCGCTCATCTCGAGGCCTCGAAGGGGTCAAGCCGACGGCGAATGCGCGCGGCGAACCTCGAGGCACCGGCCTTGGCGATCCGATCAGCGAGTTCGGGCGGGGTCACGGGTGCACGCCGCCGACTGTTCGCAGTAGTCACGAAAGCGTGCGCGACGACCTGGGGCATTCGTCTCAGCAACTGGCACGGGCCGAGCCGGGGTCTCGGTGGCCCTCACGGGCGATCACCTTCTCCCACTCGTCCAGGAGTTCGTCAGTCCAGACCCAGGTGAAGGCTAACTCCTCGGACAAGGTCAGCAACACATCCATGACAGTGAAGGGGAACAACTCGGATGTGTCGATGAACACCCGATCCAAACGGTCCTCGATCATGGCGGCGGCTCGGGGTCAGGTTGGGTCGAGCAGACCTTGGTCGCCAAGAGCGCCGCGTGCCCCGTCTTGCGCCGTTCACGTTCCGCGGCCAGAGCGAGGACGTGGCTGACCTTGATTCGGCGGTGTCTGCTCCCCGGCGCCCGCGGCCGCCCCGCGCCGTCGGGCCGGATGTGAATTGCGCCCTGACGAGGTCCGTGGCACGACTCCGGCGACCACGAACGCCGCCAGCCTGCATTTCGGGCCCCCGCGCAGTCGGCTCGGGTGTGAATTGCGTCTCGACGGGGTTCGTGGCACGACTCCGGCGACCGTGCGAATCGGCGGGCTCGTCCCGGATACGCCTCTCGCGGCGGGCGCCCGACCACGAGCGCGGCGGCAGCAGCGACAACCCGACCGTGCGGGACCAGCACTCCGGCCGGGTTACCATCGGTAAGGGGGCGCCGCCACCTCGGCGCGAAGGATCGGGGGGGTCCATGTCTGTCAGTGTGTGCGAAGAGCGCGAGGCGCGCGGGAACGTCTACTTGGCGACCTGCCCGTGCCGGGACCTGCTGGACGTGGTCTCCGGGAAATGGTCCGCGTTGGTGATCGGAGCCCTCGCGGGAGGGCCGCTGAGGTTCGGCGTGCTGCAAGGCCGCGTCGGCGGCGTCTCGGCCAAGGTGCTGACCGCCACATTACGCCGCCTGGAGGGCTTCGCGCTGGTTGACCGGGTGGTGTACGCGGCCGTGCCCGCCAGGGTCGAATACTCATTGACCGCAGCCGGACTGGCCGCCGTCGAGCCGTTGGCCGCGCTGTGCGGCTGGGCCGAGGACCATCTCCGCTTGGTCTCCGCCGCCTGACTTACCTCGCGGTAACCGGGTGCCCTTGCGGGTAACCGCAGGTCAGCGTCTATGCTCGCGGCCACACGGTCACGAGACAGGAAAGACAAATGACACCACGCACGATGCCGCCTTCACCGTCCGTCACGCACGTCCGGCCCGCGAGCCGGGAAGGTTGGGCGGAACACGATCCGACCGCACGCGGTCCGGCGGGACACGGTCCGGCGGGTCACGGTTCAGCGGAACACGGTTCGGCGGGACACGAGGTCCAGGCGGGTAGCTGCTGCCGAGCGGGCTCGGGGAGGCTGGGGGGACGGGAGAGCGGCATCGTCCAAGGCAGTTGTGGGTGTGGCGGGCACGGGCGCTCGGCTCAGGGGCGTGCGCGATGACGGGCCCAAGACCAACACTGAACGTGGTGGTCGGGTCGATCCGGCCTGGCCGGCTGGGGCCTGTCGTGGCGCGGTGGCTGGCGGAGGTCGCCGGGGACGCGGGCGGGTTCGACGTGGTGGTGTCGGACCTGAAGGAACTCGACTTCTCGGGCGTGGCCGAGCCCGAGCTCCCGTACACCGGCCAGTACCGCGACCCGGCCACGGTGGCGTGGGCTTCCGCCATCTCCCGGTCCGATGCCGTCGTCATCGTCGCGCCCGAGTACAACGGCTCCTATCCGGGGCCGCTGAAGACCGCCATCGACCTGCTCGGCCCGGAGTGGCGGGACAAGCCGGTGGGGCTGGTCGGTTACAGCGCGATCGACGGCGGGACCCGGGTCGTTGACGCGCTGACGCGGCTGGGGCAGTCCTTGGGGATGAGCCTGGCGGCGAATCCAGTCGTGGTCGGGAACGCGGGGGCACTTGTCGAGGACTCGCGCCTTGTTCCTGACCCTGTGACCGAGCAGGCCGGTCGAGAGTTGTTGGCTTCGCTGCTGGCCGCGGGCACCGGAAGTGCGGCCGACGAGGCCACGCCCGAGGGGTCCAGCTGAATGACTGGCCGAAGGACTGGGCCGGTGCCCGTGTCGCAGGCCCGTGCGCGAGTTCCCGTGGCGGTGCACGTCCTCGCCATCGGCACCTTCGCGATGGTGATGAGCGAATTCGCGACCGCTGGCCTGATGCCGCAATTGGCCGAAGGGCTGGGAGTGTCCGTCCCCCAGGTCGGGCGGCTGGTGACGGTCTTCGCCTGCGCGATGGCCTTTGGCGGACCGGCCCTGGTCCTCGCGCTTGGCCGCGTCCCACCCAAGTCCGCGCTGCTCATCATCCTGGCGGTCTTCATGGTCGGGGACGCCGTCGCCATCTGCGCCGGGAACTACTGGGCCATGGTCCTGGCGAGAATCATCACCGGCATGGCCTCCCAGGCCTTCTTCGGAGTGGCGGTGTCCCTCTGCGTCCGCCTGGTCGATGACTCGATCCGGGGCAAGGCCATCGGCACGGTCATGAACGGCCTGATGCTCGGGACGCTCCTGGGGTTGCCCGCCGCCACCTTCATCGGCGGTCGTCTGGGCTGGCGATTCGCCTTCCTGGCGACCGCGATAGTCGCCGCCGTGGCGGGCGGGCTGATCGTCTGGCTCGTGCCGCGACCCGCGTCGTCCGGTTCCGGCGGACTTGTTTCCGGGGCTGTCGGGCCGCAGGTCGCCGTGTTCCTTCGCCCGCAGCTTGTCCTGGCGTTGATCTCCAGTTCGCTGATCATCGGCGCCACCTTCGCCGTGTTCAGTTTCTTCGCGCCCACATTGACGCAGGTGTCGGGTTTCTCCTTGGGGACCGTGCCGTGGCTGTTGCTGGCCTACGGCGCGGCCACCGTGGTGGGCAACGCGGTCGTGGGCAGGTTGGCGGACCGCCGGACCATCGCCACCCTGCTGGTCGGCACTGCCCTGAACGCGTTCTTCTTGACGGGTTTCGCCTTGTGGACCGACGTTCCTTGGGCCGCGGTCTTCTTCATGATCGCTATTGGGTTTGTCGGCGTCACCATGAACCCCGCCATGATCGTGCGCGTGCAACGGGCCGGGAACACTTCGCCTCTCGTCAACACAGTTCACACCTCTTTCATCACTGCCGGCGTGATCGTGGCCAGCTCCGCGGGGTCCTATCTGATCGAGGATCACGGGCTGCGCTCGCCTCCTGTCCTGGGCATCATTCTGGCGTTGGCGGCGATCATCGCGATCCTGCCCGCCTTGCGGCACCCCCACCTTCGCTCGGGTGTTCTGCCGACCGCGCAGCAAGCGACCTGGGAGGCCGCCACCCGACCTGCTGCGCGGCTCCGTGATGGGGGAAAGTCGACTTTGGAGGCAGCCGATGGCGATTACGCGAACTGCCGCTGACCGTTCCGGTGGCCGCTTCGGCGCCCGCTGGCTGGCGGGGCGGCCACGCTTGGTCCTGGCTGGCGTGTGCGTGCTCCTGGTCGGGTTGAATCTGCGTCCGGCCATCACGGCTGTGGCGTTGGTGCTGTCCGAGATCCGGGCGTCCTACGGACTCGATCCCGCGCTGGCGGGGCTGTTGACGACGGTGCCGTTGTTGATGCTCGTCGCCCTGTCGGCCTTCATGCCGGTGCTCGGGCGCCGTTTCGGCATGGCGCGGGTGATCCTGGCCTCGTTGATCGTGCTGGGCGCCGGGTTCGGGCTGCGGTTGATTCCGGGCGTCTGGTGGATGTTCGTCGGCATGGCTGTGATCGGCGCCGCGATAGCCGCGGGGAACGTCCTTCTGCCCGCGTTCATCAAAGGCGTGTATCCGGGGTTCGCCGGGCCGCTGACCGGCCTTTACACAGTCTCGCTCTATGCCGGCCCGGCACTCGCCGCAGCCGCCACCGTGCCGCTCGCGCGGGCCACGGGCTCTTGGCAGTTCGCCATCACGGCCTGGGTGGGGCTGGTCGCCCTGGCCGTGCCGGTGTGGCTCACCCAGATCCGGCGGGTCGCGCGGTCGCCTGGGCGGGGCCGTCCGGAAGCCGGGGCCACGGGCTCCTCACGGGAGCCTTCGGGGGTGGGGGCGACCACGACGCCTCGAGTGTGGTCCAGTCCGACCGCCTGGGCGGTGACAGGGTTCTTCGCGGTGCTCTCAGCGTTGTTCTACACCATCTCCGCCTGGCTTCCCACCATCATGACGGATCGCGGCCTGGACCAGGCCCATGCCGGATTGATTCTGACCTGGGTCAACCTGGCCGCCATACCCTGCGCCCTGATTGTGTCAATCGCCGTGCACCGGACCCGCCGCCAAGTCTGGGCCACCACTTCCGGCGCCTGCCTGTTGGGAGTCGGACTGACCGGGCTGGTGATCGGTCCAATCGGAACGACAGGGCTCTGGGCGGTCGTCTTCGGGCTCGGACACGGCGTGGCCACCGGGGTCGCCTACTCGCTCCCCTTGCTCCGGTCGACCAGCGCCGCCCAGACCGCCTCGCTCGGAGGAATGTCGCAGACCGCTGGTTACGCGCTCTCCGCTGCCGGTCCGGCGGGCATCGGTGCGGTCTATCAGGGCACCGGATCGTGGACACCGGTCCTGGCGATTCTGTTGGTGGCCATCGCTTTCCAAGGGGTCGTCGGACTGAAGGCGGCCCGCCCGGCCCATAGCTGACCTCGCAGCCCGCGCCCGGTGGGCCGCGAGGCGCCGAAATGCGGGTGAAACGCGTTCGTGGTCGCGCCGCACGTGCCACGAACCCCGTCCAGGCGCAATTCACGTCTGAACCCGGCACCGGGGACGGCTGCGGGAACCCGAAATGCAGGTTGAACGCGTTCGTGGTCCCGGCACCCGTGCCACGAACCCCGTCGAGGCGCATTTCACGCCCGGACCCGGCGCCCAGCCTGCTTCGTGGCGCCGTGATGGAGGAAAGGCGGCCCGGCCGGCCCGCAGTTGGCCTCGCAGCCCGCGTCCGGTGCGCCGCCCGAGCCGGGTCGCGCCTTGGATGCGGGAGCGAGGCGAACTGGGGCGGCGGCATCGTCCAACTGGGGAAATGGGAGGAGGCCGGGCCGACCTGTAATGCAGAACTTTGTAAAAGTCAGTAAAAGGACCTAAAGCTGTGTAAAGGAACCCTGGGGATGGCCGCGAACCCATTCACGCCGAGTTTCGGCGCCGTGCCGCCGCTGCTGGCTGGTCGGCGAGCCATGATCGACGCGATCCTCGGCGGGCTGGCGAACGGCCCCGGCGATCCGAGCCGGGCGTCGCTGTTCGTGGGTGCGCGGGGGACCGGGAAGACAGCGCTGCTCGCGACTATAGCGAACGAAGCCGCCGCCCAAGGCTGGGTCGCCGCGAATGTGACAGCCCTCGACGGCATGCTGGAAGACATACTCGAGCGCGCCGGCGAAGCGGCGGACGAATTCATCGCGCCCACGGGCGCGAGCCGACTCACAGGCCTGTCCGTGGCAGGCGTGAGCATCACGCGCGAGATGGTGGATGCGCCCGCGGGGAACTGGCGCACACGCATGAATCGGTTGCTGGACGGGCTTGAGCCCCATGGGATCGGGCTCCTCATCACGGTGGACGCAGCCGACATCGATACGCCCGAATTACGCCAACTGGTCGCGGTCTTCCAGCATTTTGTCCGCGAGCGACGAAACGTGGCGCTCGCCCTGGCGGGTTTGCCGCAACATGTCTCCTCGCTGCTGAGGGATAAGAAAGTCTCGTTTCTGCGGCGGGCGTTTCAGCACCGGCTGGGTCCCATCGAGGAACATGAGGTTCGCGAGGCCCTGCGGCAGACCGTTGAACTGTCCGGCAGAACCATCGCCTCCGACGCCCTCGATCAAGCCACCACCGCGGCGGGTGGCTTCGCCTTCCTGATTCAACTGGTCGGCTATCACATCTGGCGCCAGCGCCCAGACCATCATCAGATCGGCCCGGCCGAAGCCGAGGCTGGCATAGCGTTCGCCCGCGCCGAGATGCGCCGCATGATCTTCGAGACCACCCTGGCGGAGCTTTCGGGCCAAGATCGAGCGTTCCTTGTCGCCATGACCGCCGATGAATCCGTCAGCCAGATGGCCGACATCGCCTCGCGCCTCGGGGTGAGCGCCAACTACGCGAACCAGTACCGCAGCCGCCTGATCGAACGCGGGCTGATCGGCCCACACGGCAGGGGGCGGGTCCGGTTCGAACTGCCGATGCTGCGCGAGCAGCTGCTGGGAGACTCCAAGCGCTGAGCCCATGCCCTGCGGAGGGGACGGCGAGCGCGAGTGCGGGGCGAAGTCGGGCGGGGCGGCCTTGGTCAGCGGCCGGAGCCGGGCGGCGGCATCGTCCAACTTGAGGAGACGGCGACCGGGCCCGTTGGGCAGGGAATGGTACCGTCCCGGTGTGGGAGAAGCTGGTTTCGGGTTCGAGGTGACGGCGCGGTTGCGCGACGCGGGCGGGCGGGCGGGGGTGATTTCGACGCCCCATGGCTCCATTCGCACGCCAGCCTTCATACCGGTCGGCACCGCCGCCGCGGTCAAAGGCGCGACGCCCGAGCAGATGGCGGCCCTGGGCGCGCAAGCGCTGCTGGCCAACGCCTACCACCTCTACCTGCGGCCCGGTGCGGATCTGGTCGATGCCGCTGGCGGACTCGGCGCGTTCATGAACTGGCCCGGCCCGACCTTCACCGACTCGGGCGGATTCCAAGTGTTGTCGTTGGGGGCCGGCTTCAAGAAAGTGCTGGCCATGGACACAGTTGGCCTGGCCAACGACGAGGTTATCGCCAAGCGGTCCCAGCGGTTGGCCCGCGTGGACGACGACGGAGTCACGTTCCGCTCGCACCTCGACGGCTCCCAGCACCGGTTCACGCCGGAGGTGTCGATGCAGGTGCAGCACCAACTGGGCGCTGACATCATCTTCGCGTTCGATGAGTGCACCACGCTGATGAACACCCGCGCCTACCAGGAACGGTCCCTCGCCCGCACCACCGCTTGGGCTGCTCACTGCCTGGCGGAGCACGTCCGGTTGACCCTTTCACGGGTTGGCAAGCCGTACCAGGCCCTGTTTGGGGTGGTGCAGGGCGCCCAGTTCGAGGACCTGCGCCGCCTGGCGGCCCGGGACCTGGTGGCCCTGCGCGCGGAAGGCGTTGGGGGCACGGCGGCCGCGCGCGGCGCGGAATTCGACGGCTACGGAATCGGCGGGGCGCTGCAGAAGGAGAACCTCGCGGGTATTGTCGGGTGGGTCTGCTCCGAACTGCCCGAGTCGAAGCCGCGTCACCTGCTCGGTATCAGCGAGATCGACGACTTGTTCGCTGCGGTGGCGGCCGGAGCGGACACGTTCGACTGCGTCGCCCCGTCGCGGTCGGCCCGGCACGGCGCGGTCTACTCAGCCGACGGACGATACAACGTCACGCGGGCTTCCTACCGGCGGGACTTCGGGCCGCTCGACCCGGACTGCGACTGCTACACCTGCCTGGGGTACACGCGGGCCTACGTTCATCACCTGCTGCGGGCGCGCGAACTGCTCGGATACACGCTCGCCACGATCCACAACGAGCGCTTCGTTGTGCGCCTGGTCGATTCGATGCGCGTGGTGATCGAATCTGGCGGCGACGCGGCCTTCGGGCGCCTTCGAGACGAGGCCCTGGCCCGCTATTTCGGTTAACCTCGGCGGCCCCTCCGGGAGTGTCGCGACGGGCACCGGCCACCGGGCACCAATTCGGACTTCGACGCGTTCTGGGGACACGCTGACCGCCTCGCATGTCCCCAAAACGTGTTTTGGTCCGACCTCGGGCGGTCGTTCCGCGCCAAATCGGACTTCGCGGTCTTCCGGGGACAAGATCCCAGCCGGACGTGTCCCCAGAATGTGTTTTGGTCCGAGTCGAGCCGCGCGGGAGGCCGGATTCGGACTTCGACGCGTCTTGGGGACAGATTCGGGTCGCTGACCGTCCCCAAAACGTGTTTTGGTCCAAGTCCGCCAAGCAATTCGGACTTCTCGGCGTTGCGGGTACATGTCAGAGGATCCGGATGGCGCAGACGGCGCCGATCGCCTCCGGGCGGAACGGCCGCGCGAGCCTCGACCGCCGGCCACGCGCCGCCCGGACCAGCCATGCGCCCGGACCGGTGAGGGCCGAAACCACGGGCACGGCATCGTGCAACCTGCTTTGGGTACGTGACCCTGAGCGCACCCGCGCGAGGGATCGTCCTGGCGGCGCGATTACGACTCGGCCCACGCCCGCGGACGCAAGTCCATGCGAGCCCAGGCAGGCAAGGATTGGGCGGCCAGCAGCGGCGGTTCCCTCGATCTGAAGCGAAATTTGCCCGTCGTGAGCACGTAATGGGGACGGACCCGTTATCCACAGGGTCTGACCTGCGGGTTTGTCTGTGGAAAACGGCTCGGCGAGCATGGAAAGGTACCGTCCCCGAGAAAGGTACCGTCCCCGAGATGTCGACCCGGCGGAGGGGGAGGGGGACGGGGAATGGGGGCGGCGGGGGCGGCATCGGGCAAGTACGGCGGGCGCAGTGGCTAATCGGCGCGGGCGCGGATGCGGTGGCGACCGGGCGGGGCAACCCGGCGAGGACGCACCTGCTCGCGCCGGTGCGGCGGACCCGCCCGCCGCGCAGACCCCGCCTGGGCGGCGCGCCTCAGAGCCGGACCGTGCGCCGAAGCGAAGAACGGCCGCAGGCCACGCCCGCGCAACAGTCGCCACACCAGGTTGAACAGGGCCAAGGCGCCGCCGATGCAACTGGCGATGGCCGTGCCGGGCTCAGCGACATGGATTCCCCAAACGATCCACACGGCCGAGTTCGTCGCCCCGAGAAGCAGCCCCAAGACCGGCACGCCGGTCACCTGGACGGAACGCACCAGCTGGACGCCTTGGGCTGTTATCGCGGTGGCACCCGGCACGGCGCCCAGCACCCCGAACGCGACGGCGCCCCAGAAGTGATCGACGCACGCCATGGCCGCGCCAATGGCCAGGCCAGGCGCGACGCGCCCCGACAGCGACAGGCCGCTGATCCGGTGCAGCCGGTAGAGCACCGCGAAGGCCGCCACGCTAGCGGTCAGATTGGGCACGATCTGGTTCACGAGCCCCAACTGGACGCCGTGCGAAGCCCAACCGAGGGCGGAGCCCAGGGTCAAGGTCCATGCGGCAGCGGACACCCCGCTGTAGTCGCGCGAGCGGATCAACCGGGCCGCCTGCGGCAGACCGGCGGCCGCCGCCGTCAACGCGCCAAGCCAGCCCAGAACAAGACCGAACGTCATGGGGTTTCCTAGCCAAAGATGTGAATGTTGGGAGAGTGTCACACCGAAGCGACCGAGGCTCGCAGCTTGGGCTGTTGGGGTCGCGGCACCGGGTGGGTCGAACGCTCGGGGAGCGCCCGCCGGATGACATGCTATGCCCCGGAGCCGGGGTCGCGTCAAGCCGGTTCGGCGCGCCTAAGCAGGCTTTTACATGATCGTAATCTAGCCCCGTCCTGGCGCTCGTTTGGCCGCGTCCAGCCCCGCACATGATCACGTCTCTGCCCCTGTCGCGGCCCCTCCTCTACCGGCAGGTCCACGATTCGGTTTCCCACATGGACGATGCCGCCGTCCCAGCCCCGGTCCCGCCTCCGTCTGCGCCCAATCCTGGTCCCGCCCTGGGCGCCAATGCCTCCGCGCCTCTTCGTCGCCGCGAATCGTTCCCGCACAACTCCGCGTCGCGTTCCATTTCGCCCACCGGCGATCGGCCCCAACGCGCCCAACAACGGGGCTCACACCCCGCGACGATTCCGCTCTGACCGGTCGAAGCCCTCCGACTCCCACCTACCAAGAACGGCTGGCACCCGTGCCATCGCGGCCCGGCAGCGCTAAGTTAATTGGAATCGTCGGTGGATTCTTGCCCCTCGTGCCGACCTGGAAGCTGTGCAGACATGACCCTCGGGCCACCTGATCCCCCCGAGCCGGGTTACCGCCATGGCACACCCGGCCAGCGGACGTTGCCCCGGCAACCGCGCCCGTCCACGCCGCGCCAGCCCGGCGACAACGGTTTCCGACCCGCGATCCTGGACCAGCTCCACGTTCCACCACCAGAAGCGGTGATGGGTCCCGCGTCGCTCCCTTCCGCGTTCCCCTATCCGTCGGTCGGGGCATCACCCCGGCAAAGCCAGCCCCCCACCCCGCCGACCCAGCAATCGTTCCTGCAGCCCACCCTTCAACCCGCCTCCCAGCCAACGCCAGAGCCCGCCCGCAAGGCACCGCTGGCCAAGCGCTGGTGGTTCTGGGCCGTCTCCGTGCCCGCCACGGCGGCAGCGGTCCTCGGGGTGTGGCTGGTCGCCCACTCGGACGGCGGCCAAGCCGAGGTGGCGGCGGGACTGACGGCGGCGGCATCGGACATCAAAGTCGAGGCGGATCAGGGAACACGACCCGACGGTGCCAACGTCGAAGCGGCCGGGCGCGACAACGCTGCCGCGCTCAAAGCCAGCCTGGCGCCGGGCAGCTACACGGTCGGCGTGGAGATCCAGCCCGGCCACTACGTCATCACCGCCAACACCGACGACACGGGCAACCTGCGGATCGAATCGCCCAACCACCCGCTGAAATGCAACGAACTGTTGGGTGAGGGCGAGTTCGGCATCGGCGCGACCTCCTACACCACCGACCTCGAATTGGGGGACCTGGTGTATTGGCAGGGGGTCTCGGCCCTGATCCTGACCCCCGCGGCGACCGACCCGGCCACCCGCCTCACGCCTGGCAACTGGATGGTCGGCGTGGACATCCCCGCGGGCGACTACCTCGCCACGCCCAGCGGCGAATGGTCCGGCAACCTGCGGGTGTACTCTTCCGGCGGCGACGCGATCGTGAACGAGGTCGTGGAGGGCGGTTCCGCCCAGCCCAACCCCGCGCCCCTCCCGGTCACCTTGACCGAGGGCGACAGGGTGGACGTCTCGGGCGTGGCCTGGTTCACGTTCGAGCCCGCCTGACGCGCTTGGGCGTCGCTTTGGGGGGAATGGGTTTTCGTTTGACTCTGGCGCCGTCGCACGATGCCGCTTGGTCGCCTCCGCCTGGTCCGTTGGGTCCGGGCTCGGCTTGGTTGGGCGGCATCGGGTAATGTATGGCGGGCGAACATCCGGTGGGCGCGCGTTGGTCGCGTCGCCGGGTGGCCGTCTGGAGGTGTCGCCTAGTGGCCTATGGCGCACGCTTGGAAAGCGTGTTGGGTGCAAGCCCTCGGGGGTTCGAATCCCCCCACCTCCGCTCGTTTTAGGGCTTGACCTGCCATGATTGCGGTCTGGGCGCCCGGTTCGCGATGCTGGGGAGGGGCACCGGCAGATGGTCGGGACTTCGGCGCCCATCAGAGCTACCAGATTCGCACCAGCCCTTCGACGGCATCGAACTGCGGATCTATGCTGACCAGCGGAGCCTGCTCCGCCAGTCCTCCAGCAGCGGCCCGGCCTCTGGCAGTTTGCCCTTCGCGTGCTTGATCCCCATCCCCCAAAGGCTGGCGCCCGAGACCAGACGCTCATTGGCGCGGAGGCGGATGGCTCTGGACGCCGCCTCATTCCAGGCCCCAGGCGGTCAAATCATCCGCATCAACGGGATACGTTGCCTCCTCGGACACGTTTCCTGGCCAAAAGCCCAGTTCGACCTCGTCTTGGCTGGTGGGCACCGACTCCGCGATGGGATTGCCCCGCAGGGGGACGACGGGGCTGACCAACTGGACCAGGTTGCCGCAGGTGTCATCAAGCACGGCGGTCATGACCGGCCCCATCGCCAGCGGTGGCTGAGTGAGGCGCACGCCACGGGCAGACAGGTCCCGGCAAGCGGCCTCGACATCATCGACCTCGAACTGGGCGGCCGGGATGCCATCCGCGACCAGAGCCTCTTGGTACGCGCGTGCGGCCGGGTGCTGGTTCGGTTCCAGCAGCAACTCGGTTCCGTCAGGTTCGTCCGGGCCGACCACCGTGAGCCAGCGGAACTCTCCGAGGGGCTGATCGGCCTTGAGCATGAATCCGAGCGTGCCGGTGTAGAACGCCAAGGCCTTGGCCTGGTCGTCCACGAAGATCGAAGTCACACGAATACGGATGGACATGAGGGATTCCTTTCTGTCGGTTCATTCGACCGGCCAGCGCTCCGCGATCTGTCTCAGCGGCGCTGCGTCGAGGCTGTGGATTCGGGTACGGCCGTCGCGGTGGGAACGAACCAAGCCCGCATCCTCGAGGATCGCCAAGTGTTGCGAGATCGCTTGCCGGGTCGAGGAGATTTGGTGGCGCATGGCCAGACGGCCGCACAATTCGAACAGGGTCTGACCGTCCCGATGGGCGAGCTCGTCCAGGATGATCCGACGCGTCGGATCGGCCAGCGCCTTATAGATATCGCCCACCAGGCAATCATATGCAAGCGTTCACTTGCCTATCAACCCCTGCCCTCGCGTCGCGCCGCCGCCGGAACGGGGGCCTGACCGCTGTTCCGCCGCAGCCGCGCGCCTGCCAGTTGTCCACAATTCACTGGAACTCGGCCCGGCCGCCAGTTGAAGCCAGTTGTGGACACGGACGGAAAGGGACGCCGACGCCGCCGACCCTGGGACCTGCGCAAACGCTGCTGGCCGACCGGGCGGCATCGGGCACCGGTGTCCACAAACGGCGGCAACTCGGCCCGGCGGCGAATTGAAGCCAGTTATGGACACGCGCGGCCCATCCTTGACGGCCAACACCCGAGCCGCCGCCGCAACGGGGGCGCCCGATTCCACCACGAGGCTCAGGGCCATGATCCCGACCCGTGCTCAGATGGCCCGGGCCAGCCGACGCGGCGGCAGCGGACCAGCCTGCGGCCTGCCAACCCACGGAGAGGCGAAGACGACTACGGGGAGGGGGCCGACCGAGCGGCATCGGCCAAGGTGTGAGACCTGACATCCGGCCGGGCCTCGCGGCGAGCGCCGTCCGAACGCGCGGGCTCCCGGCGCCGGGCTCCGCGACGGGAGAGGTCAGCCGCGCCGTGACCAGCGGTCGGCCAAACCCCCTGGTCCAAGCCACGGCCACGGCCACCAACAGCGACCACGTAGAGGCTGTACGCCATCAGCAACGGCACCGTCACCACGTACGGCAGCGCGTAGCGGAGGTTGCCGTTGACCGGCGAGGCCAAGCAGACCAGGAAGACCAACGCGGCCGGCACGTAGGGGAGCCAGGAACGCCACCGCCCGCGCCGGATGGCCAGCGCGCAGCCGATCGCCAGGAGCCAGGTGTATAGGGCCGGGTTGTACACCAGCCCCACGATGGGCAAGGCCACGGTCCATTTCACGGCCGCGACCACCCCGGTGCGGGCGGAGGCGAGCGCGTCCGGGTAATGGGGGTCGAAGTCGGCCTGGGGCTGCGACAACTCCGCCTTCATGCCGTCCCAGTAGTCGGGGTCGGAATGCATGTTGTCGGGGTACTGGATCGGCGGCGTGCTGGTCTTGGGCAGCGGATGGAAATAGCCGATCGTGTTGGCGGCCGTCGCCTCCACGTAGGTGGCCGGGTGACGCAGGAACATAGCCCACCAGACGCCGACGTAGTCCTTCAATCCGTCACCGGAGAAGGAGCTGAAGCGGTTCTTGACCGGATCGGACAGGTTGGGCCGGTACTCGTCCGCCAGCTCGTCCACGGAACGGCCGTCCTTCAGCAGCGATTGCAGCGTGGCCCGCTCGGCCGCCGTCACATCCTCCGGATGGACCTTCAGGTAGCGCGCGGTCTGCTGCAGCGGCACGCTCAGGGCCTCCGCGTTGGAGTACTTGGTCACGCCCAGCGCGGGGAAGACCGCCACGTTGACCACCACCAGGCCCGCGGCCACCGCTCCCGCCGCGACCAGCACCCGCAGCCGCCGCGCCGAGAGCACCAACGCCAGGCAGACCGCGCAGGCCGCCACGATCACGATCCCGTCGTTCCGGAACCCCGCCGCGCCCACCGCCCCGGCCACGAACAAGGCCAGCGCCTTGCCGTCCATGGACCGCCGGACGGCCGCCGCGACCAGCACGTTGACCAGCACCAGCACGCTCAACGTGTACGGGAAGTCCTTGAACACCACGGTCGCGCCGACCGGGAAGACCGGGCTCAGGGCGAAGAACGCCAGGGTCAGCCCGTACGCGGCCATCACCAGCCGGCGCCGCCCGCTCACCGCCGCGGTGGTCAGCCTGAGGACCCGCGCACAGGTCAGCGCGAAGACCAGGCACCCGAGCACGGCCTGGACCAGCGTGTAGCAGAACAGCGCCCCGTTGACGCCCACAACCTTGCCGATCGAGAACAGCCCGCCCATCAGGGTGGTCGCCAGGTACGGGTGGTGGGTGGTGCGCGGCAAGTAGCCGTAGAACTCGTTCAGCTGCCTGAACCCGTCGAACGCGTAGGTGCCGGGGAAGAACACCACCAGGTACGGCACCCACGCGACCGCGATCACGACCGCCGCGGTGGCGAACGGGCGCGCGATCACCAGGCTCCCCACCCGGGTCGCCGCCCGGCCCAGGGTTGTGCGGCGGGGCTGGGGCGGCGGCATCGTCGGCTTGGTGTCGGGTTTGGTCCGCGCCCGGCCGCCGGTCGTGAGCCGGTCGGTGACTTGGACGATGCCGCTCACCACTGCGTAGTAGACCGCCAGGAGTCCCAGGGCGGCGGCGGGCGTCAGGCCGGCCCACGGCTGGGGGCTGCCGCAAGTGGTCCACAGGCAGGCGTCGCGGTGGTGCTGGAAGCTCAGGCCGGTGATGGTCGTGACGGTTGCGATTGTGGCCAGGATCGCGGCTGTCAGCATGAACGGCCTGGTCAGGACACTGCGCCGGTACCACCATGTTGCCGCAGCAGCCACCGCGGCCGCGACGGCCAGGGCCGGTCCCAGGCTGAGACGATCCAACAGGCCCGTCGCGGCGGCACCCGGCTTGGTGATCCCTGGGTTGTCGAACAGGACCAGGGCATAGGCGGTGGCGAGGCCCATGAGGATCGCGGTGGCGGCGGCCGCGGCGCGGTGGCGGTTCGCCCAGGCTTGGCGCGCGCGCGTTGGCGCTTCCGCTAGGAGCATTGTTCCCCCAATAACTACATCCCGGTGGCTGGCCAGCGGTTGCGCTGGTCCTCGGTCAGCCCGGCCGGGAAACTCCAGGCTAACGCCATCACTCTGCTCCTGGGTCATCCGCCAGTTCGACCGGCGCTTCCCTGGACAGGCCCGCCGCCTGCTGCGGGTCTGCCGCTCGGCTGAATCCAACCCCTGAGTCGTCTGGGCGACCCACCGGTCGGCGACGGCGGCACGCGGGCGGGGCGGGCGGGCTCGGCTGCCATCACGGCGAGGGTCGGCGTGCGCGGCGGG
>JAISCU010000124.1 GCA_031265345.1 Bifidobacteriaceae bacterium
CGGTCCACCGTGCCCTGGCTGGTCAGATCGGTGTTTCCGGTCACCCGCCCCAGCCCAGGGAAGTGTTTGACGGCCGAGCCGACACCCGATTCGCGTAGACCCGCTATCGCCGCCGCCGCGTGGTCCCCCACTTGTTCCGGCTCCGATCCAAACGATCGCTTCAGGCGCCCGATCGGTGCGTTGGTTCCTTTGGCTTGGATGGAGGCGGGCACCACGTCGGCAACCGGCGCGAAATCCAGGTTGACGCCGGTCTTCGCGAGTTGGGCACCCCTGGTGCGGAACCGGCCTAGCTCCTTCTTGACGCTCCATTTGCCTTGAGCGAGTGCCGGCGGTACCGCTGAGAACCCCTTGCCGTTCAGGCGTTGGACCGTCCCGCCTTCTTGATCAGCCGCGATGAACAGTCCGGCGCCTTGAGGCCGGTCCACCTTGGCGAATTGACGGGTGGCAGCCTTGACGGCCCGAGAGGACCAACCGTTGCCGAGCAGTAGCACGCCGCCGATGGCGTTCGCCTCCACATAGGAGGCCACCGCTTTGGCTGACCCGCCCTTGATCAGGGGCACCATGATGAGTTGACCCATCCTCTCCGCGGCGCTCATTGCGTCGAAGGCGGCCTGCGCCCGGGCGACCTGCGCCGCGTCCGGCAGGTTCCCGGAGAAGATCCGGTTCGCCACCTGACCTGCTTGGCCGACGGCCGGCGAGCAGGCGGCGGACTCGGCTGCCGGCCTCACCGCCGTGGCCGGCGCCCCAAGAACCGGCACACCTGGCGGCGCCACTCCGGCGCTGGCGGGCGCAATAGCGCCGCCCGCCAGCGCCAAGGCGGCCAATGCGGTGGCTGCGGCAACCCGTCGGCCTGGGATTGAGCGTGAGTTGCATGCCTGTGGAGTGTCAGTTGGGCCCACCCGATTGAGGCTACCGGCCGGCCGGGCCGGAGCGCCGGTTATTCCAACGTGCGGTCCGATCGCTGGGTCTGTTTGACTTCGTCAGCGCACCTAGCGAGAATCATTATCATGCATTTGCGCAGAGGTTGGGGCCAACTTCTACCGGGCAGTCGCCATACCGCCCGCAAATGGGCCGCCATCGTCCTTGCGTTGACCGTGCTCGGCCCAATGGGTTGCGCGGGGCCGGCCGCCGAGCGTGGAGGTGAGGGACCGACCGTCCTGGTGTCCTTCTACCCGCTTCAGTTCCTGGCGGAACGGATTGCCGGCCCAGAAGCGACAGTCCGTTCCCTGACACCCCCCGGCGCCGAGCCTCACGACTTGGAACTCTCGCCCGCCCAAGTGGCCGAGATCAGCCGTGCCGACCTAGTGGTTTACATATCCGGTTTCCAGCCCTCGGTGGACGAGGCGATTGCCGCCAGGACTCCTGAACACGTGGTCGATGCCGCTACCCTCACCAAGCTGATGCCGCTGGCGACCGAAGGGAGTGAGGACCCCGGTAGCGCGACCACCGCGAGCGCCAGCGTGGCGGATCCACACTTCTGGCTCGACCCAACGCGCATGGAACCAGTGGCGAGCGGTATCGCCGCCGAACTCGCCAAAATCGCCCCCGAACGCGACCAAGAATTCGGCGCCGACCGGGACCGGGTGGTGACGGAACTGCAGGAGCTCAACCAGCGATTCGCTGACGGGCTTGCCACCTGCAAACTGCGAACCATCGTGGTGACGCACGCCGCCTTCGGCTACCTGGCCAGCAGGTACGGCCTGAAGCAACTGTCTGTCGGCGGAATCGATCCGGACGCCGAACCGTCCCCGGCCCGCATCCGCCAAGTGGCGGCCGCCCTCGAAGGCACGGGCGTGACAACCGTGTTCTTCGAATCCCAGGCCAGCCCCGACATCGCCCAAACCCTCGCGAGCAAGGCCGGTCTCACGGCCGCCGTACTGGACCCCTTGGAAACAGACGGCCCGGGCGATTACTTGACCCGGATGGACGCGGATTTGGTCACGCTGCGCACAGCGCTGGAGTGCTCGTGAGCGCCAAGCGGCCGGCCGTGCGCCTGCGCGGCCTGAGGGTGGCCTTCGACTCCACTGAGGTGCTCCGGGAGATCGACCTGGACATCTTTCCCGGTGAGGTGGTTGCTCTCCTCGGCGCCAACGGCTCTGGCAAGACGACACTGGTCAAAGCGGCCCTCGGAATCGTCCCGCTGGCGGCGGGAAATGTGGAGTTGCTGGGTGAACGGATAGGCCCAGCCGTGCCCTGGGGCCTGATCGGCTACGTCCCCCAACGGCAAAGTGCCGCCTCAGGCGTCCCAACCACACCGGCGGAAGTGGTTGCTTCGGGACTGCTCTCGGGCAGGCGCCTGCGCCTGCCCCGCGACGCCCGGACCCGCGCTGTGGCCGCGCTCGGAGTCATGGGCTTGTCGGACCAAGTCCACCGCAACGTGGCCGAATTGTCGGGCGGACAGCAACAGCGCGTATTGATCGCCCGGGCGCTGGTTAAGGAGCCTTCGCTCCTCATCCTCGACGAGCCAAACACAGGGCTGGATGCCACCAGCCAAGAAGCGCTGGTCCGGGCCCTCACCCAGGCGACCGTCCCAGAGCCCGGCGGACCCAGGACGGACAGGCCGGCCCCCGCCGTGATCATGGTGCTGCACGAGATCGGCCCCTACGCGCCGCTGATCACCAGAGAAGTGACCCTGCGCGGTGGGACAGTCGCGGCCGATCGGCCCGCGTCCCCATCGCCTCATGACCCCTCGCACAACCTGGGCGACCCACACCACTCCCACACCGGCCCCGAACCGCCGGCGCTAGGACCTGATCTGGGAGGGCTCACGTGATCGCCATGCTGTCCGATCCGCTGATGCTACGGGCCCTCGCCGTCGCCGTCCTGGTGGGAACGACAGCGCCGGTGGTCGGCACGTTCTTGGTACAGCGCCGGCTCGCCCTGCTGGGCGACGGGATCGGACATGTCGCGTTGACCGGTGTGGCGCTCGGCTGGCTGGTGGGTTCCGGGATGGGATTGATCCCGCGCGACACACTGGCCATCCCGGGTGCCGTTGTCGCCTCGGTGGCCGGCGCCACCGCGATCGAACTGGTCCGTGCCCGCGGACGAACCACTGCCGACCTGGCCCTGGCCCTCCTGTTCTACGGCGGGATCGCCTCTGGAGCGCTGGTTATCAAGATCGCTGGAGGGACCAACGCCAACCTCGTGGCATACCTGTTCGGCTCGGTTTCGACCGTCTCTGCGGCCGACGTGATCACAACGGCAGCGCTCGCTGGGTTGTGCCTAGCGGTCGGTCTGACCTTGCGCGGCTCCCTGTTCGCCGTCGGCTATGACGAGGACGTGGCCCGGGCCGGCGGCCTGCCCGTCCGGACCCTCAACGTGGTTCTGGCAACGCTGGCCGCCCTCACCGTCACCACCGCCATGCGTGTGGTGGGCCTGCTCCTGGTCAGCGCTTTGATGATTGTGCCCGTGGCGATCGCCCAGCTGATCGCGCGGTCCTTTGCCGGGACGATGGCGCTGGCCTGCCTGGTCGCGGTAGTTGTCTCCGTGGTCGGACTCGGCGTCACCTACTGGTACGACCTGCCGCCCGGCGCCACCATCGTGGTCCTGGCGGTGCTCGTCTACGCGGCCTGCGTCGCACTGCGTCCCGCCATCGCCCGGCGGCGAAAGGAAACCGTCCCATGACCGTGCCCGCCCCCACCTCTCACCGTCGCCGCCAAGGCCGGACGCGGATGACCAAGCAAAGGACCGCCATCGTCCAGGTACTGCGAGGCAGGCGCGAGTTCGCCTCGGCCGCCCAAATCTATGACAGCCTGCGAGCGGGGGGATCAACCATCGGTTTGGCGACCGTGTACCGGACCCTCGGCACCCTCGCCGCGGACGGGGATCTCGACTCTTTGCAACACCCCGGCAGTGCGGAAACGCTCTACCGGGCCTGCGCCGATGACGGCCACCATCACCACTTGACTTGCCGCGAATGTGGCCAGGCGGTCGAAGTCCGCGTGCCTGAAGTGGAGGCGTTCGCCCGTGAGATCGCGGCCGCGCACGGGTTCGAAGACGTGGAGCACACGCTCGAGATTGCAGGCACGTGCGAGACGTGCCGCCGCTCCTTCGCCTAATCAGTTGAACCGCCGAGCCGACGTCGCGAACCCTGGGTAACCTACGCGACCGGGTCTCACCCGCTCAGGCGGGCCACCAGCCTGACCGGGTTGTGGTCGGAATGCTCGAACCCGAGATCGACGGTGCGTACCTCGACCACTTCAACGTTGGGGGAGACGACAAAACCGTCGATCCCGAACACCTGCCCCGCCCCGTCCCACGGTTTATCGCTCAGGCGGGCGGTAGGCACGGCCGGATCGTGGGCATAGGTCCAGCCCGCGGGAAGCAGATCGGGCGACAGTGCGTCCGGTTCTGGGCGCGTCGATACGACGGGAAAGTCCGCTCCCGGGAAGGACCGGTTGAAGGCGCCGCCGGCAATGACATAGTTCCCCGCTTCGTGCTCCGCGGTAATCAGGTCCACCAACACCCTGGTTTCGGCATCGCGGGAAGCCTGGTCCGTGTAAGCCTCCAAATGCACGTTGACCAGCACCAGGTCGCGGCCGTCGGTTGTGCCGATCCGCTCTACCAACAGGCAGCGTTTGGGATTGAACAAACTCAAAGGCCACGAGGGCGAACCGGGCAATGACACCCTGGTGGCGGCCGGGGAGCAGGTCGACCTGGCGTATCTGGCGACGACCGATCTGATGAACCGGGTGATCAACGGCGCGGCGCTCCCGCTGGACGAGGCGATCACCGCCAACGGCGACAATTTTGAAGCGGATTACGGCGGGCTCAGCATCAGCGCCGTCACTTACAACGGCGGCCTTTACGGTGTTCCCCGCGCCGGCAATACCTTCAAGGCGTTCTACAACAAGACGATGGCCGACGCGAAC
>JAISCU010000149.1 GCA_031265345.1 Bifidobacteriaceae bacterium
GCGGCGACGAGCGCGCGTTGGCCGGACTCGATACCTCCTCTCGCGCGTTGGTCAGCTACGCTCGCCGGGCGCGCGCGTGAGAACCTTGGAGGCGGGTGCCTGACGGCGCCCACGTGCCCTGCCGATCCCGACCACTACCCATCCCGAGGAGGACTCCACCATGGTTGACCTTGCCTACGTCATCGCCGGTTCCGAAGCGACAGGTGGCGCCGGACTTCAAGCCGATCTCAAGACGTTCCAGCAGATGGGCGTGTACGGCGTTGGCACGGTGACGTGCATCGTCTCCTTCGACCCAGCCGCGGACTGGGGCCACCGGTTCTACCCGATCCCGCCGGACGTCATCGGACAGCAGATCGAGGCGGCGACCGCCACCCACGATCTGGACGTGGTCAAGGTGGGCATGCTCGGTACGCCAGCCACCATCAAGCAGGTGGCACGGGGTCTGCGGACCCAGTCGTGGCGGCACGTGGTGGTCGATCCAGTCCTCATTTGCAAAGGTCAGGAGCCCGGTGTGGCGCTGGACACCGACCAGGCCCTGCGCGCCGCCATCCTGCCGCTCGCCACCGTGGTCACCCCGAACAACTTCGAGGCCCGCACATTGGCCGGGATGGACGCGTTGGAGTCGGTCGAGGATCTGATCGAGGCCGGCAGGCGGATCGTCGCCCAAGGCCCGCGCGCCGCCGTGGTCAAGGGCGGTGTCCAATTCCCCGGCGACGCGGCAGTCGACGTCCTGGTCGAGGCCGGGCCGAACGGCATCGTGCACCACCGCGTGTATTCGGTACCCAAGGTCGGGACGGAAGGGGTCTCCGGCGCCGGATGCACCTTCGCGGCAGCCATCACCGCGGCGCTGGCCACGGGAGCCACCGTCGCCGATGCCGTCGCCACGGCGAAGAGGTACGTCACCCAGGGGATCGTCGCCAAGGTCCGTGCGCACACGCCCTTCGACACGGTCTGGCAGGGCGCTTTCGCGGACTGACTGGGCTGGGGCTTGGCGCGGCGCGGCACGGTGGGGCGCGAGGCGGGGGCGGGGCGCGGCGGGGCCTGGTGCGGCGGGGTTTGGGTGGAAGCCGGGAGTTCAGCGCGGGGCGCGAGGCGGGTGTTGGGCCCGGCGCGCACTGGGGGCGAGGCTGAGCGACTTCGGCCAACACAGGCGGCGTGTGCGGTGGGGCTTGGCGCCGATGCTGGCGTGAGATGAGGGGGAGGTCCGCGCCATCGACCCTGACAAACGAACGCGCCGACCTCCCACGCCCCGCGACGGCGCACGCATTCGGGCCATCGAGCGGGGAACCCCGGCGAGCTGGGGCAAGCCAGCCGGGGAGCCCTACACCGGTTACAACGAGGCAGGTCCATCGGGTATTCCGACTTCGAAGCCTTTTGCCCACGGAGGAATCTACCGACCCGATCAGGGCTCTGACCGGGACATTTGGGACCAAACGTCCTGCTGAGCACGAAACTCACTCCCGGCCAGCGGCGATTCGGGCGGTCGTATGCCGCCCGGTGGACGGACATGATGGGACCCGCCACGAGTCCGGACCATTCGAACGGTGACTCGATGGAGACACTGGCCTCGTGGGTGCCATCGGCCGTCGGCGTCGGGCTCACCTCGGGGCGTGGGCCGATGGTCTGGAATGTCGCCGCCCATGTGGAACCCCCGTGTCCACGGTGCCTCACATCGGCATCACACCCCCTGATGTGTCGCTCTGAGCAGTGCCGGACCCGTGCCAACACACCCATCAGGACCGAGTTGGCACGGGTTCGGCACTCACGCGGATCAGAGGCCCACCCGGCCGGGACTGTGACCTGGGGTAATGCCGGGGCTGGCCTCCGGCATTCGCCCTGAGCAGTGCCGGACCCGTGCCAACACACCCATCAGGACCGAGTTGGCACGAGTTTGGCACTCACGCGGATCAGGAGCGCATCCGGCCGGGGTTGTGACCTGGGGTAATGCCGGGGCTGGCCTCCGGCGTTCGCACTGAGCAGTGCCGGACCCGCGCCAACACACCCGTCAGGACCGAGGTGGCACGAGTTTGGCACTCTCGCCGATCAGGAGCGCATCCGGCCGGGGTTGTGACCTGGGGTAATGCCAGAGCTGGTCTCCAGCGTTCGCACTGAGCAGTGCCGGACCCGCGCCAACACACCCGTCAGGACCGAGTTGGCACGGGTTTGGCACTCACGCGGGGCACGGGCCGGGTCGCTGCACTGCGCGTCGCCACGATGAGTCGGCGCCGCGCGTCGCACCGGGCAGTCGAGGGGCTCCAGGCCGGCGAGACGGCGAGACGGCGTGACGGCGGCCCAGGGGAGACCGGCGTGGTGACAAGACCACCAGGGTGGACGCGGCAGGTCGGCAGGGCCGCGACGGGTCCGCCAGGACAGGGGACACCAGCGTGGCGACGGCCCGACGGACCGGGGGGGAAAAAGAGGGGTGAGGCGGGGGGCCCGCGCGGCCTACCCTGACTGACGGTCCGCGCAGGTCCCCCCGCGCCCCGCGACGGCACGGCTTACCGCGCCATCTAGCGGGGGACCTCGACCTGACTGGGGCAAGTCGGTCGAGGTGCCCTACGGAGGTTGCAACCACGAGTGTTGACACGCTATTCCGCCGTGCTCCCGTACGGAGCGGGATCCACCGGTGTGGCAGCCTCGGTAGATCAGCAGACTAACGGGATGACAAGGTATTTCAACATCGCTTTCGCCGCAAGCGTAAGCACGCCTCACTCACGCGATGAACCGCTTCCACGCACAAAACTGGTCCGCTGTCGCGGCGCGGCGCGGCGCGGCGGCCCACCGATCCCCAACACGCCCCGAGGGCCGGGGTTCGCAGCGACGAACCCCGGCCCTCGGGCGGTCAGGCCTCACATGGCCTTGGTGGGTTAGCTCACCGTGACCGTGTACTTCTTGGTCTTGCTGCCTGCCTTCACCGTGACGGTGGCCTTGCCAGCGGCCTTGGCGACCAACCGTCCGGCCTTATCGACCGTCAGGACCGCCGCGTTGGAGCTGGCGTAGGCGACCTTCGCGGAGACGGCCGTCGCGGGCTTGTAGGAGCCCGCGATGAACGTCGACGCTCCCACCGCCAACGTCCGCGGCACGCCGGAGGCGCTGACTGCGGTCACGGCCGCCTTGGACGGCCTCTTGGCCACGACGGTGACCTTGATCTTCGCCGTCCGAGTGCCGGCCTTGACCGTCACCGTGGTGACACCCGCCTTCTTCGCCTTGATCTTGCCGGAGCTGTTGACCGACGCGACCGATGGCTTCGAACTCGTCCACGATGCTGCCTTGAGGGTGGTCTCGAGGTTGGTGTAAGCGATCGCCGCCACCGTCACCGACTTGCCCTTGACCAGCCGGATCGCCTTCTGGGCGAGCTTGACCGACGTGACCACTGGCACGGCAGGCCCGGTTAGCGGACCCTGCAGATCCGACGCCAATGGCGTTGGCGTCGGCGACGCCGGCGGCTGGCTGGCCGGTGGTTGGCTCGCCGGCGGCTGGCTGGCTGGTGGTTGGCTCGCCGGCGGCTCAGATGCCAGCGGCTTGGCCACCAAACCTGCCAACGCTGTGGATACCAAGCGCACAGCACCTTGGAGATCCTGCGCGCTGGCATTCGAGTCCGCGAGCACCGTTTCCGCCTGGACGATGGCGGCCGCCAGGACCGCCCACGTCGCGGCGGTGTACTCGCCCGCCTTGAGCGTTGCCGCGTTGACGAGCACGGTGCCCAGCGCGAGCGCCGCGGTCGACGCATCGGCCTCGGGCGGTGCGGCAGGCTGGCGAACCAGTCCGGACACCGCCGCGCTCAACGCCGCGACGGCGCTGGAGACCTGGGCCTCGGTGACCGTGTCCGGGTTGATGGCGAGCACGGCATTCGCCTGGGCCAACGCTGCGGCCACCGCTGCCGCCGAATCGGCGGTGTAGGTGTCCGAGGCGATGGGCAACCTGGAGGCCAGATCGACCAGACCCACAAGGACCGAGGTGGACGCACGTGCCGTCAACCCGCGGTAGGCGGACTGCAGGGACTCCAGAGCCGCCGCCGCGAGGTCCGGGGTGTCCCGCACCGCCGGATCGGTCGCCTGGCTGAGCGCCGCCTGATAGGCCGCCCACGAGGCCGTGGTGTAGGACGCCGAGTCGAGGTCAATCGCGACGAGGTTGGCGACCAACGCGGCCAGCAACCCTGGCGCCGCGGCGTTGGGCTCGGGGGCCAGCGCGCTGAGAGCGCCGCGTAGCGCTGCCTCGGCCGAGTCGACCGCCGCCTGGGTGGTCGGCTCGGCGACCAGCGCCGCCGCCGCGTTCAATGCCGCCTGATACGCCGCCCACGAGCTGACGGTGTAGTCGCGAGCGGTCAGACCGAGGTCCGTCGCGATGTTCACCGCGGACTGAAGGGCTCCAATTTGCGCCTTGAGCACAAGCCCGGCGACCGCGGCCTGAAGGTCGCTGACCGCCGCGTCGATGTCGCCCTGGGTGGCGCCCGACAGAGCCAACTGGACGCGAGCCGCGGTGAGCACGTTCTCCAGCACGGCGAGCGACCCTTCGGTGTGCTTCGCCGCCGAGATAGTGCCCGACGCCTTCTCGCCGTCCACGGCGCTGATCAAGCCCGCCAGTGCGGCCCTGTTGACGGCGCGAATCAAGCCGACGATGGCGGCATCGAGGTTCGCGGCCGCCGCCGTCACTTGCGCTTGGGTGACGTTCGCCGGCGAGATGACATAGCCGCGCGCGAGTTCGCCCGCCGCAACAACCACGGCCCAACTGGCCGGCGTGTAGCTATCCGAGATCACGGCCAGACCCTGGTACGTCGAGATCAACGGCTCCAGCGACGCGACGTTACCGCGAGGCACCAGCGCCCCTACGGCGGCGTTGAGGGCCGCCAGGGCTCCTGCGACTGCGGAGTCCGATGCGGCGGCGTCAGCAGCCGCCATGGCGGCGTTCAGCGCGGTGTTGAGCGCCGTCCACGATGTCAGCGTGTAGGAACCTGCCGCCAGGGCGCCATCGGCGATGTTGGTCTGGACCTGAGCGATCCGGGCCGCCAGTGCCGTGGTGTCGATGGGTGGCGGACTCGTGACGGTGACTAGCGCGGAGCGCGTGTCGATCTGCGTGGTGCCTTGGAAGGCGATCACCGTGACACGCACCTGGCCCGGCTCGGTCGCGGTCAACACACCCTCGGGCGTGAGGGTCGCACCGGCCGTGTTGGTGTCCATTGGGGCGATCCGATACTCATAGGTCGCC
>JAISCU010000273.1 GCA_031265345.1 Bifidobacteriaceae bacterium
GGCGACCGCGGACGGTTTCGTCGACGCTGGCAGCGGCCAGGCGCTGGGATTCGGCGCCGACGCCGGGGACTCGGACACGTTCTATGCGCTGGCCGCGGCCAGCGACGAGCCCATACCCCTCCGCGTGCGATCCACCGCAGGCCGGATCACCCGCGTCGATCCGACCAGCGCCAGCGACCTGTGGACAGTGGACTTGGGCCAAGAGGCCGCCACCGCCTTGGCTTTCACAGCTGAGATGGTGTTCGCCCAACCCTCTGACGGCTCGAGCGCGGTCGGGGTCCGAGCGATCGACCTGGTCGATGGCACAGTGGTGTGGGAAGCGGACGCGGGCAGGATCGTCGGCAACTCGGCCGGGTACTGGTCGACCTTCGCGAGTGACGTGGTACTGGCGCACCGTACTGGCCGCAAAGGCGATTTGGTCGCCCTGGACACGGTGAACGGCCAGGAGCTCTTCGGCATCGCCTGCGCCGACGATTGCGAGTTCGGAGCGCAAAGTCGCGAAGTCATCTACCTGTCCGAGGGCTGGCCGGATGGCTCCGGCCGGATCCGCGCCGTCTCCCTGGTGGACGGCTCTGAGCTCTGGACGGCCGAGGTAGAGCTTCCCCAAATCTACGATTGGACGCCCAAGGTCGAGTTCACGGCCACCCACTTGTGGCTCAAGTCCGCAGGTCAGGTGGGCGTGGGCACCCACGAGGTCATGCAGCGGATCGTCTGAGCCACGAGCGCCGAGCGGCGTGGTCGTCGAGGCGCGCGGCACATCTCTGCCCCCTCGTGGAGTCCCCACGGAAGCCGGGTTGCCGGTGAGGGAACCTCAATCGTGCGCCAAGCCGGCACCAGAGCCGCACTGGGCTGTCGACCCGTACTGCGGGACCGAGGTCCCGGTGGCGCAAGGAGACCGTCAATAGAATCCAAAGCTTAGAGCCCTCCGAATTGTCCAACGAGGCACGTCGGTGCTTGACGTGGTCTCATGACTAGGAGGAGAAGTGCATGACGCGACAGCGTGGAGTTCGTTTAGGAGCCTGTCTCCTGACATTGAGTGTCGGTTTGGCGGTAGTACCCGCTGGTGGGAGCTACGCGGCCACTTCCGCCAGCAACGACGATGTGGCGGCATTATCCGCTTTGGCGCCAGGGGTCGCGGTCAGCGCCCGCGGCATTGCCGGGGATGTTGCCCTAAAGGGCACTGTGACGATTGGAGGCGCTAAGAGGGCCGGTGCTGGTGTGCCTGTTTTCCTGTTCGCTTCGCCGTCGTTCAGCGAAACGGCCAAGATGAAAGTGGGCGACCGGATCCAGTTTCCGTTGGTGGCGGCGACCCTCACTGACAGTCAGGGCGACTACGCCTTCGCGGCGAGCAGCGTGTATTCGACCCTGACCCGTATGGATTCTCCATTCCAGGAAGTGGTGGTTCCATCGTCCGGCGACTCGGGAGTCACCGCGGTGAACCTCTTGGCCGCCAAGACTTCCATCGACACCAAGGCCGTCGCCGTGGCGGCATTGGCTGAAGGCGGAGTCGCTTCGACTGCTCAATCCAGCGCGCAGGTTTTGCGTGGCCTAATGACCGACAATGGCGACATCGCGTTATCGCGCACGCCTACGACGGCGAGCGAATTGGTTGCCCAGACGTCGAGGACAGTGGCTCCCAGGAGCCAGCCGGCTCCACCGGAATACTGCCAGGTTCTGGTGTGTTTCTTTACAACTTTGGTAAAGTCGTGGAATCAACACGTCGGAATCGGCCAGGTTCAAAGCAAGACGAATTCGGTTTCCGCCCAGCTGACGTACCAGAAGGGGTCGAAGAGCACGGTGGGCATCGGCCTGTCCGGGACCGGCACAGCCGGTTCGTATAGCCAGAAGACCACTGCCACAGTCACGAGTTCTCTCAAGATCGAATTCGGCCAGCAGAAAGGTATTCACAACGTCTATTACCGGACCGACTATCTGTACGGAAAGTACCAAGAGGAGACCTGCATAGGCACATGGTGCCTCTCCACGAAATACAGGGTCGCGCCCACAGGCGATTTCGTCGGAGGCAATTACAGCGTCAAATCCACGAATACGCTGAAGTCCAAGGATCCGGCAGGCTTCTGCACTGCCTACCAGCCGGGCGACAAGGTGACACAGGACAAGACCAAGGCCACCACTTGGTCCAATGGAGTGGCCATCGGCGTCAGCGACATCAAGGTGGACCTGTCCGCGCAATCCGGCTATGACACGAACGTCAGCGCCAAGTTCACTTTCGCGGGCCTGAGCAAGTCCTATCTTTGCGGCGTCAACAGCGCGCCGGGCAACACCAAGAAGGGGCCGGGATTGCTGTATGCGTCGGCGACAAAGTCGTAGATGGGCATGGAGGGCGGCGGCGCTGGCCGCCGTCCTCTTCTCGGCGCCGGCCTGCGGCATGGGTCGCGCCGGGACGCTCGACCCGGGCGGCGTGGGTCCCGGTACCTTCGTGAATTCAGTGCCGCGGCCGGCCGACGGAAGGGATGTGGCGTTGTCCATGTCGATGATGTTCAACGAGTCGGATGAGGAGTCGCAGGCGGACACTGTGACTCTGATAGACGCGAAGCTCATCGGCAGCGTCGGCCTGGAACTAGTGGATGCCTTCACCGTGAGCACCGACGCGCAGATCGCAGTGGGAAAGGCAGTCCCGCCCAGCGATCAGGACTTCGAGGGGGATCCGGAGTTCTCCAGGGAGCAGGTGGAGAACTGGGCAATGAGGAAACCGTTGGCCGGTTCGGTGATCCTTGCAGAGGGGGTGCTGCAACTCGTTCGAGTGTTGCGGCCGACGTCTGAGGACACCTGCCTATTCGCGCCGGGCTTCAACTTGAGGTACGAGGAGTTTGGCCGCACCTATTCGGTTGACTCTGGTCTGGGAATGGTCGTCTATCGCGGCGAGGACCCCGACATTTGCGACAGTGCGGTCGACGAGATCAGGAACAATCCTGTCTACCGGTAGTCGGCCCGGCCACGGCGTACGTCCGGGCGACTCGCCGGTTCTCATCGCGAATGCCATGCGGCACAATAGAGCGCGTGCCTGAATCCCTCTTCGACGCCTTGAACGGGCGCGGCCTGGTCGCGCAGTCCACCGACCCGGAGGCCCTGAACCAGCATTTCCAAGCTGGACCGGTGACCTATTACTGCGGTTTCGACCCTTCGGCGCCGTCGCTGCACATCGGCAACCTGGTCCAGATCCTCACTCTCAGGAGGATCCAGCAGGCGGGGCACTACCCGTTGGCGCTGGTCGGAGGCGCGACCGGCCTGATCGGGGACCCGAAGATGACCGGCGAGCGCACCCTCAACGACCCGCAAACAGTGGCCGGATGGGTGGAACGGATCAGAGCCCAAATCGCGCCCCTGCTCGACTTCGAGGGCACGTACGCAGCAAAGATGGTCAACAACCTCGACTGGACGCAGAACCTGGGCGCGATCGACCTGCTGCGCGGCATCGGGAAGCATTTCCGACTCAGCACCATGCTGGCCAAGGAGACGGTGGCCCGCCGCCTCGCCTCCGACCAGGGCATCTCCTTCACCGAGTTCTCCTACCAGGTGCTGCAGGCGATGGATTTCCGCGAGCTCCACCGGCGCCACGGCTGCACCCTCCAGACCGGCGGCAACGACCAGTGGGGCAACCTGCTGAGCGGCGTCGAGCTGATCCGCAAGGCCGACGCGGCGTCCGTCCACGCCTTCACCACGCCGCTGGTCACCAAGGCGGATGGCACCAAGTTCGGCAAGACGGAGACGGGCACGGTCTGGCTTGACCCGGCCATGACCACGCCGTACGCCTTCCACCAGTTCTGGCTCGGCCAGGCGGACGCGGACGCTCCCGGCTATCTCAAAGTCTTCACGTTCCGGAGCCCGGAGGAGATCTCGGAGTTGGAGGCCGCCACGCGCGAGCGCCCCCAGGCGAGGGAGGCGCAGAAGGCTTTGGCCCACGACGTGACCGCGCTGGTGCACGGGGAGAAAGCCGCCACAGGGGCCGCCGATGCCGCCGCCGCACTTTTCGGCGCTGGCGAGCTCCAGTCGTTGGACTTGGGAACCTTGGCGAGTGCTGTGGCCGATCTGCCGACGGCCAAGGTGAGCCCAACGGGCGCCGACGTGACGGTCGTGGACGCGCTGGCGGCATCGGGCATAGAGAAGTCGAAGGGAGCGGCCAGGCGCACCCTGGCGTCGGGCGGCGTGTACCTGAACAACGTCAA
>JAISCU010000285.1 GCA_031265345.1 Bifidobacteriaceae bacterium
TTGTCAGCTAGTTGCTCACTGCCCCACGGCGGTTTGTCGGGTGTTGTCGCTGGTCAGCGTGTTGCGGGTGCCGGGCGGCGAGCCGCGACCGATTGCGTGGAAACCCGCGTTAGGCCACCGGCGCAGAACAACCGCGATGACGCTGACGCTCCGACCTGCACAAACACCGGGAGCCTGCCGGGCGGCATCGGGCACCTCGTGACCTAAACTACCGCCGCACGATCCGGCGCGGCTGCGGCGGTGGCTTAGGACACCGGCGAAGGAGGCCGCCGACGCGACCATCCAGCCGAACAGAGGTCAGGCCCCTGCTCGTCTACGGCGCCGGCACGTCGAGAAGCCTCGAAGGTCGCAGTTGGGGTCTCGCGGCCGTCCCGTGTCATGCGCCGATGTCCACAAGTGGCTGGAACTCGGACGCGCCGCCAGTTGAAGCCGCTTACGGACAAAGACCGAAAGGGCCGCCGATGCCGCCGACTCGTCCACCTGCGGAGACGCTGGGAGCCGACCGGACGGTGCCGGGCACCGATGTCCACCAGTCGCTGGAACTCGGACGCGCCGCCAGTTGAAGCCGCTTACGGACAAAGCTGGGCGTCAGAACGTTTCCAACCGTAATGGGAATAGTCCCCAATGCCGTTGAGCTTGGGTGCCCGGCCGCGCGGGCGGATGATGGTCAGGCGAAAACGCAGGATCCATGATTGTCGGCGCCGAGCGTCAGGGATCCTGTCTTTCCCGCCCATCGGACCAAGCGGCCACCACACCAAACCGAACGGTATTGGAACAGTCCCAAGTTCGGCCGAGGATGGCTCTCGGGTCAGGGGGCCAGTTCGCGGCGCAGGCGTTCGCCCTTGGTCCGGACCTCGGCGGCCTGGCGGGCCTGGAACTCCCACAGGGCAATGCGGGTGGCCTCCGCTTCGGGGCTGTCGCCGGTCGCGATGATCCGGGCCGCCAGCAAACCAGCGTTCTTGGCGCCACCAATAGACACTGTCGCGACCGGCACACCGGCAGGCATCTGGGCTATCGACAACAGTGAGTCGAGTCCGTCGAGGACTTTCAGGGCCACCGGCACGCCTATCACCGGCAACTCCGTGACGGCGGCGAGCATCCCCGGCAAGGCGGCCGCGCCACCAGCCCCGGCGATGATCACCTTGAGCCCTCGGCCGGACGCCTCGCGGCCGTATTGGATGGTCTCGTCGGGCAGGCGATGCGCCGATATCACCATGACCTCGTACACGATCCCAAGGCCATCCATCACCTCGGCGGCGGCCCTCATGACCGGCCAATCGGAGTCCGAGCCCATGACGATGCCGACGCGCAGAGGGATAGCCATGGCATGCAAGCATAGGCGAGCACGCCGTCGACAGACGCCCAGCCGGACGCGGGCGGACGCGGCCCGGTGCGGGGACGTGGCACGGCATCGCCCAAATCCAATGGCTATAGTTGCCCGGTGGGTTTCAACCAGCGGCTCGAGGACTGGGCGGCCAAGCGAGGCGGCCGACTGTCCAAGCTGGTGGCCTGGGCCTATGAGGCGGCCAAGTTCGGCGCCGTCGGGGCTGTCGCCTACCTGGTGGACAACGGCACCTACCTGCTGCTGACCAAAGGGCCGGGGCAATTGATGGAGCCCTGGGCGGTGCGGGCCTCGATCATCGCGTCTGTGCTCGCCACCGGCGTGTCATACCTGGGCAATCGCTACTGGACTTTCTCCCGCAAGCGGGCAAGTATGCCGGCCAAGGAGGCTGTGGGCTTTTTCGCCGCCAACGGGGTCGGCATCCTGATCACCGGCGGCTGCCTCTACTTCTCGCACTGGGTGCTCGGGATCCACGGGGCGCTGGCGGACACGATCGCCCGGAACATCGGGATAGTGCTGGGCACCATCTTCAGATATGTCGCCTACAAGTTCTGGGTCTTCCGGGGACAGCCGGCCG
Source organism: Bifidobacteriaceae bacterium (assembly GCA_031265345.1). The sequence continues at coordinate 1,920 of JAISCU010000285.1, forward strand.
ACGCCCGACCCGCCGACGGGCAACCCGCCCACGGGCAACCCGCCGACCACCAACCCGCCGACGGGCAACCCGCTGAACGGCAGCCGACAGGCGAACCGTAGACCGACAGGCAGACCGCGCCCGGACGCACGCCGGACGAACCGGGACGGGCCCCAGTCCTAACGCGGGGACGAGAGAAAGACCGTGAACACGGGCGGTTGACGTTGGCTCAACTCCAACCGACCGCCCTCGGCGGCGACCAGGTCACGTGCGACCGCCAACCCCAGGCCGGTCGAGCCGCCGGTCGAGAAGGAGCGCTCGAAAATCTTCGGCGCCAGTTCGGGGCTGACGCCCGGCCCCTCGTCCTGGACCTCGATCGCGACGCCCCCCTTGACTTTGCGCCCGCGAAGCGTGGTGACCCCTTCGCCGTGCTTGAGCGCGTTCTCCAACAGCGTGGCGATGACTTGGCTGAGGACCCCTGGGCTGGTCGTGACCGTCAGTGATTCGTCCACGTCCACGACCAGGCTGCGGTCGACCTCGGCGAAGACCGGCAGCCATTCCTCCTGTTGCTGGTGGAAGACCTGCGACAGCCTCAACCAGCGCCGGGGCGACCCCGACCCCGATTTGGTCCGACCGAGCAGTTCGTCGATCGTGTTAGCGAGGCGTTCGATCTGCTCCATGCAGACGCGGGCCTCCTCGCGAACATCGGCTTGCGTGTCCTTCTGGGTGGACAGGTATTCGATCTCCTCCAGCCGCATGGCCAGGGCCGTCAACGGCGTGCGGAGCTGGTGCGAGGCGTCGGAGGCGAATTGCCGCTCGACCGCGAGACGTTTGGCCATGCGGTCGCCGGAACGGGCCAGTTCCTCCGCCACCAGATCGATCTCCTCGATTCCGGCCCGGGGCGGCCTGATCCTCAAGTGGCCGGACCCGAGTTGTTCCGCGGTCGCGGACAGGTAGACCATCGGCGCCGACAGACGGCGGGCTTGCCGCGACGCGAAAGCCGCGCCCACGGACATGGCCGCCAGGCAGGCCAGGATCACCAGCCCGATGGCTGGCAAGGAGCGCAGTTGCAATGCCCACCAGGAGACTTGGAAACGGACCTTGGCCGCCGTCAACGGCGACGATTTCAGCTCCACCTTAGGGCCCGTTATCTCATCCCCGGCCTGCATGGTGGGGCCGTCGCGGAGCTCCACGTCGATGTGGACTGGCAGCTGCTTGGACGAGCGCGACAGATACGAGTCCAGGTCCGTCTGCCTCACCGGAAGCTTTGTCGACCCGTAGGAGTCGAGCCAGGCGGCCAAGGCGTCGGCTCGGTTCTGGACCTCTGATTTGGCGTCGGCCTTGGACCACTGGCCTGCGAAGACGGTCAAGGGCACGCCCAGGAGCATGACCGCGACCGCCACCGCCATGGTGGTGGCGAGCATCAAGCGCCGACGCACTTGCGGTTAAGAGGCTGTCTCGAAACGGAAGCCCATGCCCCGGATCGTGGTGATGTAACGAGGCGAGGTGGCGTCATCGCTCAGCTTCCGCCGCAGCCACGACACATGCATGTCGAGGGTCTTGGTCGAACCGGCGGACGGCTCCGACCCCCACACCTCGCGCATCAGCGCGTCGCGGCTGACCACCGAACCGCCCTCGCGGACCAGGGCTTTGAGCAGGTCGAACTCCTTGGCCGTCAGGTGCAGCTCGCGGTCGCCGTGGAAAGCCCGGTGGGCCGCCAACTCGACGCGCACGTCCTGGGCGTGCAGATCGTCCCCGGCGTGGGTCTCGGTCCCCGAGCGGCGCAGCAGCGCCCGCACCCGCGCCAGCAGTTCGGCCAGCCGGAAGGGCTTGGTGACGTAGTCGTCGGCGCCGGCGTCGAGTCCCACCACCAGGTCCACCTCGTCGGCTCGGGCGGTCAACACCAGGATCGGCGGCAGCGGCCCCCGTCCTCGCAGCGCCCTCGCCACGTCCAGACCGTCCATGTCTGGCAGCCCCAGGTCGAGGATCACCAGGTCGGGAGCCTCGGGGGCGTCAAGGACGGCCTGACCGGTGTCGAACACGGTCACGTCATAGCCCTCGCGGGTGAGGGCTCGGGCCAAAGGGTCAGCGATGGCCGAATCGTCTTCGGCCAGTTGAATGCGCGCCATGGGGGAATTCTAAGGCAAAGAATCCAAAATGTGGCGCACTATTGACCCAATCTTGACGTTTTTGGGCATTCGATCCACATCTCAGGCACCGAAACCGTTCCCAAAACCCACCGCGACGGCCCCCAGCGGGCCTCAATCAAGTCCACGCTAGCCTGTCATGACGCAACGAGCCTGCGCCCGAGCCCGGTGCAGCCGCGACCGGACGGTTCCCAACCGAACACCCAAGGCGTCCGCGATCTCCTGGTAGCTCTTGCCCTCGACATCGCACATCACCAGGGCCTCCCGCAAGTCTGGGCTGAGCGCGGCCAACGCCTCGTCCAGGCGCGTGCCCAAACTCATCGACTCGATCAGGCGGTCCGGCGTCGAGTCGGGGTCCGCCACCTCCTGGGCCTCCTCACCGAGCCCGTCCATGCGTATCCGGGCCTCGCGACGCTTGGAGTCGAGGAACAGGTTGGTGGTGATCCGATGCAGCCAGCCCTCGAAGCTGCCCTCCGGCCGATAGCTCTCCAGCGATCGGAACACTCGGACGAAAGTCTCCTGCGTGAGGTCCTCGGCATCGGCGGTGTGGCCGGTCAGGCGGTATGCCAGCCGGTACACGTCGCGGTAGTGGCGCTCGGCGATCTCGGCCCAGCGGGACCGGTCGGTGCTGGCCGCCCGGACAGGCTCGATCGATCGGGTGGGCTGCGCGCGTGGCGCGGCCTCGGCGGTTGCACTTGGCATCCGAACCTCCCTGGGGTGGGCGGGGCTGGTCCGTCGGCGTCCAGTCGGGGTTATGTCTACTGCCCCCAAATGCTAGTCCTCCCAAACAGCGAAAAACCTGCTCAAGGCCCAAATGTGAGCAATATCACAACCGTTCGGCCCGGCTCCGGGCCGCTTTCGGAGAGTTGGACGATGCCGCCGTCCCGGCCCCCGCGCTCCCACCAGGTCGGTCGTCGCCCGTCTGGGCGTCGGGGCGATCAGCCCACTGCCGGGCGAATCAGGCTCGGTCCGGATGGGCCCAAAGAGGATTCCGTGGGGTGCTTTTGCGGGCTGTCCGATACCATCGGATTATGGCTGGCGGCGTCGACTACGTGGCGAACTGGGTTTTCGCCGAGGACTTCATTCCCGAATCTGAGGCTCTGACCCACGCCCGGTCGAGGGCCCAGGAACTTGGGGTGACCGCGCCCAGCCCCGGCGCTGGCGCGCTGCTGGGGGTGATCGCCGGGGCGTTGCGCGCTGGCGCGGCGGTCGAGATCGGCACCAGCGCAGGCCTGGGGATCATCTACCTGCTCTCGGCCATGCCGCCGGGCGGGATCGTGACCTCCGTGGACGTCGAGGCCGAACACCAGCACGCCGCCCGCGAGGCCCTGATGGAAGCGGGCATCGCGCTCAGCCAAGTGCGCCTGATCAATTCCCGTCCGGCCGAAGTGCTGCCTCGCCTGGCCGACGGCGCCTACGACCTGGTCCTGCTGGGCGGAAACAAGCTCGATTTCGCCGACCGCCTGACGGACGCGATCCGACTGCTGCGGCCGGGCGGGGTCCTCGTGATCGACGGAGCGCTGGCGGACGGCCGCGTGCCCGATCCGGCCCGCCGCGACCCGGTCACCGTGACCGTCCGCGAAGTGGGCCGCGAACTGCGCGAACGCGACGACCTGACGGTCGCCCTGAACGCCGCTGGGGACGGCCTGCTGCTGGCGGTCAAGCGTCCCCGTTCCCACTGACCCGCCGCATCTTCCTCAGCTGGACCCCGATGGGCGGGCGGGCAAACGTCACCGTTCCGACTGACCCGCCGGTCTGACTGACCACAGTTGTGGGCAGTCCCCGACCCGACCGATCCTGGAAAGCGGCAATGAGCCGCTGCGTGGAGGGCGCGGAACACGGGTTGGTGCCAGGCACCAACCCGTGTTCGGCTCTGGGTCGTTGGCGCGGAGTCTAGACGGGTCAGGCGGTGGCCGGGTGTCCATAACTCACTGCCGCGCGGGTTCGGAGGCGCGCCGCGGTGGCTTAGGGACGCGACCAAACAGGGGTCCCGATGCCGCCAACGCGCCTGCCTGCGCAAACGCTGGCGACCGACTCGGCGGCATGGGGCATCGCTGTCCCTGACCCACCGTCGCGAGGGTCTGACCGCTCGCCACAGTGGGTTACGGACAACCCCGAAGCCGACTCCGCGGGGGCGGGGGTGCCAGCTCCCAGCGACCCGTCAGAGCAGGGGCCTGTCCCCCGTGCCGTTGCGTTCGGGGGCGGTGCCCGCCTGGCGGGTGGGTGGTGGTGAGCCGAAAAGACAGGATCCATGGTTGTCGCGCGCGAGCGCCAGGGATCCTGCGTTTTGTCCGGGCCCGGTTTCCGCGAGAGTCAGGGATCCTGTCTTTTCGCCTCCGGCCCCCGGCCCGGTCGGCGGCGGGACCGCAGGTCAGCGGGCCGCGCCGGGAAGGGCACGAAACTGAAAACGCAGGATCCATGGTTGTCGCGGAAACGGGGCCCCTGGAAAACGCAGGATCCATGGTTGTCGGCGCCGAGCGTCAGGGATCCTGTCTTTTCTGGTCGCCCGTCGCCGGATCAGCAGCACCCGCCGACCCGGCCTGGGTCCCAAGCCAAACGGCATAGAGCCCTACGCCCCTGTTTGGTCGTTCGCGCGGGGCGGGGGCGCCTCTATCAGGGCCACCCGCCGGGCCAGAGCCGTCAACTGGCCCAGGACGCGTTGATCACGCACATGGCGGGTCGAGACGTAGGAGAAGAAGACCACGATCAGGAGGTAGAGCAGCAAGTCGGCGCCGCGGCCAACGTTGATCTTCTGGGCCAGCCAGGTCAACATGTCAGGCTGCAGGATCGACACCACCGCCAAGCCGGCGAACGCCAGCAGGCCGAGCCGTCGCAGCGCCTGGCGCCGGGCGCCCTGGCCCCGCAACATCAACAGCGCCACCAATAGCACCGCCGCGATCAGGACGATCTTGATTGTCATCGGAACCTCACTTCACCAGTAGGTCGACAAGGATGTTGACCGCGTTGAGCAGCGACTGGCCCTTCGACCGCGAATAGTCCGAGTAGCGGATCTCGACGCCCTCCTCGGTGTGACGCAACGAAGCCGACTTCAGACGTTCGATGATCTCGGTGGCGTGGGCCATGCCCGGCTGCGTCAATTCCATGGCCTCGACAGCGTTCCGGTTCATGGCCCGGAGCCCATTGTGCGCGTCGGTCAGGCGCACGCCGGTGGAGAAGTTGGTGTAGGCCACGGCCAGCTTCAGGGCCATCCGCTTGAGCCGTCCCATGTCCGGCGCCACACCCAGGAACCGGGAACCCAGCACCACGTCGAAGCCGTCATCGAGGCGCCGGGCCAGACGGGCGGCATCGTCCACCGAATGCTGGCCGTCCGCGTCGAAGGTGACCACGCGAGCCAGCTCCGGGTCGCCCAGGACGTACTCGAAGCCGGTCTGCAGGGCCGCCCCCTGACCCAGGTTGATCGGATGCGTGACCAGGCGGACCCCCTGGTCGAAGAACGTTTCGGCGATCAGGCCGGTCTGGTCCGTGGAGGCATCGTCCACCACGCAGACGTGGGGGAAGCGGGCGACCAACCCGGTCAGAATTTGGTCGATCACGCGGGCCTCGTTGTAGGCCGGGACCACCACCCACAGGTCGTCGAACTCGGCCGCGTCCATGGTCAGGCCAGCCGCTCGACCAGGGCCACCAGCGTCCGCACGCCGAAGCCGGTGGCCCCGGGCGCGGTCCAGTCCTGCCCCGTGGCGGCTCGGGCCGGCCCTGCCACGTCGAGATGGGCCCAACGGCAGGCGCCCGCGAAGCGTTGGAGGAACAACGCGGCCGTGATCGCGCCCGCTCCCACGCCATCCTTCGCGGTCGAGGAGAGGTCGGCGTTCGGCGTCTCCAACGCTTCGCCGTAGTCCTCCGCCAGCGGCAGTCGCCACCAGTCCTCGCCGTGAGCCCGGCCGGCCCGCTCGATCCTGGCCGCCAGCGTGCCATCGGTCGTGGCGAGCGCGCCGGTGCGCAGGCCGAACGCCACTTTGGCGGCGCCGGTCAGCGTGGCGACGTCGATGAGGTAATCGGGCCGCAGGATGGCCGCTGCGTAGGCGAGCGCGTCGGCCAGGACCAGGCGGCCTTCGGCGTCCGTGTCCCCGACCTCCACCGTTGTGCCGCCGAAGACAGTCACCACGTCGCTAGGCCTGTACGATGCCGCGCCGATCGAGTTCTGCGCCAACGGCACGACCGCCGTGACCTTGGCGGGCAACGCCAACTCGGCCGCCGCCATGACCACCGCCAACGCGGTCGCGCCGCCCGCCATGTCCGTCTTCATGGCCGCCATGCCCTTGGTCGGCTTGAGGTCGAGGCCACCGGAGTCGAAGGTGACGCCCTTGCCGACAATCACGATGTGCGGGGCGCCTTTGACGCCGATGGGCGTGTGGGCTGCGAGCAGCAGACGCGGGGAGGCGTCTGGGTCCGCCGTCGGCCCGCGCCAGGCGCCCTCCCCCACCGCCAGGATGGCATTCAGGCCCAGGGCGGCCAGCTCGTCGGGGCCCAGGACCGTGACTTCGACCGACTGCCGGGCGGGCGCCTGGGCGGCGCCGGTGGCCTTCGCGGTGCTAGTGGCACGGGCGGCGCTGGCGGCCTGGGCTGGTGCGACGGTGGCCGTCAGGATGGTGGTGCCGGGCCCGGCGGCCTGGGCGCGGCGGCTGCCGGGGCTGTTGGCGGCGACCGGCGCGGCGGCGACGGCGGCCGCACGCTCCACGAAGGCCGCTGGTGTCTTCCAGTTCGAGGGCCAGTTGCCGAGGTCCCTGGCCAGCGCCGTGGCCCTGGCCAGCACTTCGGCGCGGGCGATGGCCGCCCGGTCGTATGCGCCCAGCAGGGTCAGGTCGCCGGTCGGGGCGGACGTCGCCGCAGCCGAACCAGTCGCGCCCGGCTGGCCCTGGGGCTGTTGGCCCCTGGCCGCCTGTCCCGTGCCCGCCTGCCCTGCGGCCACCTGTCCTCTGGCTGCCCGGCCTTCGACCGATCGGACACGGCGGTCGAGCCAATCCCGGCGAACGGCATCGTCCAAATTCGTGTCACGACCCGAGGCCTGGCCGTACCTGACCGGCTGGTAGGCCCCCAATAGATAGCCCTCGACCAGGGCAGTCGTGCCGGCCTCGGTCTCGCCGCCCCAACTGACCGTCACCTTGCCCCTGCCGCGGGCCGCGCGGGCGAGCTTGGCGCCGGCCTGGCGCAGGTCGTCCGGCGAACCCGCGCCGGTCCCGACCAATATGACCGTGTTGGCCAACTCGGCCCAGGCGCTCCGCTCGGAGTGCAACACCGGCAGTTCCAGAACCAGCGTTTCGGCGGCGGCGCCCTTGAAACCGGCCCGCTCGGCTGTGGCGGCGAAGTCGATGCCGTAACGGACAGCCGCCTGGGCAGTGCCCCGGCCCGGTTCCAAACCGTCCGGACCTGCCCCCACGCCGAGCGCCAACATGCCACAATTCGCGGCCTTGACCTGGGCGGATGTCCCAATATGGCCGCGGACAAGGTGGACCGACGGCAGAGCCTCAGCGCCGCCCCGCCCCATCGGCCGAATCGATTTCAAGCCACAACAGCCTGGAGGCCGTCGCCCAGCGCGGTGGCCTCGTCCGGGTTCAGTTCGACGACTAAGCGTCCGCCGCCCTCCAGCGGGACGCGAATGATGATCCCGCGACCCTCTTTGACCACTTCGAGGGGGCCATCTCCGGTCCTCGGTTTCATGGCTGCCATGCTTGTCCCCTTCCCGGACTCCAACTAGCAAACTCGTCATATTCTACTGCCCGCCTGCGCTGTGGCTGGTCAGCGTGTCGGGCCGATGATCCGCCAAGAACGGGCCTCCGGTTGGCGACAGCCCGAATCGTGCCGGTCGCGACGGGGACTTGGAACCGTTTGGACGATGCCGCGCCACCAGTCCGCCCGGCCCGGCCAGTCAGGTTCGCGCGGGTTCCCAGTCAGGCTGATTCCGCACCGAACCCGGCGTTCCGGGGGCGGCCGCAAGCGGGCGGCGCAAGCGGGCGTGAAATGCGCCTCAACGGGGTTCGTGGCACGATCCCGGCCACCACGAACGCGTTCAACCCGCATTTCGGATGCCCGCGCGCGCCGACGGCTCAGGCGGTGGGCGGCTCAGGCTCCCAGCGGCCCGGGCGCGCCGGCCGCTCAGGCGGTGGGCGGCTCGGGCAGCTGGGACTCGGGCGCGCCGGCGCGCGATTCGGCGCGGCGGGCGCGGGCGGCGTCCCACTCGTGGCGGGCGATCGATTTGGGCATCCCGATGGCGAACCGTCCGCCCGCTGCCGCCACAGCCGCGATCATGACGCCGAC
>JAISCU010000335.1 GCA_031265345.1 Bifidobacteriaceae bacterium
GGTCCGGGGGACGATTCGTTGAGCGGCGGGTCTGGCGTGGACGTGTTGGCGGGGGGTCCGGGCGACGACCGGTTGTATGGCGGGGACGGCCTGGACACGTATGACTTGGCCGGCGGCGGCGTGGACCGGATCCAGGACTCGGGGGTGGACTCGGTGGTGTCGTTGCCGGCGGGGGTGGTCCCGGCGGACGTGGTGGCGTCGAGGTCGGGTCCTTGCTTGGTGTTGTCGTATCCGGGGGGTTCGGTGTGGTTCGAGTCCTGGTTCTCCTACAGCGACAGCGCCGGGTATTACCGGTTCGCGGAGGTCCGGTTCTCGGACGGGACCGTCTGGGCGCCGCAGGACGTGACCGGATTGCTGACAATGTGACTCGAACGTGAAGGCGAGTGGCATCGAGGACTGCCTTGACAGGCGATGGCCCAGGAAACACCAGAGTTCGGCGCAGGAATGCGACCTGAACGCGTTTGTGGCGCTGCAGATCATGCCACGGACGCTGTTAGGTCGCGGTTCACGCCGGGATTGACGGGCGCGGGTACGGCGATTAGGCCAAGACGATGGTCTTGCCGCCGAGGCCATCCATCATGTCGCGCGCAGCGCGACATAACACCCGAGCGCAGGTCCTTCGGTCACGAAACCGTCGTTTCTGGGGACCGGGCCGATTCCGGACGGGATCGCCGGGTCAGGCTGTCTCCATGATCTCGGCGTCGACGGAGACAGCGGCATAAGCGCCGAGGGCGCGCCGGTCGCGTGTGGCCAGTCGGGCGCCGTGGTGCCTGGCCGCGAGCCCGACCAGCGCATCGTAAACGGCGCCTCCCGCCACGCCGGCGTCTCCTATCACCTTGTGCGCTTTGGCGGCGACTGTTTCAGGCAAGGACAGGACTCCGGCGAAACGGTCCTCGATCAGGGCGACCGCAGCCGCGCTGGTGGTCCTCAGATCGCCGGGCAGACGGGTGAGCACAGACAGGGTCTCGACAGCGGCGTGCCCGGCCAGCCACAATTCGCGTCCCTCCGCCCACCGTGAGACCTCCTGGTGCAGGGCGTGGTTCGCCTGGACGAGCGGTACCGCCAGCGACGTGTCCACGGCGGTCTTGCGGGTCACCGGCGGCCCGCGTCGATCAGCGCGTACATGGTCGCGTCATCGAGGACGCCGGTGCCGAGCGCCACCAGGTGGCCGTGCTCGTCACGCACCAACCGGGCTGCTCCCTGGCCCGGGGTGATCTGAACGCCGGACCCGTGAACGGACACGTCAACCTCGGCCCCGGGCCGGATGCCGACCGCCTGCCTCATCGTCTTCGGCACCATGACGCGGCCCGAGGAATCCACTCTTACCAACATGCGAAGAGTTTACCTGGATGGTTCCCGTTCTATTCCCCGAAGCCACCGGCCGCGCCGACAGGCAGGATCAGGCCAGGCTCCCACCAAAGAACAGCAAGACAAACGGCACCAGGTGAACCCGGCCCGGCGGCATCGTGCGACTGAAGAATTGGGCGCGAGCCCTCAAGGATGCCAGAATGTTCCCCATGCCGATTCCCAGACCGCGTGCCTTCTCCGGCATCCAACCGACCGCCGACTCGTTGCACCTGGGCAACTACCTGGGGGCGCTGAAGCAATGGGTGGAGCTCCAAGCGGAGTACGACTGCATCTATTCGGTGGTCGATCTGCACGCGCTGACGGTGAACCCGGACCCCGCGCAACTGCGCCGAAGGGTCAGGGCCACGGCCGCCCAGTTCTTGGCGGCGGGGGTGGACCCGGACAGGTCGGTGCTTTTTGTGCAGTCCGCCGTTCCGCAACACGCCCAGCTGACGTGGCTGCTCAACTGCGTGACCGGGTTCGGCGAGGCGAATCGCATGACGCAGTTCAAGGACAAATCCGCCAAAGTGGGGGCGGGGCAGGTCACAGTCGGGCTGTTCGACTACCCGGTGCTGATGGCCGCCGACATCCTCCTCTACGACGCCCAGTTGGTGCCGGTCGGGGAGGACCAACGCCAGCACCTGGAACTGTCGCGCACGCTGGCGGCACGGCTCAACTCGCGATTCGGGGAAGGCACAGCGGTGGTGCCGGAGCCGCTAATCGTCAAGGCCACAGCCAAGATCCACGACCTGCAGGAGCCCAACGCCAAGATGTCCAAGACCGGGCACCCCTCCGGGATCATCGAACTGCTTGACGATCCAAAGGTCATCACCAAGCGGATCAAGTCCGCCGTCACCGATTCGGGCAGCGAGATCACCTGGGACCCGCACGGCAAACCGGGCGTGGCCAACCTGCTCAGCATCTATTCGGCGCTGACGGGCCGCCCGGTCGATCAGCTCGTGACCGCATACGAGGGCAAGCTCTACGGCCACCTCAAAGTCGATTTGGCGGAGGTGGTGGTCGAGGCGCTGCGCCCCTTCCGCGAGCGCACAGCCCTCTACCTGGACGACCCGGCCCAACTCGACCAGGTCTTGGACCAGGGCGCCAGCCGGGCCGAGGCCCTCGCCCGGCCCATCTACCAGCGCATCGCCAGCCGCTTCGGGATCGGCCCGGCAGTCGGGGCCAGCGAAGGCACCGCCGCCTGATGAGGGTCCCGCCGCTCGGTCCGGAACAGGTGTGCGTCGGCCTGGCCCTCATGGTGCCGCCGCCCTTGGCCGACAGGCTGCGCCGCCTGCGGCGTTCCTGCGGCGACCCGCGCGCCGATTCGGCCCCGCCGCACATCACCGTGATCCCGCCCACATCGGTCGCGCGCGCCGCTCTGCCGGGCCTGATCAGCGGGATCGAGAACTGCGCCGCCCGCTTCCAGCGCTTCCGCGTGCGCCTGGCCGGGACCGGCACTTTCCGCCCCGTCAGCCCGGTGGTCTACGCCCGCCTGGCCGAGGGCTTCGACTCCTGCCGGGCGCTTGAAGCCCAGGTCCGCCCGGTGGTGGACGGCCTGGAGGATCGTTTCCCGTACCACCCGCATGTGACCATCGCGCAGGACGTGCCCAAGACCACGCTGGACACCGCCGCCCGCGCGGTGGACGGCCTCGACGAGAGCTTCACGGCGGGCGACCTCGACCTATGTCTTTTGGAGCACGATGCCGTGTGGCGGCCCCTGCGCCGCTTCGAGTTGGCGCGGACCGGCTCCGGCGCCCTTCCCGAGGAGTTGATTTGAGCCCCCTGCCAGGCTTTTTCGCCGCCATCCCGGCCGGCGGCGCGGGCAAACGGCTGTGGCCGCTGTCCCGCCAGGCCGCGCCGAAGTTCCTGCTCGACCTGACCGGCGAGGGCCGCACCCTGATCGAACAGGCCTGGGACCGGCTGGAACCGCTGGCCGGAGCTGACGGGATCGAGGTGGTGACCGGCCTGGCCCAGGCCACCGCCGTCGCGGAGCAACTCGACCGGTTGGCGCCGGACAATCTGATCGTTGAGCCTGGACCGCGCGATTCGATGCCCGCCATCGCGCTGGCCGCCGCGATCACCGAGCGGCGCCACGGCGACGTGGTCCTGGGCTCGTTCGCGGCCGACCACATCATCCACGGCCAAGATCGGTTCGCCGCCGCCGTCGAGTCCGCCTACCTGGCCGCCCAGGAGGGCTTCATCGCCACCATCGGGATCAAGCCTGCCGGGCCGTCCACCGCCTACGGGTACATCAAGGCCGGGCCGCCCATCGGCTTGCTGGAAGCACCACAGATCGCGCTGGTGGAGGCCTTCAAGGAGAAACCTGGCCGGGCAACCGCCGAAGCCTACCTGGCATCCGGCGACTACCGCTGGAACGCGGGCATGTTCGTGTTCAAAGTGCGGCTGCTGCTGGCCAGACTCGAGGCGTTGCACCCAAGAATGGCGGACGGCATCGGGCAACTGGCGGGGGCGTGGGACACCGACGCGCGCGCCCAGGTGGCGGCGGAGATCTGGCCGTCGCTGCCCAAGATCGCCTTCGACCACGCCATCGCGGAACCGGTGGCGGCGGAAGGCGGGCTGGCGACGGTGCCGGGCGATTTCGACTGGAGCGACGTTGGCGACTTCGCGTCCTTGGGCGAACTCGTGGCGCCGGGGGCGGACGGCGTGCGGCGGCTGGTCCTGGATGGCGGTCCCGAGCCGGTGGTGCTCGACTCGCCGGGCGCGTTCGCGATCTCGGGGGCCGGGCGGTTGGTGACGGTGGTCGGCCAGCCGGACGTGGTTGTGGTGGACACGCCCGATGCCGTGCTCGTAGTTGCCCGCGACCAAGTCCAGGACGTCAAAGCCCTGGTTGACCGCCTCGAGGGCGGCGGCCTGGGCGAGCGGTTGTAGGGTTTAGGGCGTGTCAAGTCAGCCCACCGGTCCCGGCGACCAGGCCGTCGGCGGCCAGGCCGTTGGCAACCGGGCAGCGGGCGGCCAGGCACCTGGCGCACTGGCTTCGGTGCGGGCGGGGGCCATCCGGGCCTCCGGCGAGCGGACCTCGGGAGTCCAGTCCTCGGGCAGGGCGCCGACGGTCGAGCCGTCGAGGGGTTCGGGCGATCCTCCCGCTCTGGCTCCTGCGATGCGCGAGGCGGTGCTCGCGGAGACCGATCGACTGGTGGGCGACCTCATCGATTTCCGGCGCGACCTGCACCGTCACCCCGAGACCGCCCGCCAAGAGGTGCGCACCACGTCGATGGTGCTGCGGCGGTTGGCGGAAGCGGGACTCGACCCGAAGCCGTTCCAGGGCACCGGGTTGATGTGCGACCTCGGACCCTCGATCGAGGAGGCGGGCTGGCCGCGCCTGGCGCTGCGGGCCGACCTGGACGCCCTGCCCGTGCCCGACCACACCGCCACGGCCTGGCGGTCGGTCAAAGAGGGGACCTCGCACGCCTGCGGGCACGACATCCACGCCACAGCCGTGTTGGGCGCGGGACTGGTGCTGCATCGGCTGCATCGCGAAGGACTGCTGCGTTCACCTGTGCGGCTCATCTTCCAACCGGCCGAGGAGGTCCAGCCGTCCGGCGCGCAGGAACTGATCGCCCAGGGGGCGCTGGACTCCGTCAACCGGATCGTGGCGCTGCACTGCGACCCGCGCTACCAAGTCGGCTCGGTGGCGATCAAGACCGGTTCGATCACCTCGGCAGCCGATTTGGTCACGATCTACGCCTACGGCGAGGGCGGCCACACGTCGCGTCCGCAACTGACTCAGGACCTGGTGTTCGCCGTGGGGCAACTGCTCACCGGGCTGCCTGCGATCCTCGACCGGCGGCTCGACCCGCGCGCCGTCGTGTCGCTGACCTGGGGCGCCGTCCACGCTGGCGAGGCGCACAATGCCATCCCGTCCTCGGCGGTCATCAAGGGCACCTTGCGGGCCGGCGACATGCGGACCTGGCACCGGGCGGCGGAGATCGTCAAGCAGTCTGTGCCCGTGCTGGCCGCCCAATACGGCATCCGGACGGAACTGGAGTACCAGGCCGGTGTGCCACCAGTGGTCAACGACCCGGCCGTGACCGGCCTGATGACGGCGGCGGCGCGGTCCGTCCTGGGCGGAAACAACGTTCTGGTGGCGGAGCAGTCGATGGGCGGCGAAGATTTCGCTTGGTACCTCCGCGAGGTGCCGGGGGCGCTGATGCGCTTGGGCGTGCGCATCCCCGGCGCGCAGCCCGCCGATCTGCACCAGCCCGAGTTCGACCCCGACGAGGGCGCCATCAGGGTCGGTGTCGAGGTCTTGGCGGCGACGGCGGTGAGCGCGTGACCGTTTGCGATTCGGCCTGCCAGGCGCCCAGCCACCGGCTGCTCGGACACGAGGTCCTTGAGCGCCCGGCGCTTGATCAACGGGCGCTTGACCGTCAGAGGCATCCGGGAGGCACGGGCCTTCCTGGGGACCTGGGGACACCGGGCGGATTGGGGCAGCCGGGCGCATCGGGCCGACCGGGCGGTCTGCGGGTCGCGCTGGTGTCGCTGCACACCTCGCCGCTGGCGCGGGCCGGCGTGGGGGACGCTGGCGGAATGAACGTGTACCTCAGAGCCGTGGGGGCCGCCATGGCCAGGGCGGGGCACCGCGTGGACATCTACACCCGCGCGACCTCCGCGCAGGAACTGGCGCGGGGCAGCCAGGCAGCCGAGGGGGTGGAGGTCCACTTCCTCAAGGCCGGGCCGGTCGGGCCGGTCGGCAAAGAGGCCTTGTCCATGCGCGCCGACGAATTCGCGGAAGCCCTGGTCCGGCATTCGCGGCCCGATGTGGTGCACTCGCACTATTGGTTGTCCGGCCTTGCCGGCCAGGTGGCCGCTGGCGCCTGGGGAGTGCCGCACGTCCAATCGCTCCACACCGTGGCGACCATGAAGAACCGGACGCTGGCGGCTGGTGACGCGCCCGAGAGCCGTGAACGTGAGGACGGCGAGCGCGAATTGGCTCGCCGAGCCGCCCGCGTGGTGGCGGTCAGCGCGGCCGAACGCGACGCCATCGTTCGCGACTACGGTGTCGAGCCGGAGCGGGTCGCCATCATCCATCCCGGCGTGGACGGGACCGTCTTCCGGCCCGGCGCCGGCCCCGATCCGGCCAGCTTGCCGTCGGGGCTGCGCCGTCCCGCGGGCTACCTGATGATGATCGGCCGGGTGCAGCCGATCAAAGGGCAAGACCTGGCGATCCAGGCCTTGGCGTTGCTTCCGGCTCGGCTTCGCCCGGCGCTGGTGATCACCGGCGCCCCCGGCTCCGGGCACCTGGAGTACGCGGCCCAGCTCAAGACTCTGGCCGCCGACTTGGGCGTCCTGGGAGACGTGGTGTTCATGGGCACCCAGGAACCCGACCGCCTGGCCGCCTTGATCCGGGGAGCGAGGGCCACTTTGATGCCGTCGCGCTCGGAGACGTTCGGGTTGGTGGCGGTCGAGTCCGCGGCCTGTGGCACGCCCGTGATCGGATCGGACACTTCCGGACTGAGGTCGTCGGTGGTCGATTCGGTGACCGGCCTGTTGGTCGGCTCGCGCGGCCCGGCGGACTGGGCGGCGGCCATCCGTCGAGTCTTGGAGGAGCCCGGCCTGGCGCGGCGGCTCGCCGCTGGCGGCATCGAACTGGGGCGGCAACGGACCTGGGACCATGTCGGCGCGGCCCTGATCGCCACCTACGGCGCGGTCCTGGCCGACCACGCCCGCTGACCAGCCTTCCCGGCGGGCACCTGGGAGGCTGGATAGGCGACCGGGCAGAATCGTCGCCCCGGAGGCGGCACCGATGTCAGTCCCGTTTGGCTTGTGCCCCAGGCTGCGCGATCCGATCGGCCGCCGCCCACCAGGTACCGCAGTCGGCCGGAAAACGCAGGATCCCTGACTCTCGGCGCCGACAACCATGGATCCTGCGTTTTCCAGGGGCCCCGTTTCCGCGACAACCATGGATCCTGCGTTTTCGGTTTGGTGCCGTTCTCGGTGCAGCCCGCTGACCTGCGGTTACGCCGTCGGCAGGGCCGGAGGCTGGATGCGAAAACGCAGGATCCCTGACTCTCGCGAGAATCGGGCCCGGACAAAACGCAGGATCCCTGACGCTGGCGCGCGACAACCATGGATCCTGTCTTTTCCCGGCCCCGTCCAGCCCTGTCACCGGCCACGTCCCCGAACCCAACGGCATTGGAGTTTCGGTGACAAAGAAAGCTGTTGAGCCAGTCGCAGTCCAAAGGAAGACTGGCGCGGAAAGTGGACTTTACTGGCCTGCCTGGCCAGATGCCGCGACCCCGCACGGGAACCGTTGCGCTAGCGGGCCACCAGAGCGACGGCCCGCCTCACCGCGAGGTGGTCAGTCCATGACGGGGAGAGGGGGTGTGACGTTCCGGCTTAGGTGGGTTGATCCCCTCCCAGGCCGCGTTGGGGAACGTAGTTGAGCTGCACAGACGCGTCAGCCAGCGCCAGGCTGCGCACCGATGCCGACCGATGGGGTCAGGGCTTGCTGGTCATGGTGTTCTCAGACTCCTTTGCCAACACACGCCATCGTCTTGACTAAGGAACGGGTCGGAGGTAATCTTTGATTTACAGTTCGTTGTACGCATCGTGCCCCCGAACGGTCGTGGTCGTTCTGCCAGACACAAATCTCGGAAATCGGGGGAACCAGAATGTTCAGACTGAAGAAGACTGCGGCACTGCTCGTCTCGGCCGTCGCGCTGAGCGCGACAGCGCTGAGCGGGGAGGCAGTGAGCACCGAACTCCCGGCCGCGCAAGCCGCAGGATACCCGTCATGCGACTCCGCCAAGAGCGAGCGGAACCCCGTCACGGGCCAGGTCATCACCTACCCGATAAACATGAGGGCCACGAACAGGATGGATTGTGTCGCGGGGATCGGCGCATGGGGGGACCATGTCCAGGCGATCCAACTCGCCGCCAACAACTGCCACGCGCATAAGCCCGCCCTGACAGTCGACAAGGACTATGGCACCAAGACGGCGGACGCAGTTTGGTCAATCCAGGATAAGGGCAACATCACGGCGGACGGAGTGTACGGACCGGACACTCGGATGGTCATGAAGTTCGCGCCAGCGTGCCTGTACACATGGCGCGAAGCGTGAGGCCTGTCAGGCTTGTTTGCGCCGCCTCCGTTACTTTGATCGTCATGACGGGACTCGTGGCCTGCACCGGCGCACCACGACACGAGCCGCCTCCGCCGCGAGCGTCGCTGCCGTCGCCATCGGCTCCTGCCGCTGAGGTCTCCAAGGAAGGAATGGCGCACGAGGGCGTCCCAATCGAGGTCGAGACGCCGTTCGGGCCCTACGTGCCCTACGTCAACGGACCAGCGGAAGGCGACGACTCGCCGACGGCCCAGGCGTTCTCCGCCCAACAGTCGACCATCGCCGCATGTATGAAGGAACGCGGTTTCGAATACACCCCCCTCGAGTGGGCTGCCGCGCTGGAGTTCAAACGCTTCCCGGAGGGAGACATGCTATGGCTGGGAGCTTTACCGCCCACTCAAGCAGAAGCCGAGGCCAAGGGGTACGGACGACTCGCCCCGCCCAGCCTCGACCTGGGCGGCCCCGACAACTCCGTCAACGATGCTCACAGGAACACGTTGAGCGAATCCGCCCGGACAGCGTATGACACTGCTCTGGGCGGCCCGCCGGACGATCCGTACTACACGCCCCCGGTCGGCGCTCCGGTGCCATGTCGGCAAGTCGCGGACCAGGCCAATCCCTACCCGCAAGCAACGGATTCGCCCGGGGAGCAATTCGACGCCCAATTCCAAGAACTCGTCATTGACATGCACCATCTGGTGTCCATCGACATCTGGCAGGACCCGGCCGTGCGGGCTCTCAACACCGCTTGGAACGACTGCATGACAGATCAGGGACTCGACCTCACCGCCGGAGACGGAATCACATCCGCCAACGTGACCCCTTGGGCGGCCTGGACGCTGGCGCTCCGAACAAAAGCGGACGGAACCCCGGGAGATAGCTGGTTTCACTATGAGTCCGAGCAAGAAACGCCGCCTGAAGAACGCTCCCTGCTCGGCACCAAAGCCGAACTCTCGGTCGCCGCGGCCGACTTCCGGTGCCGCGAAGCCACCCAGTACCAAAGCGCCCTCCAAGACGCGCAATTGCGCCTAGAAGCCGAATTCGTCACCCTCCACCGAGACGAACTCGACGCCATGAAAGCGTTCGTCGAGGGTGCCTCCCACCAATAGGGCAACCGCCCAAGCCCCCTCGACCGGGCGGCATCGTCCATCTTGAGCGTCTGGCGCTCGGCGTGAGATCGCAGAGGCACCAACTCGGGCCGGGTGACCCAGGCGAGGCTGGAAGACGTCAAGAGTCGGCATCGCGGCGGGACCTTAGGAGACGGCCACTGCGAAACCTGCGCCGACGAGGCACTGTGAGACTTGGGCGTCGGCGGTGTCGAACGGCGCGTCACGGAACCCGTTCCGACCGTCCGCGTCGAACTGTTCGGCACCGTAGTCGGCCGAGAGGTCTGTGACGCGCCGCAGGCAGGCCAGGGCCACCTCGCGCGGGTCCGCCAGCAGGCCGGGGTTGTTCTGCTGCTCGTTGAACAGCGCTTCTATCCTCATGGTGGTGCCGTTCGCGCAGTCACCGGTCGCCTCGACATAGGCGTCCAATTTCGCTTGGGAGTCCATTTGGTCCAACGGCAGCTCCTCCGCGTACACGCCGTCCGGTCGCTTGGTGAACGTCGGTTCGTAGCCCGCTTCGCCGACGCACTTCTTGTAGCGCGCGAAGGCGTCCTCGTAATCGGATATCGAGACCTCGCCCGCGTCGCGTGAGCGTTCCAGCACCTCTCGCTCGAAGTCGGACAGTTCCGGATCGTCCAACTCGGCGTCGATCAGGGCCACGAAGCTCTCGGCCTGACGTGAAGGCGACTCGGCCGGATCGGCCATGCCCCTATCGGTCCCGCAACCGCCCACTGCCAAGGCGAGTGTCGCGGCGGCGACCGTCAGCTTCAAGGACGCGCCCGGCCTGCGCCTTCCTCCTGGTCCGTCAGTCGAGGCAGACGGATCGCGTCTTGATCGAGTCATGTGGTTGCTCCTTTGTTGGATGTGTCAGATCATCGGCCGGAAAAGGGCTCTCAGCGCGTCTTGAAGTACTTGAACAGGTGCCTCTCCCGCGTGAGCGAGCATCCCAGGAGACTGCCCGCCATCGCGGCGGCGCCAGCGAACCCGCAGGCCGAGGCTTGGATGGCGAAGATGGCGCGCGGGTCGGGCGGGTCGAGTCGGCCGATGAACAGCCAAACGGCCTCGACGGCCAGGGCAACGCCGAGCGTCGCCCAGGCCAGGGTCTCCAAGCCCGTCTGGGTGATCAGCGCTGCCCGCGATTCGCCAGCGTGCAAGGCGGCCGCGTGTTCG
Organism: Bifidobacteriaceae bacterium; assembly: GCA_031265345.1. The sequence continues at coordinate 10,706 of JAISCU010000335.1, forward strand.
AGCCGCCTGCGCCTGGACGCGAACACCCCCAACCCGAACGCCATCGTCCCGGCCGCATAGAGGCTCAGGCGCGTGGGCCGGGACAAGAACGCGGCGTGCCCATCCAGCCCAACGCCGTGGGTCAGGTTGACCTGCCCAACGTTGGCCTGCTGGCCACCCGCGACCGTCACGGTCGCCTTGAGGAGATCGTCGTTCCCGGCGACTAGCGGCCACGCCGCCGCCCAGCATTCGTCCCAGCCGCCAAGCGGCGCGGTGGGCATCAGCACGGAATAGGCGAAGCGTGAGTCACGGCCGTCGTTTGGCCATTCATAGGTCGCGGCCAGGATCATCTCGCCAGACTTGGACTGCATCGAGTCTCCCCGGGACAGGCCCAAGTCCTCGGCCAGCTGGGTAGGCATCCACACCCCGAAATCCAACGCATCGACGATGCCGAGCAGCCGAGCCAGCGACGGAGTCACGCGGTAACTCTGCAGGCTGGTTCCCGGAGTCGCCGCCAGGTCGACCGGCGGGGCGGCCGCCACCGCGCCGGCCGAACTGATGGTGTCCGCCTCTGCGAGCTTTTCACAAGCGGCGGCATCGACCATGCCCTCGTCCGCGGCGACTCCTCGGATATTCGCGCCAGCGGACTGGAAAGCCACCGCCTGCCGCTCCAACGCGGCCACGGCCAGCGCGTCGAGCGCTCCGGCCCCGGCAGCAATGAACGCCAAGACCACCGCCAGCAATCCGGCGCGACTCGTCCCGGTCAGTGTGTTCCGCCACGCCTCGGTGGCGAGCGAGACCAACCTCAATTCGTGCCCCTTTTCAGCATCATTCCGGCTGGAGGCGTCGAGAGACGGTTTGAGGCGGTCAAGTCAATGCCGTGCGAGTATTCCAACAGGTCAACGACCGCAGAGCACCCGGCGCGGGTGGCGGCGTCATGAGTGGCGATCACCACCATCGAGCCGCTGTCAGCGACATGCGACAATCGATCATTCACTGTCTGGGCTGTCCGGGCGTCGAGTTGCGCGGTCGGTTCATCCACCAAGAGCAGGTCGGGCGCCAAACACACGGCCCGCGCCAGCATCAACCGTTGCGCCTCTCCGCCGGACAGGGACGCGAATGACCGCCCAGCGACCTCCGACAGGCCGAACAGTCCGAGCACCTCCAGAGCCCGGCCCCGCGCCCGGCTGCGTTTCCAACCCCGCGCCAGCAGCGGGAAGACCACATGGTCAAGCGCGTTGCGGTTGGCCACGCCGTGAGGATTCTGGAACACCCAGCCGACCGAGTGAACACGATTGCGTTGGACTGACCCGACGACTGGCTCATCCCAACCCGCCAGGATTGACAACAAGGTCGACTTGCCGCACCCGGATGGCCCGCACAACGCCGTCACCGTGCCCGGCACCAGCTCGAACGAGACGTCCCGGAACAGCCAATCGGTGCCAGCGAAACGGTGTCCGAGCCGTGTTGCCACGACGCTCGGGCCGACCGCGGTCGCTGGGAAGGCGCCGTCGAACGCCGGTTGAACGCGGGCCCGGAAGGCTAGGGGCGGCGTGGCGTCTCCCTCAGCTCCGGCCCCAGGTCCACCTGGGACAGCGTTCCCGATTCGGGCACCACGAGCGCGGCGCCCATGCTCGAACCGACCACATGGACCCGGACCGGCTCACCGTCCGCCTGCACGCATGCCTCTTCGCCGCTCACCCCATACACGGCGGCCGACGGAACACGCCACGCGTCCACGGGTTCGACCAACTCCACGACCGCATCCGCATTCTCTTGCTCCTCCGGGGCGTGGTCCCCCGACGCGCGCAATGCGGCGAAATCGTCCATGGCCGCGACCTGCGCCAAGAAGGTCGGGTCCTCAACGATTCCGTTGTCGGGGAGTTCGGCCTTCGCGCCGAACAGCGTTAGCTTTCTCGCGCCGATGGCCGAGCCTGCGGAGGACCCGACCACCGCGACGGAAGACAGTTCAGCCCCCGTGTTGGCGAGGACTCTCTCAGCGGGCACCGGCGATCCGGGGGCCGCCTCCCAACGGTCGATTATCGCGGACGGTTTCGGGATCCACACATGGCGTGCCAACTGGAAGCTCCCGTCGGGCTCGCGCTCTCCCGCATTCCGGCGCAGCTTCTTCACCGCTCCGGCGGTCCGAGCGTCGAAGCGCGAATCGTTGGCGTTCCCCGTCTCATAGCCCAAGTGTGCGAGTTCTTGTTCCAGTGCCCGGACATCTGGCCCGGTGTCGCCCCGTGTCATGTCCCGGTAGAGCGGCATCGACGTGGCCAAAGCAACTATCGGCACAGCGTCCACCGACAGAGCGGTCTTGCCGGACTCCACGGCCTCTCCCGGTTCCGCCGACAGTGCTGTCACCGTGCCTTCAATGTTCGCTGTCAGCGGTTGACCTGCAGTGAACGCGAACGCTACTTTCACTTCTCGGCGGTCTACGAACGGCTCGGGCACCGCAGCCGCTGTGGCAACGCTGCCGGGCGCCACCAGCAAGTCCGGCGCGGTCTTTGGAGCGAGTGCCGTGCCTGCTCCTAAACCCACGCACAGAGACACGACCGCCATCAACGTCAAGCTCACGGCAGGCCTGGTTGTACTCATGGGTTCACCTGGTGTCCAGATTGGGGACCTCATAGTCCGGCACTCGTTCCGCGCAAAGACGCTCGGCCTCGGCCTGGGCTTGGGCGGGGTCATCGTCGGCGCCGATCCGCACGCTTCCCGCATCCTCGGGCACTTCGAACCCGATGTCGCCGAACGGTCCGATCTCCGCCTCCATGCCCTGTTCGCGCAAGCAAGCGAGGTAATCGTTCGTTGCCTGCGGGATGTCTCCAGGGCTGAGGACGGGTGGACCTTCCTCACGCGCCGCCGAATCATTCGCAGCAGCGCCGCCCGTCACGACCGGATCGTGTGAAGGAGGGGTGGGGCCAGCCCGTCCATCGCCGCTGCATGCGCCGACCAGCGATCCAGTCATCAGTAAACCAAGCGCCGTCGCCAGCAATCGGCGACCATCGATGCCCACGCGTTGCTTGGGGCGATTCTCTAGTCTCACCAATCCCCGAGTTGATGTCATGTCATATACATGTCGCGGGCGCGGCCAGACCTAACAGGATCTGCTCGGGTCTTTCGCGAAAGGCTGGGCGTCTGGCTGCGGGCCTCCTGTCCTACTGGAAATGTCCCGGAGCGGGTTCCAGGTCGAAGGCGGCCTGGATGGCAGCGGCAAGAGCCCGCTCCTGACGGTCGAACAAGAACCCGAGTAGGCGTCCCAGCCGGTCGGCGGGGATGGTCTGGATGTTGTCGCAACTGACCACGCTGTCGTGGTCGAGCCCGTTGGCGGGGCCGACCGGTACTTCCGTGGCCAGGCCTTTGCGCGTGGTCGTCACCGGGACCACTGTCACATTCGCCAGGTATGGCCTGACCGCCTCGCGGGTGAGTATCACCACCGGTCGAGTCTTGTCGAGACGCGCGGCATGGATCGGGCGCATCGGCTCAGTCCAGGTCGAGAGGCGTCCCCGCGGCGGCGGCCGCCAGCGCGTCCATGTCACCATCGGCTCCGGCGCGAGCCAGGATGGCGGCGTCCTGTTCGGCCAAGCGACGCCTGCGATCACGCTCCAGGGATCGCGTGACCACCGCCGCGCGGCTCCGTGCTTCACCGCTGCTCACCTGGGCATCCACGAACTCGACCAGTTCTTCGGGCAGGCGGACCGCGATCTGGATGCGCATACCAAAACGGTACCATTTCGGTACCGCAGCCGCCCAGTCCGCGCCGATCGGCGCTCAAGCCCTCGGCAGCGGGCCTATCCATGTCGTCACCGGGCTGGTGCTCGGGTGCGCGGCACGAGAGTCGCGCCGGCGCCGAGTCCGTCGATTCGCGCCCCGTTGTTCATCGACGCCGGTGCTTTGGGTCCTCAACCACATCGAGTCCGCCGTTTTGCGTGGTCGCCTTCATCGATCGAGTCCGGGGTTTTACGCGTCGCGCGGGCCGTGGTCAACGCGCTGACCAGCTAAAGCGCGGAGTGTCCGGATACACGGCCGCAGGCGCCGAAATGCAGGCCAAACGTGTTCGTGGTCGCGGGAGTCGTGCCACGAACCCCGTCGGGGCGTAATTCACGTCCGGGCCGACCGCGAGGGGACCCGAAATGCAGGCTGAAGGTGTTCGTGGTCGCCGGGGTCGTGACACGAACCCCGTCGGGGCGCAATTCACGCCCGAGCCCACGGCGCGGGACGGCCGCGGGCGCCGAAATGCAGGTCAAACG
>JAISCU010000256.1 GCA_031265345.1 Bifidobacteriaceae bacterium
GCACACGTCCCGGCTCCGACAGCGCCCAGGCGGCCGAAGAAGCGTTGAACCATCCACCGACGACTAGAGGGGCAATGCCTTGACCAGCGGAATCATCAGCCACGACACGGAGAAGAGGATGGTCCTGGTGTCCGGTCGGGCGCATCCCGAGTTGGCCGAGGCCGTGGCCCGCGAACTGGACTGCGAACTGGTGCCGACCTCGGCCTACGACTTCGCCAACGGCGAGATCTATGTGCGCTTCTCCGAGTCGGTGCGAGGGGCGTTCGCTTTCTGCCTCCAATCGCACACCTCGCCGATCAACCAGTGGATCATGGAGCACTTGATCATGTGCGACGCCCTGAAGCGGGCCTCGGCCAAGTCGATCACGGCCATCCTCCCGTTCTACGGGTACGCCCGGCAGGACAAGAAGCACCGGGGCCGCGAGCCGATCTCCGCCCGGCTGGTGGCGGACCTGTTCGAGACCGCCGGCGCCGACCGGCTGATGTCCGTGGACCTGCACACAGCCCAGATTCAGGGCTTTTTCAACGGGCCGGTGGATCACCTCTGGGCGCTGCCGATCCTGACCAACTACGTCCGCACCAGGGTGGACCGTTCGCGCTTGACCATCGTCTCGCCGGACGCGGGCCGCGTCCGGTTGGCCGACCAGTGGTCGGACCGCCTGGCCGCCCCGCTGGCGATCATCCACAAGCGCCGCGACCCGAAGGTGGCGAACCAGGTCAAGGTCCATGAGCTCGTGGGCGAGGTCGAGGGCCGCACCTGCGTGATCGTGGACGACATGATCGACACCGCCGGGACCATCGTCCAGGCGGCGGAGGCCCTGCGCCAGAACGGCGCCGCCCAAGTCATCGTCGCGGCCACCCACGCGGTCCTGTCCGGCCCGGCCGTGGAACGCCTCAAGGACTCGGTCATCTCCGAGGTCGTGGTCACCGACACGCTCCCGATCGAAGAGGAGAAGCGTTTCGACAAGCTCACCGTCCTGTCGATAGCGCCACTGATCGCCCGCGCCATCCGCGAAGTGTTCGACGACGGCTCGGTCACCTCCCTCTTCGACGGCAACGCCTAAACCGGGGACGGTTCCTTCGACTAGTCGCCGGGGACAGACGCTCCACCCGAACTGCGGGGCAGAGCTTGGGACTGTTGTCCTAGACTGGTCGTGGCAACCCAAACGGGCGCGCACCGGCCACACGGCATCGTGCGTCCGGAGACAAAACACCAACGAAAGGTCAAACCGAATCGTGTCCAGCCTGAATACCCGAATCCCGGAGTTCAACGCGACCGCCTACGCGGACGGAAACTTCCGCGACGTCAGCGATCAGCACCTGTTGGGGGGCTGGTCAGTCGTGTTCTTCTATCCCGCCGACTTCTCCTTCGTGTGCCCCACCGAACTGGCCGATCTGGCCGCGCTGTACGCGGATTTCAAGGAGGCCCAGACCGAGATCTACTCCGTCTCGACCGACACGCACTTCTCGCACAAAGCCTGGCACGACACGTCGGACGCCATCGGCACCATCGAGTTCCCGATGGTGGGAGACCCGTCCGGCCAGATCACCCGCGGTTTCGGCGTCATGATCGAGGAGACGGGCCTGGCCGAGCGGGCCACTTTCCTGATCAACCCGGAGGGCATCATCAAGGCCATCGAGATCTCCGACGGCGCTGTCGGCCGTGACGCCCGCGACCTTCTGCGTAAGGTCAAGGCCGCGCAATGGGTGGCCGCGAACCCCGAGGAAGTCTGCCCGGCCCGCTGGGTGCTCGGCGCCGACACGCTCAAGCCCTCGGCCGCGCTCGTCGGCCAGATCTGAGCCGTCATCCGAGGGGCTGCCGTCTGGCACAATGGGTTTCGACCGCGAGCCATCGCGGTCGCCGCATCCGAAAGGTGTGCCCGATGCCGTCTACCCGGTTCGCTTCACCCCCACGAGTTCCGCGTCGCTTGGTTGGGAGCCGGCGACGTGCGCCCTGGGCGGCGCTCATCGCTGGGCTGGCGGCGCTGGCCTTGAGCGGTTGCGGCGATTCGGCGAAGGATCAACTCGACGAGGCCGTGACCGGCAAGGACAAGATCGCTGCCGGTGTCGGCGCGGCCGTCGAGGCGGAACTCGGCATTGTCGCGGCCGAGGTCGCGTCCTGGTACACCCTCGACGAGGGCGATCCGAAGGTCGTGACGTCAGGCGGGAGCTATTACATCTGCGCCGCCGCCGAGGCCGATTGTGTGGCGAACGGCACGGTTATCAGCGGCGCCTCCAGCGGTATCCAGATCGCGTTGGCGCGGGCGGGCCAGGACTGGTGCCTCCAGGCGACCGCCGATTCGAAGCAGTACCACACCGGGCCGGGCGACTCGCCGACGGAAGGACCGTGCTGATGAAGCGCCGTCATTTCAAGTCGGGTCGGCTTGCCGGGCTTGCGGGGCTGGCCGCAACGGGGGCGCTAGCGTTGTCCGGATGCATGGCGGTGGCCGGTCTGACTGGCATGGCAGGCGTGACCTTCATGGCGGACCAGCAGGTCAAGGAGTATCGAGCCCAGGCGCAAAATGTGGCCGAGGCCGTGGGGAAGGAACTCGCGGTCTATTGGACCGACGCCACGGAGCCCGCCGGGGTGCTGGTCGAAGACGGCTCGGTCTACTTCTGCTGGTACGGAGATGACGAGTGCGTATCCGAGTACAACTTGATCACGCATCTTCCCGAGGGCGTCGTGTCGCTGGAGGTCGAGCCGGGTTACGACAACTCCAGTTGGTGCGCCGAAGTGGGCTACGGCGACGGCCAGTTGGTCAGCGTCTCCGCCAGTGCAGGCCTGAAAGACGGCCCCTGCTGACTTCCTTCGCCAGTTTTGCGGAGTCAGACTCCACAAAATAGACCGATTCCGTGGAGTCAGACTCCACAGAATTGGGATACCCGCTAGCCTGGGAGGGTGGCGGATCGCATTCCTCGCGCACTCGACGGGTTCGTAGCTCGGTCCAAACCTGGCCGGGCGGCCATCATCTACGGGGCGCGGCAAACCGGAAAGACTAATCTGGTCGAACACGCGCTGAGCGATTCATCGGCGCGCATCCTCCGGGCCACGGGCGACGACCTGCGGGTGCGCAATCTGCTCCAAGGCCAGGTGCGGGATGACATTCTGGGTTGGGCCGCTGGTTACGAGATCGTCTTCTTGGACGAGGCCCAGCGTGTGCCGGAAGTCGGTTGGGCTCTGAAGATGCTTGTGGACGCCAGGCCGGAGCTGCTCGTGATCGCGACTGGATCGGCTAGTTTCACTCTGGCCGGGCAAGTCGGGGAGCCATTGACGGGAAGGCACACGCCTTTGGCGCTGTACCCCGTCGCCGTCGGGGAGCTGTCGGACCAATTCAACGATTACGAATTGAAGTCGCTTGTGCAGGACTTCCTCGTTTACGGAATGTACCCGGAAGTGCGCACTGCATGCGACGCGCGAACCAAGCGGGAGGTGTTGCGCGAGTTGACGGCATCGTACCTGCTCAAAGATGTGCTGGAACTGGAGCAGATCAAGAGTTCGCAAAAGCTGGAGGACTTGCTGATGCTGGTGGCGTTGCAGACCGGCAATCTGGTCAGCGTCAACGAGTTGGCACGCTCGCTCGGCCTGGACGCCAAGACCGTCGCCCGCTACCTCGACCTGCTGCAGAAGAGCTATGTGCTGCACAATTTGAGGGGCTTCAGCCGGAATCTGCGGGCCGAAGTGACGAAGACCTCCAAGTGGTACTTCTGCGATGTCGGGGTTCGCAACGCCATCATCAACAATTTCAACCATTTGGCGGCCAGGGCGGATGTGGGCGCGCTGTGGGAGAACTTCATGGTGATGGAGCGGATCAAGGCCCTGACCTATGCGGGTCGCAGCGGCCCGAGCTACTTCTGGCGCAGCTGGGAGCGCCAAGAGGTCGATCTGGTCGAGGATCGCGACGGACGGTTGCACGCCTACGAGTTCAAGTTCAACCCCCGCGCGAGGGCAAAGATTCCTTCCCAGTTCGCCGCGGCCTATCCGGACGCGGAGT
>JAISCU010000055.1 GCA_031265345.1 Bifidobacteriaceae bacterium
TTGTGTTCGGTGTGCCGGCGGGTGTGACCGCGGTGGGCGCTGGTTCTGGTGGTTCGGATGTGGCGGGCCCGGCCGACGTGCCGGTCGACGTGGCGGCGGGGTCCGCCGCCATCCGGGTCGTCTCGACCACGATTTCGGATGGTGTCGATGGCCGCCCGGCCTTCTATGGGGTGACGGCGACCGTCAGGCCTGACGAGCAGTCAATCGGCAGTACCATCAACGCGGTCAAGAACACAGGCGGCAGCGATGTCCGTAGCGACGGCACGGTGCGCCTGGTGTTCGTGGCCTCCACCACGGCGGATCCGACCAAGTCGGCTCTGACCATCACAACAGCAGGCACGGAGCAGTTCGTCGACACTGGCAGGCATGTGGCCCAGGTCGTGGTCAGGGACGCTTCCGGCAACCCGATCCAGGGCAAGCCGGTCACGTTCGAATGGGCCATTGGCACCATCGAAGGACCTGGCGCCGGTGGCTGGACCACAGTCGATGGCCCGTTGTCCAACGCCAGCGGCATCAGCAGTGTCGAGATCGCGGCGCCGGACCACAAGGCGGTCTGGATCTGGGTCAGGGCTTCGGTGGCCGAAGGCGCGGGCACTCTCCCAGTCGGCCCAACCGGCAATCGGACCATAGTGGGGGCGGAGTTCGTGGCTCGATCCGTGAACCCGAGCAAGACGGCCGAATCGTTCCAGACCTATCTGGGTGAAGTGGACAACGACTTGACTGCCACTTCGTGGGCGCAAGTCGTGGTGCAGGACCAGTACGGCAACGGCATCGGCGGTGTGGACGTCACGTTCACCCTGCCGGCCAGCCAAGCTGGAGCCCTGGGGACACCGGTCTTCCTCGACGGCAACACGCCGCCAACCTCGAAGACCATCACCATCACGAGTTGCGCGAAGAACCTGACCGGGACGATTCCCGACCAGTGCAAGAGCCAAGTCGACGGGGAATACACGCCGGGTCTGGCGATCGTCAAGATCGTCTCGGACTACGAGGGTGTGTTCACCGTGAGCGGCACGGTGCCGGTCAGCGGCGAGGACCGGAGCGCTGGCAGCGGCCCGGTCACGTTCAAGGCGCCGGAAGGCGACTGGACCAAGTCGTCCTTCACCCTTGAGAAGACGGACGCGAGCGCCCCCAGGGTGGTCGCGAACGGTACCTCCTCCTACACGGTGACGGCCACGATCATGGGCGAGACGGCGACCGGCCTGAAGCCGGCCTCCGGCGAGTGCGTGACCCCGACCCTGCCTTCGCAGGTGCGGGTCAAGTCCCCGACGCCGAGCAGCGCTGGTTGTGCCACCGGATCGTTCGTGACGGACGTCGCCGGTCAAGTCAAGTTCCAGATCGTGACCACGGTCGCGGGCACCTGGCCGATCGGCGTGCAGTTGGCCGGTCATGATGTTCCGACCGAGCCCGATGGCGATGTGTTCATCCGTCCGGCGTTGTTCGTCGGCGCCGAGCCTTCCGCCACCTTCACCGAGTTGACCAGTCCGGACTTGCCGGTTCGCGCCGACGACCCGGCTGGGCAGACGGTGCTGGTGACGGTTCGCGACGCTTACGGCAACCTGGCCGCGTGCTGGGATTCGGTGACCGGTGATCAGATTCCGTGCGACGTCGACTTCTTCGTTCCGGCCCGTGTGCGGGCAGGGACCACGAACGGCCCGGCCACGGTCCTGGCCCAGACCGGGCTGATCGACTTCTCGCTGGTCAACCCGACCATCGCCGACATCGCGGCGCGCTTGACCTTCCTCGGCGAGGAAGGCAGCTACCCGGTGACGGCCACGGTCAACGGCGTCTACGTGCTCATTGCTGACGGTGTGACATCGACCAATGGCCCGGCGTCGGCGCGCATCCGGTTCACCGATGCGACCGATCCCGGCCAGCCGGTCGTGAACCCGTCTGATGGCGGCCATGTGGACGGCAACGTTCCGCCTGAGGACCTGGCGGACGCGGCCGATGGCGACCTGACGGTAGTGGTGAAGGACGGGGACGGCAATGTTCTGGCGACCTGCCCGGTGGGCGGCGACGGCACCTTCGATTGCCCGATCGTCCCGAAGGTTCCGGACGGCACCGAGTTGGTCGTCGTGATCGAGGACGGCGCCGGGAACCAGACCAACCCGCCGGTCGAGATCATCACCGACGGTGTCGCGCCCGGTCAGCCGGTCGTGAACCCGTCTGACGGCGGCCATGTGGATGGCCAGGTTCCGCCTGAGGACTTGGACGATGCCGCCAACGGTGATCTGACCGTCGTGGTCAAGGACGAGGACGGCAACGTTGTGGCCACTTGCCCAGTCGCGGCTGATGGCTCGTTCGATTGCCCGATCGTCCCGAAGGTTCCTGATGGCACCGAGTTGGTCGTGGTCGTCGAGGATCCGGCTCACAACGCGACCGAGCCGCCGGTGAAGATCGTCACCGACGGCGAGGCGCCGGACAAGCCGACTGTCGACGAATCCGATGGCAACCACGTCACCGGTGAAGTCGGGGACGGTGACAAGGGCGACGCGGCTGATGGCAACCTCGAAGTGGTCATCACCGATGACGACGGCAATGTGATCGCCACTTGCCCGGTCCTTCCGAACGGCAAGTTCGATTGCCCGATCGAGCCCAGCGTTCCGGACGGCGAGGGTATCCATGTCGTGATCGTTGATCCGGCCGGCAACACCTCGAACCCGGTGGACAAGGTGGTCGATGGAGTGCCTCCGGGCGCCCCGACGATCGACGAGTCCAACGGCGTCAATGTGACCGGCTCGGTGGCCGAGGAGGACAGGACGGACGCCGCCCATGGCGACTTGACCGTGGTGGTCACCGACGAGGACGGCAACGTCGTCACCACCTGCGCGGTGGGCACCGACGGCACTTTCAACTGCCCGATCAACCCGAGGCTGCCGGACGGCGCCGAGGTCACGGTCGAGATCGTTGACAAGGCGGGCAACCACAACGACTCGAACATCGTGATCGATGGCGTGGCGCCGGGCACCCCGGTGCTCGACCCGTCACGCGGCGACGAGGTCTCGGGTCTGGTTCCGGTGGAGGACTTGGACGATGCCGCCGACGGCAAGTTGGTCGTCGTGGTGACAGATCCTTCGACCGGTGCGGAGCTCTGCCAGGCGCAGGTGGCCGCCGATGGAACCTGGTCCTGCACCTTCGATCCGGCGATCCCCGACGGCACGGTTGTCGAGGTGACTTTGGTCGACAAGGCCGGGAACGTCTCGGGCGCCAGGGAACTGGAGGTCGACTCGACCGCGCCGATCCCGCCGAGCCTCGAGCCGAGCGAGGGCGAGACGCTGACCGGCCTGGGCGAGGAGCAGGGGAACCAGATCACGGTCAAGGATGGCGACGGGAACGTGCTCTGCACGGCCACCGTCGGCGCCGACCGGAGTTGGTCTTGCGACCTTGAGCCTGCCGCGAGCGTCGGCGACGTGGTGACGGTCGAGGAGCGCGATACTTCCGGCAACGTCATCACCGGTCCGTGGCGGATCGGCATCCCGGAGATCGCGGTCGCCAAGCCGACGCTGTGCATGGGCGATAGGCAATCGGCCACCGGCCTGAACTTCCAGCCAGGCGAGACGGTCACGGCGGTGACGTCTGGCGAGGTCCCGGTCGGATCGCTGAAGGCCAACGCCGAGGGCATGGTCGTGTTCCAGTGGGTCGTCCCCGAGGGCACGCCTCGCAATGTTCACATTCTGACACTGCGTGGCCCACTCTCAGGCGTCCACACCACGACCTTCGAGGTCACCTGTGGTGGGCCGCCTGCGGACATTCAGCCGCCGACTCCGGCTCCGGTCCCGCCGAAGCCTCAGGCGCTGCCGTTCACGGGCGCCGATGGGATCCTCGGCATGACCGGCGCGGCATTGGGTCTGTTGCTGGCTGGCCTGCTCCTGTTCCTGGCAGCCAAGCGGCGCCGGCGGAACGAGGAGCCGACCGAGGCATGATCTGATCGCCTGAATAGGTATCCAGGGGTGGTGCGAGGCCTGTAGAGGGCCTGGCGCCACCCCTTATCGTTTTGCTCGCCCGGGACGGGCGTCCGTGGTGGCCGACCTGGCAGTGGGGGTTCGGGGGGCAGCTCTCAGGGGGACGGGCGCCTGGCGGCCAGATGGCACCGTGACCGGTACGATTGGCGGAATGGAGCGGGTAGTGCAGCAGGACTCGGGCGGGCAGGCCGGTGGGCGGATTCTGGTGGTCGAAGACGAGGTCGAACTGGCCTCCGTGGTGGCCCGACATCTGGAGGGGGAGGGCTACAAGGTCGCGGTAGCGGGCTCGATCATGGAGGCCCGCGCGATCTTGCAGAGGCATTCTCAGAACCTGGTGGTGTTGGACGTGCTGCTGCCTGACGGGTCGGGGTTCGACCTGGCGCCCGAGATTCGACGGATGACGTCCGCGCCGATCATCTTCGCCACCGCTTTGGGGGAAGACGCCTCAGTGGTCCGGGGGCTGGAAGCCGGCGGCGACGACTACATCACCAAGCCCTTCAACTTGGACGTGCTGAGCGCCCGCATCAAGAGCTTGCTCAGGCGTTCCGGGGTGGGGGCGCCCGCGCCAATCGAACTGCCTCCCCTGCGGATCGATCTGTTGGCGGGCCAGGCCTCCATCGGCGGCCGGCAATTGCGTCTCACCGGCACGGAGCTGAAGCTCCTGGCTCTGTTCGCCACCAATCCCGGCCGCGGGTTCACGCAGGCCGAACTGCTGGAGCTGGTCTGGAACGACACCTCGGGTCTGCCCACCAACACCGTCCGGGTCCATATCTCGAAGCTCCGCCGAAAGCTCTCCATGGACGCCAACCCGCCCTTCGAGCTGGTCCTGACGGACGACCGCCGCTACGCCTTCCAGCGCCTCACCTTCCTCCCCTAGAACCACGGTTGGGGACTGTCGCTAACCCTGGTTAGGGACAGTCCCCAATTGTGGTTTTGCGGGGGTCGGTTGGCCGGTTGACGTCAAACTACAACGCCGCCGATGCCGTAGCCGTGGCTTCCCGCGGCCCGCAGGCCCCGAAGGGCACGGCCGGGAGCCTCAGTTGGCCAGCGGCAGGGTGAAGCTGGCCCTGGTGCCCTGGCCCAGTTCGCTCTCCAACTCGAAGACTCCGCCGTGGGCCTCCACGATGTGGCGGACTATCCGCAGGCCCAAACCGAGGCCGCCGTGGCGGGAGCCGGCGGCGACGGGCACGGGCAAGGAGACGGCATCGGCCAACTCGTCGTCGAGCTGACCCGGAGAGGACCTGGCGGAAGGGCCCGAACCCGGCCCGGCGGCATCGGACATAGGCGCAGTGGGAGCGACGGGGTAGGAGGCGACGGTTGTCCCCTCGCCCTTCCGGACCGCCTCCAGCGCTTCGGGGCTGATCCCCTCGCCCGTGTCCGCGACGGTGACGCGGGCGAAGCCGTCCTCTTTGACGACCGAGAGGGTGATGGTCCCGTTGTGGGTGTGTCGCGTGGCGTTGGCGATCAGGTTGACCAAGACGCGGCCGAGGCGAGCGGAATCGCCCTTGACCTGGGGATGGGCGCCGCCGCGGGCGAGCCGGAGCTGGTTGCCGTTCTCGGCGCAGATCGGGGCGCACTGGGCCAGAGTGGACTGGACAACCTCGGACAGCGCGAGCGGACGTATCGACAGGACCAGGCGGCCGTCGTTGATGCGGCTGATGTCGAGCAACTGTGTCACCATGTCGGACAGCGATTCGGCCTGGTTCATCATGATCTCGACGTCGAGTTGGACCTGGTCCAGCTCGGGGGACCGGTCGGGGAGCTTGGACAGGATGCGGGCCGATTCCTGGGCGTGGCTGGACATAATCGCCATCGGGGTCTTGAGCTCGTGCGCTATCAGGGCCAGGAAGGCGTCCTTGTTCTTAGCGGCTTCGCGCAGGCGCTCGTTGGAGCTCTCAAGTTCGAGGGCTGTGCGCAGATAGAAGCGGTAGACCGAGTGGACCACCAGCGCGATCTCTATCACAATCGTGAGCAGGCAGACGGGCAATGAACGTTCCAGGTTGACCTCGTCGAACGAGGCGACCGCCTCCGGATGATTGATGGAGAACACCATGCAGCCCACGAAGACCACGATCTCAAGCGCCAGCGCCAGGTACAGCCGCAGCCCTTGCAGCATGAGCGCGGTCACCGCCACCGCGATGAAGTAGTAGTAGGGCATGGTGCCCTCGAGGCCGCCGGTGGCGAAGAACGCGATCGGATAGATCACCAGGAAGATGCACACGATGATGATCAGGAACGGGAAGGTGAAGGTCCCGGTTCGCCTTATGATCATGACTGCGAGCAGGACGAACAGCGGAATCACCAGGTTGACCAGCACCGGCGCTGGCGCCAATGACAGGAACCCGTTGACGATCGACATCAGGACGGCGCCCACCGTGATGGCGACGGCCAGGTTTCGCACCAGAGTCGCCAGAGTCGGCTCCCAGGCGGGATAGACGGTCAGCATGCTCCTGACAGTGGTGGCGACGCGCGCTCGGAGCGGGATCGGTTCGGGGCCGGGCGGGATCTCGAGCGGCAAGGCGGGACGCGGGCTGGGGCGCGCGCCGAGGGGAGGCGAGGGGTTGGGCGCTGCTTTGGGTGGAACCATGCCTCTAGCTTGGCGGGCCGGGGGAGCGGCGTCCAGCGGCGAGCCGGGAGTCGAGGCTTTGGCGGGCGGCAGGGGAGCCGTCCCAGTCGGACCAGGTGCCCGATGCCGCCGGGTCGGCCTGGGAGCGGTGGCTTAGCCTCACCTCGGCCTGGCCGGGCGGTGCGGTCAGACGGCGGCCGTCATTCGATGTTCCATCACCCTTGACAAAACGTGTCAATGGATGCTTGACTACGATGATGGTGTCCGACCAGAGAATCTATCAGGCGGTGGCCGAGCGTGACGGGAGATGGTGGATGGTCGCTGTGCCCGAACTATCGGGGCTGACTCAGGCCCGCAGCCTGTCCGAGGCCGAGAAGATGGTCAGGAGCTTGATCGCCGTGACGACGGACACCAGTCCGGACGAGTTCGGCGTCGAGTTGACGATTGACAGTGTCGGTGCGGTCGGCCCGGTGAGTCTGGAAGTGCGGGCGATCAGTGATTTGCGCGCGCGTGCCGATGAGGAGCTCAGAGAGGCGGCCGGTCGGGCGGCGGCGTTGGCGAAGGGGTTGGCCGATGAGGGATTGACGGTGCGCGACATCGGTTCGGTCCTCGGCGTCAGCTTCCAGCGAGCCCATCAATTGATCTCCGCCTGAGCTGGCGCGGTGGCGAAGGCAAGGCGCACCCACGCGGTAGCGGTAAACTGTATCCATGAGCACGACTACAGTGCGCGTGTCGATGGAGGCGAGGGAGAAGTTGAGCCAGGTCGCTCGACGGCAAGGGGTCTCGGCGGCCGCCCAACTCGACAAGCTGATCGAAGACGCCTGGTGGCAGGCTGTGTGCGCGGCAGAGCGTGCCGCTGTGGTCGCCGACCAGGCGAACCCGGCCGTGGCGGCCGAAGACGCTTTGTGGGAAGCGACTGTGTCTGATGGCATCGGGCCGGAGGGAACCGATCCGGATGGACTCGACTGACGCCCGCCGGGGCCAACTCTGGCTGGCGGATCTGGGGGCGAACCGGGCCGGAGAGCTCGGCAAGACACGCCCGGTGGTCATCATGACTATGGACGAGTTGGTGCCAGGAAACCCCGACGACTTGTTGATCGTGGTGCCACTGTCCGCTTCGCGGGAGCCCACCTTCTTGCGGATCGAGATCATCGGGGTCGACGGCATCGACCGGCCGAGCGTGGCGGTCGTGACATCGGCCAGGGCAATCGCCCGGAGCCGTCTGCGAGCCCATCTCGGGGAACTGCCCTCCGGCGTCCTGGCCGAAGTGACCCGCCGGCTCACCTGGGTGATCGGCGGCCCGCGAGCCCTTTGACCCCGGCGTGGCGCTGCAGGCTGAGCTCATCCGTTCCCACCCTTGGACGATGCCGTCCCAAGACTTGAGCGGGAGACGCCCGGTCGGCATCGGCCACCTTTCACAGCGCCCATGGTTGGCGCTTTGGCCTGCGTGACGTGTCGAGCATCACAGTAAAACTACCTAGGTGTCCTGAGCCCCCGCGATTTGCTTCGCAATCTGCGCCATGCCTATGCTGGATGGACTACTCGGCGTAGCCCATTCGGGCTACATCGGTCACGTAGTAGCAGGTCAGAAGTGCACAGACTTGCACTAACAATGCCCAGCGACTTCGCCCTGAGGGTTTCCTTTGGGGCACCCTCACCCTTTCTGACCCGTGGGACGGGAGCGTTCGACGCGCCCGGAGAACGACAACGGCAGGTCAAGGGATTAGTGAGGGGCAACAGTGGCCAGGTACGGGGGACGAGCCAGCCTACGTCAAATCAGGGTGCAGAGAATCTGGACTCTCATCGCGACCACCTGCGCGGTGGCGGTCGCTCTGGCGACCGTCGCGGGACCGGACCCGGCGGAGGGCGTCGGCGCGAAAGCCGTGGTTCCGGCCAGGCAACCGGTCGTCGCGCCGGGCGTTCTGCAGAAGCCGGGCAAGGTGGAGCAGCAATCGCGGAAGGACTATCGCTCGGTCGACACAGGGATCGGCGTGTGGGACAACACCGCTTACGTCTGGGGTTACGGCTCGGACGGGGTGTCCGGTGGAGATGGTTGGACGGGCGCGGACCCGGAGGCCCATGACTATCCTCCGACCGCGGTGGAGAACCTGCCCAAAGGGATCATCGTCGACGTCGCGACCGGCATCTACAACATGAACGCGCTCGACGTGCAGGGTTGCGTCTGGGGCTGGGGCACCTACGGCTGGCATGACGGGTCGGGCAACCGGTTCTACGCTTACCCGCCGGTCAAGATCCGGGTCGGCGGCGAGTGGAACAACACGTCCAAGCCGCTGCTGTGCGACGCGCAGTTGATCTCCCGCACGGAGCGGGCGGGCGCCGCGATCACTAGGGACGGAACCGTCTATTCGTGGGGAATCTCAGCGATGGGCGGCCCGGGACCGGACAACGCCCTCAACAGGGTTGGTGCCAAGCAGGTCTCCGGCCTGCCGCCGGCTCAGATCGAGGGCAATCGCCCGGTGGCTATCGAGGGAGGGAACGCGACGTTCTGGGTGCTGCTGGAGAACGGCGAGGTCTACTATTTCGGGAACGACGCTTACCTGTTGGGGGTCTACCACCACGAACGCCCCGACGGGGACGAGAATTACCCAGCCACCAGCGGCTATTCGGGCGGCCGGACGCAGGCTCAGATCAACGCCGGCCAGTCCCAGGTCGCCATGCGATCGAAGGGCCTGGCCCCTTGGTTCCGCGCCGCCAACCCCGAGGAGTACATAGTCCAGATCCATTCGGGCATCGCCTTCGGGGCAGCCTTGCTGTCCACCGGTCGAGTGCTGAGTTGGGGTTCCAGCACCACGATCGGCGCTTTGGGAAGGCAGTGCACGGGCAGCGACTCGCAGAAAGACGCGTGCGCGCGCAAGCCAGGATATGTCGACCTCGGCTCGAGCCAACC
The DNA here is from genome assembly GCA_031265345.1 of Bifidobacteriaceae bacterium. The sequence continues at coordinate 9,440 of JAISCU010000055.1, forward strand.
CAAGATCGTCTCGCTCTCCTGCGCCTTCACCGCTTGCGGGGCGTTGTCTGAGGACGGCGATCTCTACGGCTGGGCGAAGACGGAGAGAAGCTACGAAGGATTGCCCGACTACCGGAGCGTGACCTACGACCCGGCGCACCTCGGGGCGGCGACACTACCGCAGGCCTCCTCCTTCGGCGGTCCCGGATCGGTGGTGCGCATGGCGAAGAACGTGACCGATTTCCTGGCCGGCCAAGGCTATTTCATCTGGCATCTGGAGAACGGCGAGTACTGGAGCCGAGGCTACAACTCCCACGGTCAGCAGGGTCATAGGGGCGCCAACTACGGAGCCTATCCGGGGTTCTTCTTCGAGACGTTGACTCGACCGGTCTGGTTCTCCAAGCCCTATTACCGGGAATGCACTACTGGGGATCAGACGGGCGAGATCTACGACAGGCCCTCCAAATGGCCTGGGAACAACATCACGTTCAAGTCCGTCAAACACCTCTACTTGGGAAACTTGAAGTACTACAACTGCGCCGACCTGAATGAGAAGAACCCCAGCGGCGCTTGGAAGAACCGTTTCACGCTCGACGAGTGCATAGCCGGAAAGTGCGGCTTGTGAGATGCGTGGGCTATCGGGGCGTCGCGACCCGCGCGGCGAGGTAGGGGATCAGACAGGGGCCGAAACGGCCAACCAGACGACCAACGAAACCGGCACCACCCTGGTCGAATTGATGGTGTCGGTGGTGTTGCTGAGCGTCTTCTCGGTGGCGGTGGCGGTGGTCGTGACGAGCGGGACCGCCGCGAGCGCGGACAATCGGGCCAGGATCAGCGCGAACGGGTTGGGCCAGCGCGAGCTCGACATTGTGCTGGAGGAGATCATGGCCTACGACTCGGCCGCGGCGACCTTGCGCGGTGAGGCCATAAACCCCAACTTGGCGGAGGAGATGAAGTTCGAGCATCTGCATCCAGGCGGGACCGACCCGAATCCGGATTACCCCTTCAAGATGGACGGCGAGGCTTACCGGGTGGTGCGCACGGTCGCGCCGCGGACCAACACGGCGGGGACGAGTTGCCTCAGCGCCGGAACCGTGGTGGGGGACTTGGGCGACACCGTGACGGTGAGCGTGACCTGGGCGTCGATGGGCGCGGGGACGGCGCCGCACGTGGTCTCCGAGTTCGTCCCGCGGCATCGTGAGGCGAACACCGGGGAGGACCCGAACAAGGCGATCGTGGGTGTGCAGGTGTCCGGCCAGTCGGTCGACGGCACCACCGCGAGGGCGGGCATCAAGGTGACGATCAGCGGGCCGGGGGCGACCGGCGGGGTGCAGACCACCGACTCCCGGGGTTGCGCCGCGTTCGAGGTCGCTCCGCCCCCGGCGGGCGCCGACTACGACGTCCAGCTCTTGGGGCACGATGCCGCGCCACATGTCACGCCGTTGGGCCAGTCCCAACCGGTCAAGAAGCAGACCGGCGTCACTCCGGGTTCCAGCGCGCTGGTCGCGTTCACCAATTACGACCACGCCGCGCGCATGATGGTGACGGTGGTGGGAGTCAACGAGTCGGTTCAGCAGGTGGTCCTGGAGCCGATGTTCTCCGGCGGCGGCGACACCATCTACGGAGCTATCAGCGGCGGCACCGCCAACTTCGAGTCGTTGTACCCCGGGTCGTACGTGGTGCGGGCGGGGCTCTCCGACCCGGTGGCGGTGACCCTCGCGCCGGGCGAGTACAAGACCGGAGTGGAGGTGGTGATCCCGTGAGCGGCGACGCGCGCCGGGCCCGCCCGGACCCAGGCGACCGCGAGCGCGGCATGACCCTGGTTGAGTTGATCACGGTCATGGCGATTAGTTCGATCACGGTGGGCATGGTCGCGATGGTGATGGTGTCGCTCGCCAAGCACGACGGCATCAACTTGGTCCGCCAGCAACGGACGGACCAGGTCAGGCAGGTCAGTTTCTGGCTGGGCGACGCCCTCAGCTATGCGACGACCGACCAGCCGGAGGCCGGAGCGAAAGTGTTCGAGGAGGCGGGCGAGCACAAGATGACCTTCACCTCGGCGTTCCCGATCGAAGGATTGACAACTAGCGGCACCCTCAGCGAGGTCACTTTGGTGTTGGGGGAGAAATGCTGGACCGGTGAGACGGACGGTCAGGACGGGCTGTTGCGGCGCTGTGTGCATTCGCCGTTCGTGGACGCGGCCGGGGTCGCCCAGCCGATGTGCGATTTCGGCGAGACGGGTTGCAAGGACTTGTTCGACGATTTCCTGGTGGCCCGCAGCGTCGATGACGCCGAGGCGCTGTTCACCTATTACTTCGACACCGCTTCTGGTCTGGCCCCGAGCCATTCGGTGGGTCAAGCCCAGTTGGGGAGCGTGTCCGCCGTCGAGCTCAAAGTCACGGTGAATGGCGAGAAGCCGGAGGACAAGACCACGGCCACTTTGTTCAAGCGATATTCGATCAGCCAGTGGAGGCGATTGTGATGCGTCAGCTCAGAAGCCGTCTCGTGGCGAGGCGGCCGGCAGGAAGGGCGTGCAGGGTCGAGCGAGGCACGCGGCGACACGCCCCGCGAGAGGCGGGCGTCACCATGGTCGCGGTGCTGGCGTCCTTCACCATCGCGATGGTGATGGTCCTGGGCTCGTTGGCTTATCTGAGCGCTTCGACCAAGTATTCCCGTCACGAGCAGGATTCGGACCGGGCGCTGGCGGCGGCCAGGTCCGGGGTGGCGGATCTGCTGGCGCGCCTGAGGCTGGACCCCATCTACCTTGACGCCATGGCGACCAAAGCGGGCGTCGCGGGGACCTACTGCACCAACCCCGCGGCCGGTGGCCCCGCCTCGGAAGGGGACAAGTTCGCGACGGACTGCGGCTGGAGCCACACCCAACCGCAGTGGGAGTCCATGGAGGGATCGGGCGGACACAAGCAGTACTACCACTACGCCATCGTCGATTACTCGCAGGCCAGCCACGACGTCGAGGTCATGGCCAGCGGCAAGGCGAACAACGTGGTGCGGACCGTGAAAGCGTCGATCTCTCCGGAGACGCCGCCCATGTGGCTGTATTTCTCCGACTACGAGGTGGCCGATCCGACCGACCCCATCACCTATCCGCCGACCCCCACTGGCGATGGCTACTACGGCGGCACGCAACTGACCTCGGGCGCCTGCGGCGGGTCGGGGGCGGGCGGCGCCGCCGCCGAGGTCGACCTCGCCTACGCTTGGGAGCTGAAGCAACCGGACAACACGAAACCCGCCCGCGTGTACTCCAGCCCCACGGCTGCTGGGATCCCCTGCAAGGAGCCGTCGTTCGAGAAGTGGGACGCCCTCGACGGGCCGGTCCATTCGAACGACACGATCAAAGCCAACGGCACCCAGTTCGGGGGCGACTTCACGACGACCGATCCGAAGTGCAAGGGCGCCACTGCGGGCGATCCCGCCTCATGGCAAGCCTGCGTGAACGGGGGCTCCGTGCCGGTGGCGTTCTCGAGCCTGCCGAGGCACCGCACCAAACTGGACCTCCCCACGGTCGCCAACCCAGCGAACGAGTCCGCCCTGGGCACGGGCTGTTTCTACCAGGGACCGACCCGCATAATCTTGGAGCCCGGAGGCACCATGCGTGTCTGGTCGAAGCAGTCCGATCCCGCCGAAGTCAGGGCCGGCTGCGGTTCCATCGATGATCTGAGATCGCCCGGTGGCGCGTCGGTGCCAGTGCCGGCGGATGGCCTGGTCTTTGTCGGGGAGGCGCCCAAGACGGGTCACCACCAAATCCCGGCGCGCGGCATCGGCGGGCCGTCGGGTCAAGAACTGCCGCTGGGCGACTACGACCCGACGGCCATGGTGCCGGGCCCGACCTCCCACTACACCGTGGAGCGCGCCATGTACAAGCGGGCCGAGCAGTACTCCGACATGGGCAACCTGTACGTCGAGGGGGAGCTGGCCGGGCAGCTGACGCTGGCCGCGCAGGGCACCATCGTCATCACTGGCGACCTGCTGACCAAGGACGATGACACGGACATCATGGGCCTGACGGCCAGCGCCATCGAGATCTACAATCCGGTGGTGCAGGAGATCGGTTGGTCCTGCTACGGGTCGCCGGTCCAGTGCACCGAGAAGGTGCCCACCGAAGCGAAGCGCGAGACGGGCTGGCCGAAGGACTACGACGGGAGCTCGGGCACGCTCAGGATCGAGGCGGCGCTGAACGCTAGCGCGGGTAGCTTCCGGCTGCAGAATTGGCGCGACGGCGGTCCGCTCGGCAAGCTGGAGGTCCACGGCTCGGTGGCCCAGGCGTTCCGTGGCGTGGTCGCCTGGGAGGATGATTCCGGCGCGCTGATCAGCGGCTACGAGAAGCGCTACACCTACAATGAGAAGCTCCGGGAGGGGCGCCCGCTGCTGTTCGGCCCCATCGGCAACGGCACCTGGGTGATCCGCTGGCAAGAAAAAGCGCACCCACCCGAAGCCGTCAAGTAACGGGGACGGTACCTTTCCACGCTCACCGAGCCGTTTTCCACAGGCAGACCCGCAGGGCAGGCCCTGTGGATAACGGGTCCGTCCCCATTACATGCCCAGAGGCCCCGCGGACCCGCTTCGGACAGCGACAAGAGCCC
>JAISCU010000090.1 GCA_031265345.1 Bifidobacteriaceae bacterium
GCGAGTCGAGTTTGAGGTCAAGGTCGTCGCCAAACGGCCGCCGGCCAACGGCTGAAAGCTCCCGCCCTCGGCGTCAGGCGGGAACCAACCGGATTTCGTGCCGCGGCCGGGCGGCAAGATCCTCGGCCAGAGCGGCCACCTCGCCGGCCCTCACACGGTCGACTCGCACCAGCATCTCATCCAAGGTTGGCAGTTCGCCCGTGACAATTTCGGCCCGCCCAAGGCGGGTCATCCGCGAGGAGGAATCCTCCATTCCAAGTACCAGCCCACCGCCGAGTTGCCCTTTCGCCCGGGCCAGTTCCTCATCGCGGATACCTTTCGCGGCCAACAGGTCAAGTTGGGCACCGAGCAGCTGGACCACATCTTCTGCTACGCCCGGCCCGCAGCCGGCAAACAGTCCAAAGCTGCCGGTATCGGCGTGTCCGGTCCCGAACGCGTAGGTCGAATACGCCAGACCACGCCGTTCGCGGATCTCCTGGAACAGCCGCGAGCTCATCCCGCCGCCCAGCACCGTGGTCAACACTCCGAAGGCGTGCCTCCTGGGATCCATCGCCGCCAAACCCTCGCAGCCAAGGATCAGTTGGGCTTGTTCCACCGGCCGGTTGACCTCGCACCGAGCCCCGACATGGGGCAATGGCTGCGCGAGGCAGTCCGAGCGTCTGGGCCGGGGGCCGGCATCGTCCCCTCTGTCCCAACCGCCACGGTCCAGCGCCTGCCCAACCAGACCGGCCAACTCGTCGTGGTCCACATTGCCGGCGGCGGCCACGATCAACGTTTCGGGACGGTAGTGGGTGCGATAGTGCTCCCAGACGGCCGTCCGCGGCACGTCCCGGATGGTCTGCGCGGTCCCGCCGATAGGCCTGGCCAGCGGATTCGACCCGAAGACCGCTGCGGCGAACGCCTCGTGGGCCATCTCATGCGGATCGTCCTCGGTCATCGCCAGTTCTTCGAGGATGACGCCGCGCTCCAGTTCGAATTCGGCCGGGTCGAGCAACGCGCTTGTCACCATGTCGAGGAGCACATCGAGGGCCATCGGCAGGTCCTTGTCCAACACTCGCGCGTAATAGCAAGTGTGCTCTTTGGCGGTGGAGGCATTTGCCTCTCCCCCTACCCGGTCGAATGAGGCGGCGATTTCCATCGCGTCGCGTCGCCCGGTGCCCTTGAACAAGAGGTGTTCGAGGAAGTGCGTCGAGCCGAAGTGGCCGTTCGCCTCGTCGCGGGAGCCGACCGGCAGCCAGGCTCCGATGGTGGCGGAGCGGACGTGTGCCATGCGTTCGGTGAGCAGGCGCACGCCCCCGGGCAGGACCGAACGGCGGACGTGCGGGTCCTGCCCGGGAAGCGGGCTCAGGTCAGCGGTCAGGGATTCACTCATCCCCTTGGCCGCGCCCGGAATGGCGGCGGTGCCGTTCGCGGCGCCGGGGTTCTGCGCGGGTCCCGGGTGCGGTCTCGCCTTCGGATGGCGTGGCTTCCGGTTCCGGATCCGGGTCGGTTGCGGCGGCCGGCTCAGGGCTGGTCTCGACCGCGGGGGTGGCCTGCTCTTCAGGCGCAGCAGTCGGCACCTGCGGGGTGTGGTGTTCCTCGCGCCGTGGCCTGTCGCGCCGGGGCCGCTCTGAGCGCGCTGCGGCGTCCGATGCCGGCGTGTCCCCGTCTGCACCCGGTCCGCCTTGGGCGTCGGATTCGACCACCGCATGCAGCGACAACTTGCCGCGCGGGTCGATCTCAGCCAGTTCGACCTGGACCTTGTCTCCGACCTTGAGCACGTCTTCGACGTTCTCGACCCGCCGGCCACCAACGAGTCGGCGAATCTGGGAGACGTGCAGCAGACCGTCCTTGCCCGGGGTGAGCGAGACGAACGCCCCGAAGGTGGTGGTCTTGACGACGGTTCCGACAAACCGTTCGCCGACTTCGGGCATTTGGGGGTTGGCAATCGCATTGATCGCTGCCCGGGCCGCTTCCGCGGCGACTCCGTCGGTAGCGCCGATGTACACGGTGCCGTCGTCCTCGATGGAGATCTCCGCGCCCGTATCGTCCTGGATCTGGTTGATCATCTTGCCTTTGGGGCCAATGACCTCGCCGATCTTGTCCACGGGGACCTTGACCGCGATGATCCGCGGAGCGTATGGGCTCATCTCGTCCGGGGCGTCGATCGCCTCGTTGATGACTCCGAGGATGTGCAAGCGGGCTTCGCGGGCTTGCAATAGCGCGGCCGCCAGCACATCCGCCGGGATGCCGTCGAGTTTGGTGTCCAGCTGGTTCGCGGTCACGAACGCGCTGGTCCCGGCGACCTTGAAGTCCATGTCACCGAACGCGTCTTCGGCGCCCAGGATGTCGGTCAGTGCGGCGTAACGGGTTTCGCCGTCCACGGTGTCGCTGACCAGTCCCATCGCGATGCCAGCGACGGGAGCGCGCAGCGGCACGCCGGCGTTGAGGAGAGAAAGCGTAGAGGCGCACACCGACCCCATCGAGGTCGAGCCGTTGGAGCCGAGTGCCTCGGACACTTGCCGGATCGCGTAGGGGAACTCCTCACGCGAAGGTAGGACGGGAATGAGCGCTCGCTCAGCGAGCGCCCCGTGGCCAATCTCGCGCCGCTTCGGGCTACCGACCCGGCCGGTCTCGCCGGTCGAATAGGGCGGGAAGTTGTAGTTGTGCATGTAGCGCTTGTGGGTCATCGGGTTGAGCGAGTCGATCTGCTGTTCCATGCGCAGCATGTTCAACGTGGTCACGCCCAGGATCTGGGTTTCGCCGCGCTCGAAGAGGGCTGAACCGTGGACCCGCGGGAGGACCTCGACTTCTGCGGACAGGGTGCGGATGTCCTTCAATCCGCGTCCGTCGATCCTCTTTCCCTCGGCCAGGATCCGCTGACGGACCAGGCGCTTGGTGATGGCGCGGATGGCGGCGACGATCTCTTTATCGCGTTCGGCGAATTCCTCGACCAACGCCCCGACGGCTTCATCGCGGATTTCATCCAACCGCGTTTCTCTGGCCTGCTTGTCCGCGATGGTCAGTGCCTCAGCCAACTTGTCGGTGACGATCGCGGCGGTGGCTTCGAAGGCGTCCTCGCGGTAGTCCGGGAACACGGGGAATTCGCGGACCTCTTTGGCGGTGCGGTCCGCCAGGTCGGCCTGAGCCTGCGCTAGGACCCGCAGGAACGGGGCCGCGGCTTCCAGGCCCTCGGCCACGATCTCTTCGGTGGGGGGCTGGACACCGGATTTGATGAGGGGCCAGGCCCTGTCGCCCGCCTCGGCCTCGATCATTGCGATGGCGATCTCATCGCCAACCAGCCGGCCGGCCACCACCATCTCGAAGACGGCCCGTTCGCGCTCGGCGTACCGGGGGAAGGCAACCCATTGGCCATCGATCAGGGCGATCCGCACCCCGGCTACTGGTCCCGAGAAGGGCAGGCCGGAGATCTGGGTGGATAGGGATGCAGCGTTGATCGCCAGCACGTCGTAGGCGTCGGCTGGGTGGATGGCGAGAACTGTCACCACCACTTGGACCTCGTTGCGCAGACCCTTGACGAACAAGGGGCGCAGCGGGCGGTCGATCAGCCGGCAGGC
>JAISCU010000092.1 GCA_031265345.1 Bifidobacteriaceae bacterium
GCAGCAGCCGCGCGAACATGTCGCCCAGCACGTCGGCGGAACTGGCGTGGTCGGTCACATGACAATCATCCGCCAAACCGACCCTAAAACAGCGCTAATTTACCGGCGTGTCCTAACGGGGCAGCCGGTCGATTCCGAGCCACGGGAAGAGACGGCTCGGGGCCGAGCGGCACCTTGGGGCAGGTCAGAGCTTCCGGTAACTGGTGGCGCGTACTCCGCGTCCGCCCTCCAGCGCCACCTGACCTACCGAAATGAGCTTGTCGAGGGCATACTTCACCTGCCTCTTGGTGAGGCCTGTCGCCTCGGCCAGGCCGGCGACGGACGCCGTTCCACGTCCAAGCACCGCGAGGATCGCCTCCGGATTGCTCCGCAGCCTCATCGGGGCGTCCACCGATGCGCCGCCACTGAGGTGTTCGTTGCCGCGGAAGACGATCACTGTGAAGGAGACGCCGGTGTCCACGAAGACAGGTTCGGGCAGCCCGGCGCTCGCAAGCACCGCTTTGGCCTCCCGGATGCCACCGCCTTCGCCCTCGATGACGCGGCTGCCGTCGGCCGTCCGGACGAGCCGTCCGATCTCGTACAAGAACTCATTGACCGCCGACTTACCTCCCGGCTCGCCGAGCTGATCCCGGCTCACGCCCCACAGGCCACCCGGGCTGGTGATGACCAGCCGATCGGGCAACAGCCGGATCTCCACCTGTTTCGACTGCGTGCGGGGCGACAGGTCGCGGTGGACGAGCGCGTTCGCGACGAACTCCCTGACGGCCAAGGCGGGCAGCTCCGGCTCGTCCCGTCCATTGCCGGCCGCGTCGAACACCACACCTGTCCGGGTGTTCCTCGCCACCCATTCCAGCGCCGCCTGCAGCAGGTCGGGAATCGGCCCGTCCAGATGCGCCAGATCCGACAGACGCCGGTCGCTGCCCGGAATCAACGCCGCCGCCGTGATCGACAAAGAAGGCATGTGCTGCTGCGGGTAGGAACCCAATCCGTACAGACCCGCCACGGTCAGGACACCTTCGTTCGTCACACCCTTGAGCCTGAAGATCGCCGTGTCCGCCTCATCTTTCAGCCGTCTGGAGCTCCTTCGCGCTTCCACGGCCAAACCCGCAGCCAACGCCTCATCCAAGTCCACCGCCGATGCGCCCGGAACAGGCGACGCGTCGTGCCGCGGCCGGTTCTGCATGGCAACCAACTGGGCCACTTCTTGCTCGGACATCACGTAGTCGCCGTCGGACTGCCGGAGATAGGCCCTGCCGTGCGTGCGACAGGGCTTGTCAGCGGCGGGAAGCCCCGCCACCGTGACAACGAGCACCGTTCGGCCTTCGACCTCCACCGACTCGAACCCGACATGCACGGGCGGGCAGACCGAGTGGCGGGCTTTCGAAGCGACGCCAGCCTCCATCGCGGCCACGTCTGCCACACCTGTGATGGCGAATCCCCGCTGCTCATCGACCCCCAACAAGACAGTCCCGCCATCGGGCATATTCCCGAAGGCGCACAGAGTCTCCGACAGTCGCGGCACACCGTCTCCGGCGCGCTTGGCCTCGACCACGACCGAATCGCCGCCACGTGCCCTCAGGGTGTGGAGCAGGCTCACAAGAGCCTCAGAAGTCCAAGACATAGACAGAATGTACATTACAAATGCCGCACCTGTGCATTTGTGTGCATTTGCGCGTCCAGGCGGCGGTGCCCTGCCCTCGGCCGGATCGCGCGTCCCCGGCTCCGCTCGCAGTCCACCCTGGCGGCCATACGCAGGTCAGTAGTTCGGATAAGCGAACCCTGGTGGAGCTGGGGGGAATTGAACCCCCGTCCGAGAATCGATGAACAGGTCTTCTCCGGGCGCAGCCAACAAACGGTTTTCTCAGCCCCGGCGCTGACGTTGGCGACGCGCCGCCGGGCTCAGTTGTCTGGAAGTCCCCGCCCACCGGACAACGCGATGGACGAGCAGTGGGCTACTTCACGACGCCAGATCCCAGGCCGTAGCCATTCCTGGGTTGACGGGCATGCCTCTCGCCTCAGGCGGCGAGGGCGAAGCCGGTGCGGTTAGATTTCGCACTTATTGTTCACGTGGAGCGTTTACGAGATAACCACGTCTCCTCGGCCCGCTTCTCCTGAATCGACGGTCCCCGTCGAAACCGATCAGCCCCTGATGTTTAGTTGTCCATCCACCATAACGCCCCAGTCAAGCCGATCATTCCGACGATGCCGCCGTCCCACTCCCCGCGCCCCACAGGCCCCACCAACTCGGGTAGCGATCACGAGACCCGCAGCACCCGGCCAAGTTGGGAGGCCGCGGACGCCCACGTCACTTGGCCCCGCTGAACAGCCCACCCGGTCCGCCCGGATCACTGCACCCCGCCAAGCAAGGGGATCGAGTTCACCCGGCTCACGGCGCCGGGCCAAGCAAGGGAGCCCAGCGCGCACCGATTACAGCGCTGCACAGCGATCCGAAACGCCCGGCATGTCGGCGCAAGACGCCCGAACGGCATCGTGCCCCTGATCCGTCCGCCCGGTCCGTCACTGATCGCGGCAGCGCAACCCGGCCGTGACCAGCACAAAGCCGATCCCGGTCACAACCATGGCCACCACGCCGGGCCAGCCCAGCCAGTGCAGCGCGGCGCCGCCCAGCCATCCGAGAGCGGAAGACCCGGCGTAGTAGAACAGGTTGTACAGCGAAGACGCCTGGGCTTTGCTCTTGGGCACCAGTGCCACCGCCCAGCCCTGGGCCACCGCGTGGGCGCCGAAGAAGCCCGCAGTGAACACCAGCAGCCCGGTGACGATCAGCCACAACGGCCCGGCCAGGGTCAGCGCCGCTCCGACAATGAACGCGCCCAGGAAGAACAGGTACACCCGGCGGCGGCCGAACCGTTCGATCAGAGACCCGGTCAGGTACGAGCCCACCGTCCCGATCAGATATGCCAGGAACAACAAGTCCACGGCCGTCGAGGGCAGGTCGTACGGCGCCGACTCCAGATGGAAGCCCAGGTAGTTGTACATCGCCACGAAGCAGCCCATGAGCAAGAAGGCATGGATGAACAGCATCCGGGCGCCGGGATTGCGCAGCGAGGCGGCCACCCGCGTGAGCAGCCGCCCATGCGGAACCAGATCACCGGCTCGCGCCCTGTGCGGCACGAATCCACGGGCTGGCGGCACCAGCAAAGAGAAAGCGACGGCTGCGGCGACGCACAATGCCAGGGTCGCCGCCACGCCCAGGTTCCAATGCCCCGTCAGGTGCGCCACCGGACCGGAGACCTCACGCCCCATCAGCCCCCCGATCGACGTGCCCGCCACATACGTGGCCGAGGCCCGCGCGGCATGGTCGCGGTGCACCTCCTCGCTCACGTAGGCCATCGCGATCGCCGGGACCCCGCCGAGCGCGCAGCCCTCCGCCAGCCGGCAGGCCACCATCACCTCGAACCAGGGGCTCAGCAGCGCTGCCAGACCCAGCAAGGTCGCCGCCACGACGCTGACGCGCATGGCTGGTACCCGCCCCACGGCATCGGCGAAGGAAGACCACGGTATGACCGATGCCGCCAACCCCAGCGTCGCCGCCGAGACCGTCAACGCCGCGCTCGAGGCCTGCACCTGGAAGGTTTGCGTCAGCGCGGGCAGCAGCGGCTGGAACGAATACAGTTGAGCGAAAGTCGCGACCCCGGCCAGGAACATGGCGATGAGCAGGCGGCGGTAGGCGGGCGAGTGCCGCTGGTGACCCGCCCACTCCCCCCCTTGACCGGCGCCACGGTTCACATCGGCCAGGCTATCAGGGCTGTCGTCGCCAGAGAGCTAGATGGGCGATGCCGTCCACCTGGCCCGGGCTCGACGTTCGGCCGCTCAGCCAATAAGTCTCCAGACGACTTTCTGGTTGAGGCGCGGCGTGTGTTCGTCAGCCAATGGGACTCGAGGCGACTCCGGGGTTGCGGACCAGTGCCACGAAGCGCGCCGAAAAGATGCGATCCCTGGCTCTCGATTTCCGAGCGTCCCGAGAAAGGATGCAGACCCTGACTCTCGCGGTCGAGAGTCAGCCCCTGCATCTCTTGGTCCAGTCGCTCCCGGCCGCAACCCTCCTCTCGGCCGCCCCGGTCCGCGGAACACGGGTTAGCGTCAGACGCCAACCC
>JAISCU010000099.1 GCA_031265345.1 Bifidobacteriaceae bacterium
GGTCGAGCCGTCCTGACGCGCCTGGCCGTCTATCCACGAGCGGACCGCCAAGGCGCTGGCCGGGTCCAGGCCGGTCTCGATCCATGGCCCCAAGGGCGTGAAGCTGTCACGGTACTTGCCGAAGAAGCCTCTCGGGTCCGGGTTGGCCCCGCCGTCGCCAGGCGGGTAGCGGTAACCGACGTCGTTGGCGACGGTGTAGCCCAAGACGACCGTGGCGGCATCGTCTACCGGAACGTCCTTGGCCAGACGCGAGATCACCACCGCCAATTCCGCCTCCGCGAAGGCCGGCGCGCGGACCTGGGAGTCCAAGATGATCGGGTCGCCCGGACCGCAGACGGTGGTGTTGGGCTTGCCGAACCAGATCGGGACGGGCGCCTGGTCCTGGTCCCGGTAGTTGCGGGCCACGCCGATCACCTTGGAACGGGGGATGACCGGCGCGAGGAGCCGGACGTCGTCGATGGCGTGGGTCTGACCAGTGGGGCTGACCTCGGTGTACAAGGGATCGCCAGCGATGGCGTGAACGACCTCGCTGCCCTCCTCGCCTTCGACCACGCCGTAGCGGGGGTCTTGGCCGGGGTCCTGGTTCACTACGAAACGGGCAATGCGCATGGAGTCTAGATTAAGGCCGAATCGGGCCGCTCCAGGACCGCCGCCACGTCGCGGATCGCTTTGGCCGCGCCCGCCCCGTCCATCAGCCGGTGGTCGAAGGTCAAGGTCAGGCGTCCAATGGAGCGCTTCACCAGCTTGCCTTTGTGCACCCAGGGCCTGGGCCGGATCGCGCCCACCGCCAGGATCGCGGCCTGGCCGGGAACCAGGATGGGGCTGCCTCCGTCGATCCCGAGGCTGCCGACATTGGTCAGGGTGACGGTGCCTCCGCTCAGCTGTTCCGGGCTGGCCTTGCCCTGGCGGGCTGTTTCGATCAGTTCGCGCAGCGCGTGGTCGAGTTCGGTGAGGCTGAGCCGGTGGGCCTCGTGGACGCACGGCACCAGCAGCCCGCGCGGCGAATCGACCGCGACGCCCAGGCCGACACGATGGTGGTAGACGATCTCCCCGGTCGCCTGGTCCCAGGTGGCGTTCATGGCCGGGTTCCGTCTCGCCGCCCTGACCAGCGCTAATGCCGTCACCGCCAGTAGCGACAGGCCGGTGCGGCGGGCGAACTTCAGCGCCCTGGTGGCGTCGGTCTCCACGAACACGCTGGCGTGGGGGGCGGTGAAGGCCGATTCGACCATGGCGGCGGCGGTGGCGCGGCGGACCGAGCGGATGGGCTCGCGGGTCTCGGCCGGTTCGGGCGGCGCTTCGGAGGCGGCGGCCGCCCGCTCGACGTCCTGGCGGGTCACGGTCCCGCCCGGCCCGCTCGGTGTGACAGTGTCCAGTCCGATGCCGCGCTGCCGAGCCAGCGCCCTCACCGGCGGCTTGGCGCGGGGCCGGGCCACGGCATCGTCCAAACCGCAATTGGGGACAGTCCCCAACTCTGGTTCGCGGGCCGGTGCCCGCTCCGGGCTGGACGCCCCGGCCGAGTCGGCCGACTCAGGCGCCCCGGACGCCCCCGGCGGCCCAGTCGGGCCGTAACCGACCAGCACGCTCCCTGGCGCCTCGTCCTCATCTCCACCATCATTCTGGGCGCCGACGCCCTGACCTGCGCTTTGCGCCCCCGAACACGGGTTGGTGCCAGGCACCAACCCGTGTTCCGGGACGGCGGACTCGGATGGGCGCACCACCAGGATGGGGTCGCCGACGGGCACGACGGCGCCCTCCAGGGCCGTGATCGACTCGACCGTGCCCTCGAACGGGGAGGGCAGTTCGACCACCGACTTGGCGGTCTCGATCTCCACCACCGCCTGGTTGATGGTGACCTGATCGCCCGGCGCCACCAGCCAGCGGATGATCTCCGCTTCGGTCAGCCCCTCGCCCGGGTCGGGGAGGCGGAAGGTCAACAGCGGTTCGGCCATGGTGCGCGTCCTCTCGTCAGAAGGCCAAGGCCCGGCGGACCTGGGCCACGATCCGGTCCGGCCCCGGCAGGTGGTCGGTTTCCGCCAACGCTGGCGGGTAGGGCAGGTGGTAGCCGCCCAACCGCAGCACCGGCGCCTCCAGCAGGTAGAAGCAGCGCTCGGTGATCCGGGCCGCGACCTCGGCGCCCGCTCCGAAGAACACCGGCGCCTCATGGACCACCACCAACCGGCCCGTCCGCGCGACCGAGGCCTCGATGGCGTCGAAGTCGATGGGGCTGATGGCCCGCAGGTCGACCACTTCGGCCTCGGTTCCGGCGCCGGCCAGCTGATCGGCCGCGGCCAAGGCTTGCGGCACGGACGGGCCGTAGGCCGCCAGGGTCACGTCCCGGCCGGGCCGGACCACGCGGGCCCGGTTCAGCAACGCGCGGCCCCGTTCTTCGCCGACCTCGCCTGGGACCACCTCGCCCTTCGACCAGTAGAGCGCTTTGGGCTCGAACACGATCACCGGGTCGGGGCAGTCGATGGCGGCCCGCGTCATCTGGTACGCCTCCTGCGGGTCCGACGGGCTGACCACCCGCAGACCGGCGGTGTGGGCGAACAGCGCCTCCGGCGACTCGGAATGATGCTCGATCGCGCCGATCCGTCCGCCGTAGGGTATCCGGATGGTCACCGGGACGCTCAGCCGCCCGCGCGAACGCGCCCGCAGCTTCGCCAACTGGGTCGTGATCTGGTTGAACGCCGGGAACACGAAGCCGTCGAACTGGATCTCGCAGACGGGACGGTAGCCGCGCAGGGCCAGCCCGATGGCGGCGCCGATTATCCCGGCCTCGCCCAACGGCGTGTCCCGCACCCGCTCCGCGCCGAACCGGTCCTTCAGCCCGGCCGTGACCCGGAAGACGCCCCCCAACGCGCCCACGTCCTCGCCCATCACCAGCACCTTCGGATCGGCCTCCATGGCCGCCGCCAGCGCCCGGTTGACGGCTTGGCCGAGCCCCACCCGCACGGCGGCCACCGCAGCCCCCGCAGTCGCCACGGGCGCAGTCCCCACACCAGGCGCGGTCTCCACCAACGCCACCGGCGCGGCCACTTCCACGGCCACGGCGCTCACGACGCGCCCCCGAACGAGGCCAGTTCTTCGGCCACCAACGAATGCGGCGTCGCGTAGACCGAGTCGAACCACTCCCGCAGTTCGGGAGGCTGGATGCCCAGGCAGTGCTGGCGGGCAGACGCCGCGAGAGCCGCGCCGGCGGCATCGACCTCGGTGAAGAAGTCGTCCCCGGCCAGGCCGTCCGCCTGGAGCCCCGCCCGTGCCCGGACCAGCGGATCGCGCGCCGACCACAGGGCCTCCTCGTCGGCGGTGCGGTAGCGCGTCGGATCGTCCGAGGTCGTGTGCGGCCCCAGCCGGTAGGTCACCGCCTCGATCAATTGCGGCCCCTGGCCGGCCCGGATCCGCGCCAGGGCGGCGGCGGTGGCGCCGAAACAAGCTTCGACATCGTTGCCGTCCACGCGCTCGCCGGGGATTCCGAACCCGTCGCCGCGCCGCGCCAGTTCGACCCGCGCCTGGGTGCCGGTCGGCGTCGAGATGGCCCAGCCGTTGTTCTGGATCAAGAAGAGCACCGGCGCCTGCGACGATGCCGCCCACACGAGCGCCTCGCAGACCTCGCCTTGGGAGGTCGCGCCGTCGCCCAGATAGACCACCACGGCCCCGCCGCCGCCGTCCATCGCCATCCCGATGGCGTAGCCCACGCCGGGCAACGCTTGCGCGCCCACCACCAGGGTGTAGAGGTGGATCTGGTGGTCGGCGCCATCCCAGCTGGCGTGGGCAGCGCCCCGGAACAGGCCGAGCACTTGTCTCAGGTCGACGCCGCGGCTTTGCAGCACGCCGTGCTCCCGGTAGGACGGGAAGACCCAATCGTCGGGGCCGAGTGCGTGCGCCGACCCGACTTGGACGGCCTCCTGGCCCAGTGACGGCACCCACAGGGCCAGCTCGCCTTGCCGTTGCAGCGCCGTGGCGGCCTGGTCGAATGCCCTGGTCATGGCCATGTCGCGGTACATGGCCCGGCGCGTGTCCGGGTCCGGCGACGGGTGCGAGGCCCCCTGGCGTGAGGCGGCCGGGGGCGCTGCGCGCCGGTCGGGCGCTGTGGGCATGACGGGCGCCGGGGCAGCTGGGACCTGAGTCGGGGCGGGAACCGTGGCGAGCGGCATCGGCGGCCTCCTTGAGTGCTGAGACGAATGAACCTACGCCAGCGTAGGGTAGGTGCTCACCAGCTAAGCCGATGCGGGGCTCACAACAAAAGCGGCGACGAGTTGTCTCACACCGACAATTCAAGGCGTCCGAATCGTGGACGGGCAGGCAGTTCGCGTGGGCTCTACTCGACCCGACGAAGCTCGCCGCCGTCCGTGACCCAGAGGTCGCCGCCGCCCAGGCGCAACTCCAGACCGCCCTGCCCCGCCGGGCCGACCGCCAAGTCCAGGCTCCAGCGCGGCTCGGAGTTCTTGGACAGCGGATAGGCGAGCAGCCCGCCGCCGTCGACTTGGTACAGCGTCTTGGCGCCGAAGACCACGCCCGGCCACTGGTCGCCGAACGATCTGACCCGGAACTGGTACGACAACCCGCCGGTGGCGGCCTTCAGCGCGCTGACCTGGCCGTCCGCCGAGGCCACGAAGGCCGTCGATCCCACCGTGCCGAGGAACCAGTCGGCGGGGCGCGACCAGCGCAAACGGCCCGAGTCCGGGTCGACGCAATGGACCGCGCCCTCGAGTTCGGCCCCGGTGGCGAACAGCCATTGGCCGCCCCGCACCGGCCAGACGTAGTCGGCGAAGCTGGCTCCTTGCTCCCAGAGCTCCTCCCCGGTCTTCGGATCGACGCGCATCCAATGGCCGCCGGCCGCCCCGGCCGAGCCCTGGGAAGCGATCCGGATCAGGACGCCGCCATCGAACAGGGAGTAGGCGACGCCTGGGTCCTCCAAGTATTCGCGGATGCCCACCGGCTCGCCCGTGGCCGCGTCGGCGAAGCCGTCCGCCGTGCAGACCAGGAACGTGCCGTCATGGTTGATCAGGACTCGGTCCGCGCAGGTATCAGTCGCCTCGGCGGTCCACAGGTCCTTTTCCAGGTCGTTCGCCGCCGCCACCACCACGCGGCCGGATTGGACCATCGCCACCAGGCCGTCCGCCGTGCCCATCAGCCGCGCGCCGTGGCGCAGTTCGCCCAGTTGGCCGGCCTTGGACACCAGTCCCACCGCGCCGCCGTCCAGGCCCAGCTCTGCGCCCACCACCACGCCGTCGTCGCCGTTCCACCACAACTCGGCCCAGCGGGTGGCCTCTTCGCCCGACAGCTCGGGCAGGTCCACCTTCCATTCGGTGTCCCCGGATTCGGCGTCCACCGCCGCCAACGCGGTCCCCTGGTCGCTGGGGGCGTACAGCATGACGATGCCGTCGTTGACCAGCGGGGGCGCCTCGGCCTGCGCAGAGCCGACCGGTCCGAACCCGGTCCACCCGGTTTGTTCGGGCGAAAGCCCTCCGATCACCAAGGGCTCGCCCAACGCGGGCTGCGACGCGATGTCCGGGGCCAGGCCCCTCGCTTCGGTGCCGTGCGGCCCGGTCGCCGCCCAGGTCGCCGCGATCCCCAAGACCAGGACCGCAGCCAGGCAGGCGGCGACCCAGAAGGTCGGCTTGCGGGCCCAACGCTTGGCCGCGCCCCTGGCTCGCCGCTGATGCGGGTCGTTCAGCTCGATGCGGCCGAGGGGCACCGATCCGAGCGAAGGCCTGGGCGGCGGGGCGGGAGGCGTGCGGCGACGCGGGCCGGGCATGAACTCGTCTGGCAGGTCGAGGATCGCCGGGTACGCCTGCGACTGAGGCCGCGGCTGAAGCTGCGGTTGGGGCGGCGGCGCGGCGTGTTTGGCGGGCGCCGCGTGGGAGCTGGTGCTCGCCACCGGGCGGTGCGGCAGCCGGGCACCGCTGGTCTCGCGGTGCACCGGCTGGAAGCCCTGGTGCGCCTCGCCGCGGTCCGGCGGCGCATGGGCGGCGGCGTCGCGCGCGGCGTGGGCACCGCGAACCGCAGCCGCCGTGTGCGCGGCGGCGGCGGCGCGGGCAGCCGCGTCTTCGGACGGCATGACCCGCGCGTGCGGGATCTTCGAACTGATGCCGGTGGTGGCCGTTCGGGCAGGCGGTCGCGCGCGCAGGGGTGGCTCGCCAGCGGGCCGGCCTCCACGCAAAGGCGACCCGTTCCAATCAGCTTGGCCGGAGGGCTGGTCAGGCATTCGCTTGGACTTTCAGGGGATTAGGTCATGAGGCCGGACACGCCCCGCACCGACCGAAAGGGGCGGTCGGGCCTGGCGAAGTCCGGCGTTTCGGACCATTCAACCACGCTCCCGGCGCGCCCCGGCGTCCGATTAGTCGATTTCACTCACACGGCCGCCCGCCGACCCAGACTCTTACCGCTTGGACGATGCCGCCCGCCCAGTTCCGCGCCCCTCCCGTGTCCCCGACCGCCAGGCTTCCCGCCACCGGCCCGCGAGCCCGGCTCGTGGCCGATCACGGGTTGGTGCCTGGCACCAACCCGTGATCGCCGCAGGTCAGGCCACCGCGCGCCGTTGGTAGCGCTTCCGGGCGGTCTCGCCAGCGATTCCGAACGCCGCCCCGATCCGCTCCCACGACACGCCCTGGGCGCGGGCGTTCAGGGCGGCATCGGCGGCTTCACGTTCGACGCAGGCCTGTTCGTAACGCAGGCGCCTCAAGGCCATCAATGGCGGCTCGCCGCCGTCCGGGTCGGGCGTGATGTCGGCATTCTCGAGATAATCCGTCAACTCCCAGCCCAGGGCCTCCAACTCGGCCCGTTCTTCTGGAGGCATGTCCTTCAATTTCATCGCGCGGTCCCCCTTCCTTCCATGAACCTTCGACGCGCCCTCATCGCATGGACGATGGCCGCCTGACCGTACCAACTGATGATTCCCAGCTCGATCAGCGCGACTCCCGAGCCACTGGGGCGGGAGCGCTACAGGCGCACCACGGCCTCGACATGCGGCATCACCAGCAGCGCGCCGGGTAACTGCGCCCATTCGATCAGGCCCGCGGCGGTCCTGATCAACGAGGCCTCGTCGGCCACTCCCAGGCCGACGGCCAAGTCGATGAAACGCCGTTCGGTCAGCCGCGCGGCCCAACTCTCGGCGATCTCGGCCGCCGATTCGTAGCCCGGATAGGTCCACATCGAGCCGGAGAAAGTGGCCCGTTCGGGCAGGGAGGCCCCGGCCAGCCACGCGGCCAGCCGCCGCCCGGCGTCGACCTCGGTCCCGCCGCCCCTGGCCACCAGTTGATAAGTCTCCTGCCAGGCCCGCCAAGCGGTCGCCTCGGGATACCAGAAGGCCCCGCCGTAATCGCCCTCGCGCAGGGTCAGCCAGCCGCCCGGCCGGGCCACGCGCGCCAGTTCGCGGATCGCCGCCACCGGATCGGCCAGGTGGTGCAGCACCTGGTGGACGTGGACGAGGTCGAAACTGGCATCCGGGTACGGCAAGGCGTACACGTCCCCGACCTCATAGCTGAGGTTCGCCGGACGCGACGGGTCCGCCTGGGCCTCGCGGACGGCATCGTCGGAGATGTCCACCCCGACAACCTCCCCCGGCGCCACCCGCGCGGCCAAGTCCTTGGTCAACGCGCCCGATGCCGACCCCAGATCGAGCACCCGCAGCCCAGGTTCGAGCAGGTCGGCCACATGAGGCGCCGAATTGGCGACATTCCGGAAGGCGTGGGCTCTGGCAGCGGCCGCGCCGTGGCCATGCATGTATTGATTCATGCCTGCCACCGTAATGTCTTTACCCTTGGAGGTGTGCTGATCGACCACCTGACGAGACTGGGCCTGGACGTTCCGGGGGCTGCCGGAGCGGCGGCCACCGAGGAAGCCTTCGACGCCTTCACCGCCTGGGCGGCCGGGGAGGGGTTCGACCTCTACGCCCATCAGGAGGACGCCCTGCTCGCCCTGGCGGCCCAGGAGCACGTCATCTTGGGCACCCCGACCGGCTCCGGGAAGTCGCTGGTGGCCGCCGGAGCGCTGGCCATGAGCCTGGCGGCAGGGCACCGCGGTGTGTACACAGCCCCGATCAAGGCCCTGGTCTCGGAAAAGTTCTTCGATCTGATCGGGCTGTTCGGGGCTACCAACGTGGGTATGCTGACGGGCGATGCCGCGATCAACGCTGACGCGCCCGTCGTGTGTTGCACCGCCGAGGTCCTGGCCAACCAAGCCTTACGCGATGGCGCTGAGACGCAGTTCCAGACCGTGGTGATGGACGAGTTCCACTTCTACGGCGACCCGCAGCGAGGCTGGGCCTGGCAGGTGCCGCTGCTGGAGATGCCGCGAGCGCAGTTCCTGTTGATGAGCGCCACGCTCGGGAACGTCGACCGCTTCATCGACGACCTGGTGCGGCGCACCGGCCGACCGGTCAGCGCCATCACCGACGCCCCCAGACCGGTTCCGCTGGAGTTCGCCTACGAGGTGGTGCCGCTGCCGAACCTCATCACCGGCCTGGTCAAAGGAGGGCTGACCCCGGCCTACGTGGTCCAATTCACGCAACGCGAAGCCGTCGAACTGGCCGGGCTGCTGG
>JAISCU010000134.1 GCA_031265345.1 Bifidobacteriaceae bacterium
GTCGGCGCCCGCTATCGCCTCCACCGCCGCCGCGATGACCCTATTGTCGAGCGGGTCCTCATACAGAACGACGCCCGGCTCGATCATCCCGCCGCAGTCGCAGCGCGGGATCCCTTCCGCCGCGTAGACGGCACCCATCGGATAGGCGCGCCCGCAGTCGCGGCAATTGTTGCGGTGCACCGAGCCGTGCAGTTCGATCACGTTACGGGACCCGGCCGCCTGATGCAGCCCGTCGATGTTCTGCGTCACCACCGCGCTGAGGCGCCCGGCCCGCTCCAGTTCCGCCAGTTTCAGATGCGCCGCGTTGGGCCGCGCCTCGGGGTGGAGCACCTTGTCGCGGTGGAACGCGAAGAACTCGGCCGGGTGTGCCTCGAAGAAGCTGCGCGACAGGATTACCTCGGGCGGGATCGGGCCGCCTGCCGTGTACAGCCCCTCGGCGGACCGGAAGTCCGGTATGCCCGATTCGGTCGAGACGCCCGCCCCGCCGAAGAACACTATCCGGCTTGAGGCGTCGATCATCGCTTGGAGGCGGCGCAGTTGGTCTTCGTTCACCCGTCAGCTTTACCACAGCCGCAGCCGGAATCGCCCGTGAATCGCGCGATCGGGCGGCTTTCCCGTTTCACCGCCGCCATGTCCGATGCCGCTCGGTCGGGTTGTCCGGGCGGCGCGTCTACCGATAGGCTGGCTGGGAGCCCTCTCGGATGGAATGTCTAGCGACGTTGCTGAAGGGGAGAACGACGATGCGCAGATTGTTTCAGCGTCCCAAAGGCGGGGCGGTCGGACCGGACGGACATGACGGCGCCCGTGCGGGGCGCGTCCGGTCGCGGGCCCGGCGCGCCGGGTTGGCCTTGGTGCTACTGGGGGCCGTGTCCTTGGCGTTCGCCTCCCTGGTGGTGCCGGCGCCAGACGCGCGGGGGCAGGCTCCAGCGCCGACCTATCTCGAATACAGCGTGTCGATCGTGTTGTTGGGCGACTCGTACACGGCCGGGAACGGCGCCGGCCAGTACTACGACGACCGGGAGTATCTCCGCAGCCACCGCAACTGGGGCGAGAACTACGCCCGCTGGCTGCGCGAGCGTGGATGGCACGCGCGGTTGACGAACCTGGCCCGCAATGGCGACTGGACCGACGGCGTGCTGGGCACGAGTCCGAAGAACGACACTTGGGGCGCCCAGGTTGAGGAAAACCCGACGGCGATCGAGAACGCCGATCTGATCATGATGACGATCGGCGGCAATAACCTGAAATTCGGCGAGGTCGTCGAGGCTTGCTTCGCTGCAGGTCTTCGCGACGGCGCCACCTGCAAACAGGGAATCACCAACGCGGTGGACAAGCTGGACGAGGTGATGGAAGGTACGCTGAGAGTCTTCGCGAAGCTGGAGCAGATGGTGGAGCCGCGCCGCACGCAAGTGGTGCTGGTCGGCTACCCGTTCTTGAGCCTGGACAAGGCGTATGACGTGACCACGACGATAGACCCTTCCGCCCACCCGCCGACCTACCTGCATTTCGACGCGGCAGCGGCAGTGCGGGCGGCAGGCTAGACGATGAACCAGAAACAGCGCGACCTGGTGGCAGCGTGGAACCGCGCCCACGATCTGCAAGTGTTCTACGTCGACGGCGTCTCCAACGCATTTGCTGGCCACGAGCCCGATCCTTCCGCAGCGGTACTAGGCGGGCGCAACCCCTACCGGTGGTTGAACGAGTTCTTCGAAACGGAGGGCCGCCAGGAGGGCGACCAGACAACGCGGAGCCGCCCCTCGCTCACCTTGGACGAGTGGTACCACCCGAACATCACCGGCCACGAGGCGATTGCCAGGCAGGTTGAGGCGCGGTTCGGCACTCCGACGCCGAGGACCGTCATCGGATGGGGCACGCCGTCCATCGATCTGGCGTTCGTCGTGGACACCGGTGGTGGCCTTTGGTCAATGGCTTGGGCCGAAGAGGCACAGCAGATGGCTCAGAAGATAGTCGGTCGTTCCGGGTCGGCCCGGTTCGGCTTGGTGCAGTACAAGGGCGCGTTCGGCACGCCTGGCACCAGCGGGTACGTTGAACCGTCGGCGCGGGTGGTGCAGGACTTCACGCCTTCTGCTGACCAGTTCGGAGCGGCGGCCCAGAGCCTTTCCTGGTCGGACTTGAGGGGAACCGGGGGCGCCGATCAGGGGATCAGCGAGGCCTTGGCCATGGATTGGCGACCTGGCGTGCGCAAAGGGATCGTGCTGATCAGCAAAGGCAACCCGAATCCGGAAGACAGGCTGATGGTGACTCAGGCGTCTCGCATTGTGTGGAAATCGTTGGCCGTCGACCCGGTCGAGATCTACGGGATCGATCTGGGCGACCTCGGCTCCTCGTGGATGCGCGAGGTGGCGGACGGCACGAACGGGTTGATTATCGACGCGTCAGACGGGGACGTGGTCGCAGCGGTGGACCAGGCGGTGGCGGCGGCGTTGGACAACCCGTGGGCGTGGATCCAAGGCCCTTACGTGGTCAAGGCGGGAGAGTCGTTGACTTTGGACGCCGGCGGATCGTATTCGCCGTACGAGGGGATCGTGTCCTACGAGTGGGACTTCGACGGCGACGGCGCCTGGGACCAGGCCACGACGGATTGGTGGGTGGACCATCGATTCGACGAACCTTCCGACCTGGTGGTGGGATTGCGGGTCACGGACGGCCGGGGCCACCGGGCGATCGGCTCGACCCGTGTGCTGGTGTCCGACGACGGCGACTCGACTCCCAGGGAGATCGACAACTGCCCTGACGTGTACAACTGGGGACAGGATGACTCGGACGGCGACGGGAGCGGAAACGAATGCGACGACACCCCCGGAATCCTTGGCTGGCTCACGGGCGAAGACGATCCAGACCCGGAACCCGTTGACCCCGACACCGGCGACCCAAGCGCTTCCCCCGAACCCGAGCCTTCGCCGTCGGCAAGTCCGACCATCAACCCCACGGGCGAACCGCAGCCCAGCGCCGGGACAGGCCCATCGGCTGACGCTGATGAGCCGCCCGGTCCCTCGACCGATCCAAGCGGGGTTTCAGCCCTCGATCCGAATGACATAGCGTCGCCTGGCACCGAGGAACCGTCCCCTGCCGCTGCCATCGAAACGCCGACGGCCGCATCCGCGCCGACGGCCCCTGGCTCGTCGGGACGAAGCGAACTGCCCGTTACCGGGATCGGTTCACCGGGCTGGTTGCGGGTCGCGGCGATGGTTGCGATCCTGGCGGGTTCGGTGCTGATCGGCTGGCGGCGGCGCGGCAGCGACCGGAGGGGCTGACGCCATGAACCCCGGGCCTGACGAGAATGCCGACGACCCGGCGCCCGGCAGGACCGGGCGGTGGTCCCGTCGGCGGGTCAAGGTGATGGCCCTGGTCTTGGCGTTGGCGGTCGGCGGCTGGCTCGGCCAGGTGGTCTGGAGATGGGGCGAGGACAAGTGCCTGTGGAGCCCGGACGTGCCGTTCCGGGCATTGCTCAACGACCCGCTGGCCGACAAGGAACTCCTCGGCCTCAAACTGGACCACGCATCGGAGACCCGCGGGTCCACGCTGGGCAACCTCATATCCTTGAACCCACTGTGCCGATCCGTTCTGGACCGCGCTTTCACGCCGGGACCCGACGGAGCCGCAGCGGACGCCCGTCGAATCGTTGAATTCGCGGAAGACAACGGCTGGGTAGTGACCGACCGGTTCGGTGACAACGGAGACTTTTCCGCATGGCTACGCAAGCCTCACAGCCAGAGCGCGATCAGCGCCTGGGTCCGCGGCGATGATGACCCCGCAGCCAGGAGCCCGCGGGTCAGCGTGGAGGTGTGGGGATAGGCTCGTGACCAGACCCGAAACACAAGCAGGCGCCGCACACGGCCCGGCCGGGCGGTGGTCCGGTCGGCGGGTCAAGGTGATGGCCCTGATTTTGGTGCTGGAGGTTGGCGGCCGGCCCGGCCAGGTGGTCTGGAGATGGGGCGACCACAAGTGCCTGTGGAGCCCGGACGTGCCGTTCCAAGCGTTGCTGGACGACCCGTTGACGGACAAAGAGCTCCTCGGCCTCGAACTGGATCACACATAGGAGACCCGTGAGATACGGGGATGAACCTATGAACGAACCCGCGGAGCAGGCAGTAGTCGCACCCGGCCCAGCGGGCAGACTCCCGTGGTGGTGGAACAAGACCGGGGCGGTGGTGGTCGTATCGGTGTTGGTGGCCCTGGTCGGGTTCGCGGTTTGGACGTGGGGCAAGGACAGGTGCTTGTGGAGCCCCGACGTGCCGTTCCGGGCTTTGGTCAACGACCCCCTTGCCGACAAAGAGTTGCTCGGCCTGGAACTGGGCCATTCACGGGAAAAGAGGGGCTCGACACCCAACAACCTGATCGCGCTGAACCCGATGTGCGGGTCGGTGGTTGACCGTAGTTTCACCCCC
>JAISCU010000191.1 GCA_031265345.1 Bifidobacteriaceae bacterium
ACCTGCAAATGGATGGTCTCGCCACCGAGACCATCGAAATGCCTGTCCGTCGTTGCCCAGACCATCGCTTCGCACATCGCCCCCGACGAAGACCGGGCACTGCCAGTCGACTGGCGCCCAACCGAACCGGGTACAGGCACGACGAACGGAGCGGACCTGGGCGAGCGGCATCGTGCAACTCGAAGGCCCCGGACGAGGCGGCCCAACGCCGGGGGCGCGTGCGGGCGCGTAGAACTACCGATCCACAGGACCGGGCCAATCTGGCGGCGACAGGCGGTCGGGGTGGGCCAAGATCGGCGGGTCAACAGTTCGCCGAAGGGATGACCATGTCCAAACAACGTATTCGCAGATGCCTGGCCGCGGTGGTGGCCGCGGGCCTGATCCTGATCGGGATGGCGGCGCCGCCGTCCGAACCGGCGGTCGCGGCTGGAGGGCATCATCGGCCGGGGCTCGACGGGGCCACCAAGCTGCTCAACTGGCCCGCGATCGGCTCGGTTCGGCTGGATTCGACCTGGTACGCGTACGCGAAGGCGGGCGAGACCGTTCACGCCACCGCCCAGACCGTGTCCATCTATCCTTACGGCGCGCCCGATCCGGACAAGGCCTACCAGCCGTCGTCGCCGCAGACACGGGTCCAGATCTTCGACCCGTCGGGGGCTTCGGTCGCCAGTTGCACGGCCGTCGGCACCCGCGAGACCTGCGCAACCTCGGTCGCCGCGAAGGCGACGGGCGCATTCAAGGTGGTCTGGGACGTGCCGAACCTGGTTTTGAACGGAGCACAGGTATACATCCGGGAGGACGTCTGGGTGGCCGCATCCGGCGCGGACCAGGTCGGCCGGGTCTTCGCTCCGTCATGGACTGGCGAGCAGTACGGCGCGTTGCATGACCTGGACCCGTCCAGTTTCGCGTCGGACGGCGCGGCGGCGCTCGTGATGGTGTACGTGGTGGGGGACGACGGCACCGTCTTCAAGGTCGAGATGGCCGATTACATGGGCATCAGCTCGGATTTCTTCGCCGACTCGCTGGGCGTCTACGAGGCCGCCACCTGCCGCCCGACCAACCGGTCGGCATCGTACACCGGAAACTACACGCCCCCCGCCTACGTCACCGGCGGAGTCTCCGAGCGCGGCTGCGGCCGCGAGTTCCTGCTCTTCCCCGACCCGCCCTCGGCCGACGTCCCGGAGTCGCTCACCTCCGCGCAGGGCTGGGCCGGACCCCTCTACCCGCGTTACCAGGTGCCGCCCACCCCGCAGATCAAGAGCGTCAAAGCGGCCTCGCCGGTCGATCCGGCGCGTCCCTACGCCCTGTCCGCCACCCTCGACTTGGGCAGCTTCAAGGGCGGCTACGAGGTGTCAGTGGACGTGAACGGCGACGGCGACGTGTCCGATGCCGCCGACCTAGTCAAGGCCTACCAGCAGCTCTCGCCCGGCAAGGCCATCGCCTGGGCGTGGGACGGCAGGGACGCGCAGGGCAAGGCCGTGCCCGGGTCGGGGCCACAGCCCAAGCTGACGGTCAAGCTGACGCGGGGAAATGAGTACCACCTGTTGTTGAACGATGTGGAAGACCTGGCCGGCGGGGCACGGATCCAACAATTGGCGGGCTACGAGGTGGCCAAGAACGGCGGCAAGGCAATCTGGCCTCGCATCCACTGGGACGACACCGATGTGGCCGCCGAATACCCGGGCGGCGACGATTGGCGTGACGCGATGACGACCGAGCCGAAGCTGATCGCCACTCCGGCCGAGGGGATACAACAGACTGGCTCGTTCGTCCACGGCTGGAAGCGATTCGATGGCGCCGAGTGGGCCAGTGGCTGGGGCGACAACGCCCGCATCTCGTTCAACGTCTGGAACGACCTGTCGGCCGACGCCGGCCTCTCGGCCACCCGGGTGCTGCGCGCCCGTCATCTTGACCTGGTGTCGAAGGTGGGCCAACTTCAGCCCGTGGCGGATGGCGCCAGACGGATCGCCTACGAGTTGACGGTCAAGAACACGGGCAACGCGGACTTCACAACCGGCGCGCCCGCCGTGGTCACTGACGCCTTGCCGCTGCACATGAGCGACTGGCGGATGGACGGGCTCCAGTTCAGCGGTGGCACTTCTGTCAGCGGCGTGACCACGAGTTTCACAGGCGGTCGTCTTAACTGGAGCGCCCCGTTGAAGGCGGGCGAGACAGCCAAGGTGCGCTACTCAGGCACGGTCGAACCGGGTTTCGAGGCCACTCGCGTGAACACCGTCAGCACGGATCGGTGCCCGGCACTGGCGGATGAGGGGAGCATTGTCACGGTGTCGAGCTGTGACGACGTGCCGGTCGGCTCGACGGTCAATCTGGCCGGCCTGAAGGTTGAGAAGACGGTGGCGACCAGCGGCCTGCATCAAGCCGGGCACTTCGCGGACTACACCGTGACGTTGACGAATATCGGTCGGGCGGCCTATACGACGGCTGATCCGGCGCTCGTGACCGACGATCTCTCCGGCGTCCTGGACGATTCCACCCTCGATGTGGACTCTCTCATGCCGACCGGAGCCCATTGGGACCCGACGGCCCAGGTCATCACCTGGTCGGGGCCGCTGGCGGAGGGTGCCAGCCAGCAGATCACCTACCGGGTGGTCTACGCGCCGGGCGCCGCCGGAGCGGACCTCCGGCTCGACAACACGGCCTCGATCCGACCGGTCGACGTGATCGACCAGACGCCGGGCCTGAGGGCTCAGACCTCCACGCCGGGGAGCGACTTGCATCTCTCCAAGGCCGCGGATGTCGAGCGGGTCAAGGCGGGCGGCAGGGTTGGCTACACCGTCACGTTGGACAACTCGCGCGGGAAGGCGGCGGCGCCGGTGGCGTGGAAGGACGACCTCAGTGGCGTGCTGGACGATGCCGCGCTGATCGAAGGTCCCGCGGTGACCGGCCAAGGGGTGACAGTGAAACGAGAAGGGGCCGCGCTGGTCCTCAGCGGTCAAGTCGGTGCGGGCCAGAAGGTGGTTGTCAAGTACGCCGTCCGGGTCCTCGAAGACGTGGGCGACCGGGTCCTGCGCAACGCCCTGATCGGCCAGTGCGACGGCGGCAGGTGCGCCGCGCCCGCCGAATGCCGCCAAGACGATCCGTTGACCACCTGCACACCCGTGGTCGGCTATCGGGTGGCCAAAGAAGCCGTGACTCCAGAGCCGGACCGCGCGCCGCGCCCCGGCGAGACCGTGACCTACCGCCTGATCTTCACCAATGTGGGCAGCGAACCCATCGCGGTGGATCAGACCGACGATCTGAGCGGCGTCCTCGATGACGCGGTGGTCGGGGAGCTCGACTTGACGGGCGCCGCCGGGCTGACCGCCGATCTCGCGGACGAC
The DNA here is from genome assembly GCA_031265345.1 of Bifidobacteriaceae bacterium. The sequence goes on from JAISCU010000191.1 coordinate 3,342, forward strand.
CAGTTGGTGATCGGCGGCTCCCTCGGTGTGGGCGTCACCGCCGTGATCACTTACCAGGCGCTGATCCGGCCGGAGGCCGAGAGGGGAGACTCAATCCTGATCAACCATGTGGTGCCCGCCGATGTGTCGACCGAGACGCCGGTGGCCGAACTGACGCTGCGCAAGACCGCCGAGCCGGCGGTGGCCCATCCCGGCGAGGTGGTCTCCTACCGGCTCGAGTTGCGATCGGTCGGGGCCGCCACCGTCGGGGTCGAGCTGATCGACGACTTCTCCTGGGCCTCGGACGATGCCGCTCTGGTGGCCGAGCCGGTCAGCGACAGCGAGTCGGTGGTCGTGACCCGCGAACCGGGTCTCAGCGTCTTCGCCATGACGGGCGAGTTGGCGGCGGGGGAGACGGCTGTCATCAGCTATCAGATGAAGGTCCTCGAGGCCGTGGACCCGGAGAATTCCGACGATGTGATGACCAACGTCGTGGTGGCGCCAGACTCATGGACGCCCCCGTCGGAACGACCGGAATGCGACGCTTTCGCGCCAGGCGCCTGCACCACCACACCAGTGGTGCGGCCAGAACCGGAGATCGCGCTTCCGGTCACCGGCATGGAACCGGCCTGGCCGGTCGGCCTGGGGCTGGCGTTCGCCTCAGGCGGCTTGGCCCTGGTGTTCGTGGCACGGCGCCGGGCCAGGGGTCTGTGAGCCCGGCTGGTGCACTGCGGCGGAGCGACGCGGGGAAGGCGCGTTCAGGAAGAAAGGGACTGGCGCATCCCTTTGATCAGCGAGGGGAGGGCGACGGCCGTGACCAGGGCCATGCCGAAGACGGTCACTCCGAGCGGTGCGATCCAGACCACCGGATCGAAACCCAAAGTGGCGGGCCATCCGGGCGACGCGGCCACCCGGCTCAGCCCCAGGCCGGTGGCGAGCCCCACCAGCGCCGTCCCGGCCAGGCCGATGGCGGTGGCAGTGATCGCCAAGATGAACGCTTCCGTGAAACCCGCCAGCAGGATCTGTCTCGAAGTGGCGCCCGAGAGTCGCAGCACCTGCGCTTCCGAGGCCCGGCTGCGGGCCGTGGCGATCACCGTCAGCACGGACCCGCTGAGGGCCAGGACCACGGGCACGCCCGCCAGGACCACGCCGGAGACGTCACGGGCCTCGACCCAACCGCGTCCGGCCGGGTCCAGGGCGCTGCGCGCGAAGTAGATCGACAGGGCCGCGCCGGCGAGGAGCGTCCCGATCAGGATCACGTTGAACGCCTCGAGCGAGCGGCGGGCCTGGAAGGCGGCTCCCAGGCGCCCCAAGGACAGCGCCGGAAGCCGGTGCTTCGGTACGAACACCGTCCAGGCGCGGATCAGGAACGGGCAGTAGGCGGGCGCGCCCAGGGCCAGGCAGACGGCCAGCAGGGCAGTGGTGATCGCCGCGCAGGAGGCGCCGATGTTGGCGGCCTCGATCGGCTGGAAGCGGAGCCGATCCAGGCCCGGCAGCACCGCGGTCAGGACGCCGGTGGCGCACGCCCCCAGGCCGCAAGCCCCGGCCAGCCAAGCGCGCCGGCGGGTGCGCCCCGCGGGTGGCCGGAACGGCCGCGACTTGATCGCCTCGATCGGCTCGACCGACCGGGCCTGGCTCGCGCCCCTGGCGCTGGCGATCAGCGCCAGACCGAGGGTGATGATGAACGAGCCCAGGATCGCGTGCGCGTCGGTGTGGCCGGCCAGGTCGCCGTGGCCGGAGCTGGCCCAGGCGATGAAGCGCATCGCCCCGGGGGCGAACGCCCAGCCCACTGCGATGCCGCAGACCGCGGACGCCGCCGCGATGCCCACCACCTGGTGCGTGAACTGGCTGGACGCGGCGCTGGGCGTGAGCCCGGCGATGGCTTGGTAGGCCACCCTCCGGCGGGTGCGCTGGGCGGCTTGGTACACCGAGACGGTGGTGGCTCCCAACCCGGCCAGGATCACCAGGGCCAGCAGCGTGGCGTCGTACTGGTCCATCAGCCCGACCTCCTCCTCGGCCAGGGACTCGCTCAAGGACCGCATCGAGAAGGTGACCGTCAGGAGCGCCGCGGTCATGGCCATCAGTGGGCCCGCCGCCAACCACAGGCGCAGGTTGGTGAGCAGTTCGCGGATCGCCAACGGGGTCATTGGTCGTCCCCGTAGGCGGTCAGGTCGAGCGCCGCCAGGACCTCCTCGGCGCTCGGCCGCTCCAAGGTGGCGCCGAGAGCCCCGTCGACTATCGTGATCACGCGGTCGGCCTGGGAGGCCAGGTGCAGGTCGTGGGTCGCCAGGACCACTGCCGTGCCGTCCTTGGAGAGTCTCTTCAGGCTGGTCAGCACCACCTTCGAATCGGCGGTGGACAGGCGGCCGGTGGGCTCGTCGGCGAACACGATCTTGGGATGCTGGGTGAGCAGGCGGGCCAGGGAGATCTTGGCGGCCTGCGGAGGCGTCAGCTGCTCGGGTGACTTCTTGGCCAGCTCGCGCGCGCCCAACTCCTCCAGCGTGCGCAGCGCCAACTCGCGGTTCGACCAGGCCGACCGGCCCGCCAGTTGGCCCGGCAACTCGACGTTCTGGAGGGCTGTCAACGAGGGCACCAGCGGCGGGTTGATGAGCAGCAGACCCACGTTCTCCCGCAGCATGGCCGCCAGCGACGAGCGCGACGCCCGCGACAGGTTGTTCTCGAGCAGCACCACATGGCCCTCCGTGACCGGCTCGAGCCCGGCCAGGCAGCGCAGCAGCGTCGATTTGCCCGAACCGGACGGTCCGACCAGCGCCAACATCTCGCCCGCCCGCAGCGTCAACGAGACGCCGGAGAAGACGTGCAGCGGGTGCTTCGCGCCTTTGATCCAGAAGACTTTCGAGATCTTGTGGGCGCTCAGCACAGTCGGTCCAGGGGCGTCTTGGGCTTGATCCACGCCCATAAGGGTATCGGGCCTGATAACGTGCCTGCATGGCAGGTTACGGTCCGGCCGATTCGGCGCGTCTGATCGATGAGGCGGACAAGACCTCCCGTCGCACCGAGTTCGAGCGCGACCGCGCCCGGTTGCTCCACTCCGCGGCCCTGCGTCGGTTGGGGGCGAAGACCCAGGTCAGGACGCCCTGGCGACGGCCTGACCATCCAGTCGGGGACGATTTCATCAGGACCCGTCTGACCCATTCGTTGGAGGTCGCCCAGGTCGGGCGGGAACTGGGCAAGGCTCTGGGCTGCGATCCGGACGTGGTGGACACGGCCTGCCTGGCCCACGACTTGGGCCACCCGCCGTTCGGGCACAACGGCGAGCGGGCCCTGGCCGAGGTGGCGGAGGCGGCCGGCGGCTTCGAGGGCAACGCCCAGACGTTGCGCCTGCTGACCCGGCTGGAGGCGAAGGTCTACGCGCGCGGCCGGTCGTGGGGCCTCAACCTGTCGCGGGCCTCGCTCGACGCTTCGATCAAGTACCCGTGGCGGCGCGGCGAAGGGCCGCCCGGCTCGGCTCCGGCCAAGTTCGGCGTGTACGCCCCGGAGGCGGAGGTCTTCGCGTGGGTCCGCCGGGACGCGCCGCCGCTCGCGAAGTGCGTCGAGGCGCAGGTCATGGATTTGGCCGATGACGTGGCCTACTCGGTGCACGATGTCGAGGACGGGATCGTGGGCGGCTCGATAGCCCCTTCCTCGCTGGCCAGCCCGCCGGAGAGACGGGCGGTCGCGGAGCTGGCGGCCGAGCGGTACTGGGACGGCGGCATCGGGCAACTGGAAGACGCGGCGGCCAGGCTGACCGGGCTGGCGATCTGGCCGCGAACCTGGGACGGGTCGAGGCCGGCGCTGGCCCGGCTCAAGAACATGACGTCGCAGCTGATCGGCCGGTTCGTGGTCGCGGCCGAGGCGGCGACGCGGGAGGTCTACGGACCTGGGCGGCTGACCCGGTACGCGGCCGAGGTCGTGGTGCCGCCCGAGACCGGGGCGGAGATCGCCGTGCTGAAGGCTCTGGCGGCGCTGTTCGTGATGGAGCCGCGCCTGGAGGACCCGATCTACATGGGGCAGCGGGCGGTGCTGAAGGACCTGTTCAGATCGGAAGAGCGTC
>JAISCU010000225.1 GCA_031265345.1 Bifidobacteriaceae bacterium
CAGCCGACCCTCCGCCAAGCCGACCTCCCCCAGGACGTCCCCGTCCCGTGGTGGGGCGGGCGCACCCTCTCCTACCGGCTCGACTAGCGCCTAACCGACTGCGTGGAAACCCGCGCTAATGTGAGCCCAGCGGCATCGGCCACATGTTGACGCGGAAAGACCGAAAGCACACTGCGACGATCAGGATCGGAGGCCGCGAGATGGGACGGACCGCCAGGCGGGGCAGCGAATCGGACGTGTACCACGCGATGGTCCGAGGGGTGGACAGGATGCCCATCTTCCGCGACCATGCGGACTACGACCGGTACCTCGAGACCGCCGCGGCGGTGGCGAAGGTGACGGGAGCCCAGCTTCTGGCCTATGTGCTCATGCCGAACCACGCGCATTTCCTGATCGAGGTGGACCGGCCGGGCCTGTCGAGCTTCTTCAGGCGCCTGGGCGTGCGTTACGCGGCCTATTTCAACGCGCGCCACGAGCGTGTGGGCCACGTGTTCCAGGACCGCTTCAAGTCGCTGCCCGTCGAGACGGACTCGTACTTCATCACGGCGGTCACCTACATCCACATGAACCCGGTCAAGGCTGGGCTGTCCACTTCGCCTACGGATTATCCGTGGAGTTCGAGGGGTTCCTGGGAGTTTCCGGATGGCGTGACCGCGCTCGGACGGCTGGGCGAATTGGCGGACATGGACGCCCTGCGGCGCGCCGAAGCCCAGGCGCTGGATTCGCCGGAGGGCCTGGAGGACCCGTTCGCGCCGTCATCTCCGGGGCGCTCTCCAGTCTTCGAGGCGGACGATGCCGTTCGCGCAGCCCGGCTGATAGCCCGCGTCCGCGATCTGGCCGAGTTGAGGTCCATGCCCGTCCCACTTCGGGCCCAGGCGCTGCGACGCCTGCGGGGAGCGGGCGTCCCGGTCATGCGGATAGTCGCCTTGACCGGGTTGAGCCGCCGGTCGGTCGAGGCCTTGATCGGGCGGCCTGCGGGCGACGACGCGAGCGGTGGAGACGGGGCTGACGACACCACGGGTGACGGTCCGGGCACCCTGGACGGGCGGGCGTGAGCACGTAATGGGGACGGACCCGTTATCCACAGGGCTTGACCTGCGGGAACGCTGGCGAAATGAGGAGGTTTGAGCATGGAAAGGTACCGTCCCCGGGACGGTAGGGTTGGGGGCGTGAGATCTGGGTCCGGACGGCCGTATTCGTTGCGAGGCGAGTTGTGCGAGTTGACGCCGTTCACGCCCGCCGACACGGAGCGGGTGTTCGACTACTGCCAGGACCCCGAGATCCAGCGCTGGACGCCCATCCCGGTGCCGTACCGGATGGAGGACGCCGCGATCTTCGCCACGGGCGCCGCGCAAAAGGGCTGGGACGGCGACATCACCGAGCACCCGCGCGACTGGGCCATCCGCATCCAAGGCGAGGACTCCAAGCCCTACCTGGCCGGTTCGGTGGGTCTCAAGCCCAACCCGCCGGGCAAGTCGGTCGAGGTCGGGTACCTGGTGGCGGCCGACTGCCGGGGGCGGGGACTGGCGACCGATGCCGTGCGCACGGTTGTCGGGCACGCCTTGCGCGACCTCGCGATGCGCCGGGTGTTGTGGCAGGCGGTGGTCGGGAACTGGGGCTCGCGCCGCCTGGCGGTCCGGTGCGGATTCACGGTCGAAGGCACCCTGCGCTCGCAATTGGTGTTGCGCGGCCAGCCGTTCGACGGTTGGATCGGCACGATCCTGGCCGAGGACCTCGCCAAAGACGACGGCTATTGGACCGCCGACGGCCGCGTCCGCCTCTGGGACTGAGCGCTCCTACTGCGAAAGCGGTGTGCCCGATGCCGCCCATGGGCGGGACGTCGCCCGTCGGGTTCCTTCCGTCAATAGACGGGCATCTGATCGAGGGCTTTCGTGGCGATGGTAACGATCTCCTCAGCAGCGGCGATAGCGGCGCCGACGTCATCTTGATCGGCTACCGGGTGCTCGAAATCCGGGTACTGGCTAGCGTTGCGGAGGCGGCGCATCCAATCGAATTCGCTCAACTTCGGGCCGAGCGGTGGATCGAGTTGCGCCAGTGCGACATCGAGCACCACAGCGTGGTCGCCTTCTCCAGCACGCGCCCGAAGACCCTCATTGACGAGGATGGCGGCGAGGGCTTTGCGGGCCGCGTCATAAGAGAGTTGGAACGCGCCCGTTGGATCGTCGGAGAGCATCTTGGCGGAATCCAAATGACGGTTGGCCTCAGCCAAGAGCGCGTCCGCGTTGGGCCGCGAGGCCCGCACCCGTTCGATTCGGTGCGTGGCGAGCAATTGGTCCACAGCGGTCCGGCCTTGTTGCCAGCGATTGATGTTCATGCCGCGCGCTTCCCGTCCGATTCGGCGGCGAGATCCAGTTGGACCAGAGGACGGGATTTCACTGTCGCCAAGAAGCCTTCGTCGTTGTTCTCCCAGTCCTGGGTCGAGACCTGGTGGACGTTGACTTCCCGGAGCAGTCGCTTCTCAGCCTCGGCGGCGGCTGTGAACAATGCCCGCCGGTCGGCTCTGCCCACGACCAGGACGTCGATATCGCGCGGTTCGGGCCCGGTGGCACCGGAGTGGCGGGCCGCCCACGATCCATGGACGAATGCCTGATCGATTCCCGTGACCGGTGCGAACGCGCGGGCGAGTTCTGCCGTCACCCCATAGGTTGTCGATAGCAGTTCCGTCAACGGGCGGAACAACGTGGACGCTTGATTCGCGCGCACCACACGGGTCCGGCCGACTCTGCGATCCACGAAGAGGCTCGAGTCGACCAGCAGTGAGATTTCCCGATGGACCACGGCCGACGGAGCCGAGACGTGATCACCGATCTGACGGAGAGTGAATTCCTCAGCCGGTCGCAGCAAGACTAGCGCGAGTATCTCCGCTTGAGTCTGCGAGCGCAGAATCGGAAGGAGCGCTGGGCGGGCCGTCTTCACAAAACAGAACAATATATCCCTGTTAACGGAATCGTCAACCCGCATCGCTGCGGCGGAACGGCTCCTTCAGCAGGGCTGGGACTTTGCGGGCATGGGCCAACAGGAGGATCAGCGCCGCCGCAGCGTTGACTGCTGCCAAGATGAGGCGGGCGTGCTCGGAGGGGAGCGCGAACTCGGCGGCGAAGACCGCCAACATGAACCAGGCCCCCCAGGCCGGGATGCGCAACGACAAAAGCAGCGTCACAGCGACCGCCGTGACCGACCCGGTGAGCAGGAACTCCTCGACTTGACGGCCATCGAGAGGCAACGCCCAGGAGCCGCCTCCGAGTTTGAATGCGAACGGCAACGACCCGACCAGAGCGGCCCACTGGTTGACCATCGAGGTCAGCAGCATGCCCACGGCCGCCCACGCCTTGTTCCTCGACGCCAAGGTGAGAGCGATGATGAACTCGGGAGCCTCCGACGCCAGCGGCGCCAGCCACTGGATCAGCAACGCCTCGTTGATGTGGAGCTCACGTCCCGATTCGACCAGCGAGTCCACGAACGGTTCGGCGCCGATGGCGATGGTGGCGGCGGCGATCAGGAAGAAGGCGATCACGATTATTCGTCGCGGCACCTTCGCCCGCGCGCCGAGGAAGGCCGAGACTCCCACCAGATCGGGCTCGCCGACATCGCCGCGCGAGGTGTGCCACAAGAAGACCACGAACACGACGATCAACACCGCGCCCAGCCCAGCGTGGACCTGGCGGGTCAACGGTGCCACAATGCCCAGTCCGGCGGCGATGACCAGGAAGAACATCACCGAGTAATGCGCCGCGGGGATCGGCAGGACATCGAAGAAGGCGCTCCGACGGGGCGCGGGCGGCTCGAGGGGGGCGTCGCCCGGCCCGGCGGCATCGGCGGCGTCCTGGGCCTGCTTGCGCGCCCGGACGCGGCGCGAGCGTATGCCCACCAGCACCACCAACGGCAGGGCGAGACCGATCAGCAGCCGGGTCGCGCCGTTCATGTTGGCGGAGGCCAGGGCCTCGTAGGTGGGATCGGTGCCGGCCGTGAATGCCAACAGCACGTCGACGGCGTATTCGGGCAGGATCGCGACGATGGCCAGCAGCGCCATGGCGAAGGCTCCGGTGATGTCCATCTCGGCGGTCTCGGCCGCCCAGCCGAGCAGCGTCGCGGCGCACCAGATCGCCAGGCCGAAGATCGCCAGGCCCCAGAACGGCGAAATGTCCGGGTGCGTCAAGGACACGAAGATGCCGGGGGCGACTCCCAACAGAGCCAGAACGATCTTGACGACGGCCGAACGAGTGGCCAACAGCGACTCCTAATCAGTGCGTGGACGGTAGACAATCGAGACTATCAGCGCAGAGCCCCGTCCTTGACGGGCCGCCGTTCGCCTGGTGACTCGAGGATCGCCCTCCGTCTAGGACCATCTTGACTTAAGCGCCTAGACCGGACTAGACTGAAACTTGTGAAACGACGGGCGGTGATCGCTAGGCTTCGGGACGAGTCCAAGCGGCGCGGCCTGGCGTACGGGACTGAGGAATTGACCCGGCACACGGCCTTCTACGTGGATCATCACCGGTCGACCCTGGGTCGCCACGCTGAGATAGACGAAACCACGGCACGAGCGTTCTGGGACCAGTTCGCTGACGTGCTGGGAAAAGGATGGTGGAGGAAATGACTACCTTGCACGTCACCGCGACCAAGAACCGGCGGGGCTGGACGCTCGTGGGCGTGGAGCACGGCGCAGTGTCCGAAGTGGCGAGGCTTGACCAGGCCGCGACCGAAATGCGGGAGCCTCTGGCGTATCTCGCGGGACTCCCCGAGGACGGGTTCGATATTGAAGTCGAGCCTCAAATCCCCGAGTCCTTCCGGTTCGAGCAGGCCGAGGCCGAACGACTCCGCGAAGAGGCGAAAAGTGCCACATCGGCGGCGGCGGAGCATTCCCGCAAGGCCGCGCGCGTGCTAGCCGAGGCGGGGTTGTCGATGCGGGACATCGGGCAGGTGATGGGCGTCTCCCACCAGCGGGCGCACCAATTGGTCAGGACGTAGTCCGCCAGCTCAGAAATCGGTCGCCCGCCCCAGCGCCTCCCATTCGCCGAGCTCGGCCCGCTGGCGCTCCAATTCAGCGAAGACTTGGTCCACTCCGGGGTTGCCGAGCACCAATTGCCGGGGCGGCACGGGGGCCGAGACGGCGGCGATGATGGCTTCCGCCGCCTTGGCCGGATCGCCCGGCTGGTTGCCGTCCATCGTGTCGTTCTCCTTGCGGCGGCGCCCCGCCGTGGCGGCGTAATCCGTGAGGGCCACCGCGGACTGCTTCAAGGACCGCCCGGCGAAGTCCGTCCGGAACGGTCCCGGCTCCACCACGACGACCCGGATTCCCAAAGGCTCGACCTCCAACCGGAGCCCGTACGACAGGCCTTCCAAAGCGAATTTCGACGCCGAATAGAAGCCAGACCCAGGCGAGGACAGCCGCCCCGCGATAGACGAGATGTTGACTATCACACCGCGACCTCGCGCCCTCAAGCCGGGCAGGACCTGCTGAATCAGGTCGAGAGCCCCAAAGAAGTTCACCGCGAACATGGCGTCGATACCTTCGCGCTCGCCCTCCTCGACCGCAGCCCGGTAGCCGTACCCGGCGTTGTTGACCAGCACGTCGATTCCGCCGAAGGCCGCTTCGGCCGCCCGCACCGCGGCCACGACCTGCGCGTGGTCCGTCACGTCGAGCGGCAAGGCCAAGGCGCGGTCGGGGCACCGCGCGGCCAAATCAGTCACGGTCGCCTCGTTGCGCGCCGTGATGACGGCGTTGAAGCCATGCTCAAGCACCGCTTGAGCCAACGCCCGTCCGAAGCCGGTGGAGCACCCTGTGATGAACCAAGTCGACATTGTTCTTCCTCCCGTCCAAGCGATCAACGATCCATGCGCCGGGTCTTCGGCCCGGGCTTTCCAGTCTATTCCCGCCGCGCCGGTCAGGGCCGGACAGCGGGCCGCCATCAAGTCAGGCTAGTTTTGGAGCATGGAGACTTCATTGGACGATGCCGCCCACCCAGCAGTGCACCCAGCCGCCGCCCGCGCCGTCGAGTTCGCCCGGACCCTGATCCGCTTCGACACCACCAACACCGGCGACGAACGCTCGGCGGGGGAGCGCGAGGCCGCCGAGTACGTGATGGGCCTGCTGCAGGATTGGGGCCACGAGCCGCAGTACTTCGAGTCCGAGCCGAAACGCGGGTCGATCGTGCTCCGGTTGGAGGGACAGGACCACAACAGGGGCGCCCTCGTGCTGCACGGCCATCTCGACGTGGTCCCGGCGGACAGGTCCGAGTGGTCGGCGGACCCGTTCGGCGCCGAGGTCCGCGACGGCGCGATCTGGGGGAGGGGCGCCGTCGACATGAAGGACATGGACGCCATGATCCTGGCGGTGGTCGAGTGGTGGAGCAAACGGGGAGTCAAACCGCCGCGCGACATCATCTTGTGCTTCTTCGCGGACGAGGAGGCGGGAGGCGTGTTGGGCAGCCGCTGGCTGGTGGACAACCACCCCGAGCTGTTCGCGGGTGCGACCGAGGCGGTCAGCGAGGTGGGCGGATTCTCGGTCGATATCGCAGGTCAGCGGGCATATCTGCTGCAAACGGCGGAGAAGGGCATCGCCTGGCTGAAGCTGATCGCGGAAGGCACTCCGGGCCACGGTTCGGCCGTGAACGCCGACAACGCCGTCCGCCATTTAGTGGACGCGCTGGCCCGCATCGCAGCCGCCCCGTGGCCGGTCAACCTCACGCCGACGGTCGAGGCGCTGCTGCGCGGCGCGGCCGAACTGGCGGGGCTCAAACCGGATCTGGAAGACCCACAGGCCATAGACGAGCTTTTGAACGTGTTCGGCCCGGCGAGGCGGTTCGTCGGCGCGTCGATCGCGACCGGAGTGAACCTGACCTCGGTCAGCGGCGGCGGCAAAGTCAATGTCATCCCGCGCACCGCCGAAGGCACCATCGACATGCGCCCGCTGCCGGGCGACGCCGCGAACGCCCGCGCCAAGATCGACCAGCTGACCGGCCCGCGCGTCAGGATCGAACCCATCAACGAGGACATCGCGCTCGAAGCCCCACTCGACGCCCCCTTGGTCGAAGCCATGAGGCAGGCTCTCGCCAAGGCCGACCCGGACGCCACAGCCCTGCCGTACATGCTGGCCGGTGGCACGGACGGGAAGGCGCTGGCTCGCCTCGGGATCAACAACTACGGGTTCGCGCCGTTGCGACTGCCGCCTGGGTTCGACTTCACCGCCATGTTCCACGGGGTCGACGAACGCGTGCCGGTCGATTCGCTGCGCTGGGGCACGGGCGTCCTGGCCGACTTCTTGGCCAGGAGTTGACATGGAAGACATCCGTGCAGGTCACGAGGTTCTCCGCGCCGAGCCCTGGGGCGCGAACGCCATCCGGGTCCGGCTCGCCCGGCACCGGGTCAGGCCCGCCACGGTGGGCTTCTTCTCAGACGTGGACGATGCCGCCGACGGGCTCCCAGCCCAGCCGCAAGCCCAGACGGGTGGGACTGGGAGCCGGGACGGCGGCATCGTGCAAATGGAGGAACGGTGGGACGGCCGGAGCGGCTCGTTGACGAACGGGAGGCTGAGACTGGAGGTGACGCGGGACCAGGTCGGTTGGGACCCGGCACTGGCGCTGCGCTTCGTGGACGCCGAGACGGGCGCCGAACTGCTGGCCGAGCAGCGGATGCATTTCTCCTATCCCGGCGGCCACCTGCTGGAGGGCGACGGGCACGGCACGGCGCGGTGCTTCCAACAATTCGGGCTCGCGCCGGGGGAGCGGCTGTACGGGCTGGGAGGCCAGCCGCGGGGGCGCCTCGACCTGGGCGGGCAGGGCTTCGACCTGGTGCAACGCAACGGCGAGGCGGTGATCCCGTTCGTCTGGTCGTCGCGCGGCTACGGGCTGATCTGGAACCATCCGGGGACGGGGCGGCTCGAGACGACCGAAACCTCTCAGCGTTGGACCGCCGACCAGGCCGAGCAACTCGACTACCTGGTGTTCTGGGGAGGCTCGCCGGCGGGGCTGCTCCGCGGCTACGCCGACCTGACCGGGCATGCGCCGGTGCTCCCGGACTGGGCCCTTGGTCTGTGGCAGTCCCACCTGCGCTACACCCATCAGGACCAGATTCTGGCGGTGGCGCGGGAGTACAACGAGCGCGGCTTGCCTTTGTCGGTGATCGTCTCGGACGGGTTCCATTGGACGGCGATGGGCGATTATCGGCTTGACCCGGTCGAATACCCCGACCCGGCGGCGCTGATGGCCGGGCTGGCGGAACTCGACTGCCGGTTGATGGTGTCCGTCTGGCCCACCGTCTCGCCGCTGGCCGAATCGTTCGAGGAGTGGCGCGACAGTGGGCTATTGGTCGCGGTGGACCAGGGACCTGAGTTCCCCACCATGATGGTGGACAAGGCGACGGCGAAGCCGATCCCCCTGGGATTGATCGACTCGACCAATCCGGCGGCGCGGGCGGAGTTGTGGCGACGGATCGTGGACGGCTACTACTCCTTGGGGGTGCGCCTGTTCTGGCTGGACGCCGACGAGCCCGAGCATCTGCCGGGCAACAACCGCAACCTGAGCTTCTACGCCGGGCCGGGGGAGCAGATCGTGAACCGGTACCCATTCGACCATGCGCGGGCTTTCGCCGAGAACGCCTCCGACCTGGTGCTCCTGTCGAGATCGGCCTGGCTGGGGCAGCAGGCGCTCGGCTGCGCCGTCTGGTCGGGCGACATCCCGGCCACCTGGGACTCCTTGGCCCGGCAGGTCAAGGTGGGCCAGCAGATGGCGTTGACCGGGATCCCGTGGTGGACCAGCGACATCGGCGGGTTCTTCGGCGGCGACCCGTCCGATCCGGACTACCGCGAACTGTTCGTGCGCTGGCTCCAGTTCGGGGCGTACTGTCCGCTGTTCCGCATCCACGGCATCCGCGACCCCCGGCCGTCGGAGGGGATCGGCGCTCCGACCGAGATTTGGGCTTTCGGGGAGGAGGCCTACCCTATCCTGGTCGATGCGATCCGCGGCCGGGAGGCGTTGCGGCCGTATTTGGCGGCTCTGGCGAGGGAGGCGGCGGGGACCGGGCTGCCGCCCATGCGGCCCATGCTGCTCGAGTTCCCGGACGACCCAGCGGCTTGGCTGGCCGAGGACCAATTCATGTTCGGCCCGGAGTACCTGGTCGCGCCGGTGACCGAGCCGGGCGTGCGGACGCGCCCCGTGTACCTGCCGGGCGGCGCCGACTGGGTCTTGACCGATCCCGGCCGTACCTACCCGGGTCGTACCGACCCCGCCCGCAGCGACGCCGGCCCGATCCTGAACGGCGAAGTGTTCGATGGCGGGGTCACCGTTGACGCCCCGGCCCCGCTCGAGCGCCTCCCAGTGTTCAGACGGGTTCGCTAAACGAGCGCGTGCCTCGAACGTCGGCGCCAACCGGTCGACTTGCGCCGAGATGGTCGGCCGACCGGACGGCATCGGGCACGGGGTGACCCAACTCACCGCCGCGTGGGTCAGGCGCGCTGCGACGGTGGGTTAGGGACGCCCGCGGAACAAGGCGCCGATTCCGCCAACCGGCTGACTTGCGTAAACATGGTCGGCCGACCGGACGGCATCGGGCGCGGGGTGACCCAACTCACCGCCGCGTGGGTCAGGCGCGCTGCGACGGTGGGTTAGGGACACGGGCGGAAGAAGGCGCCGACCCGGAGCGTGACGAACGACCGCCCGCTGGCCGGTCGAGACGCCGCCCGATAACGCCCTGATCTGCTCCGATCACGGAAAGGGGACTGTCCCCTTTCCGTGACCGGAGGGAGTTGCGAGGCGTCGCGGGTTCGTCCGGACACCGAGCCTCAGGCGGGTTAGGTCGGGCGCATCGCGGCCGGGGCGCGGATCGAGGCCAGGGCCGCCGCGAGCGCCGCGACCAGGCCAGAGACCAACAGGATCCAGCGCACCGGGGCCTGCGGCAGATCCATCAGCGGGGCGGCCACCAGCATCCCAGCCGGGGTGGCCAGCAGCATGGTGGTGGTGGAAAGGCCCATCACCCGGCCCAGCGACTCGGGCGGGGCGTGCTCCTGCATGACGGTCGTGGAGGTCGTGGTCAGGCCGGGCGCGACCAGCCCGAAGGCGGCCCACGAGACGATGTAGAACCAGACCGAGGGCGAGGCGGCCTGGGCGGCGGTGAACACACCCCACAGCACGCAGGCGCCCAGCATCATGGTCATGCGGTTCCTCATGCCGCCCCAGGCCGCCAACACGGCGGTGCCGACCATCATCGCGACGGAATAGGAGACCTCCACTCCGGCCAGCATCCAGGGCTCGGTCCCGAACAGCTTCACCACCACGATGGGCGCCAACTGCGCGGCGGGCATTATCAACATGAAGCAGACCACGCCCAACCAGAAGGTGCGAAGCAGGACTGGGCGGGAGCGCACCACCGCGATCCCGGAGATGATCTCCGCGACAATGTGGCGCCGGGGATGACCCGCACCCGGCGGCGGCGGGATGGCGATGGTGGACAGGATCGCGATGGCGACCACGGCGGTGACCACGTCGATGGCCAGGATCCAGGTCAGGTCCCAGACCGTCAGCAGCACCGCTGCCAGGGCGGGCGCGACCAAGAAGCAGGCCGATTGGATGCCGGAATTGATGGCGTTCACGCGCAACAACTGGGCAGGCGGCACCAATTGAGGCAGGATGGCGGCCTCGGCGGGCATCTGCACCCCGCCTCCGAGCGACCGCAGCAACAGGGCGATCCCCAGCACCCAGAGACTCCGGTGCCCAAAGTACAACGCGACCGCCAACGCCAACGTGATCACCGCGATGGCGGCATCGGACCAAATGACCAAGGCTTTGCGGGAGTAGCGGTCCGCCCAGACGCCAGCCGGGAGCCCGATCAGACCGTGCGGCAGGTGCGCGGCGAACATCAAGAGCGAGTAGCTCCAGGCCGAACCGGTGTCGATGGCGACGAACCAGATCAGGGCGTAGGCGACGATCGCCGATCCGAACAGCGAGACGGTCTGCCCGGCCAGGTAGGCGGCGACGAGCCGCTTCCAATCAGGGGCCGGGCTCATGGGAGGCAAGACTAATGAATCACCGCCCGCGATGGCAATGGAGGCCCAAACCGGGTAACGTCAAAGTATGAACGCCGAACCTCGCCTGGCCCTGGAACGCCTGATCGCAGCCTTGGAGCGGCACTTCGAGGCGGCCGCCTCGGGCCGCGGTGACCAGGACCCCGCGTACTTGGCGGCCTACCGACAGTTGATCGAGGCGTTCGAGGCCTACGACGACGGCCTCTACGACGCGTTCGGGATCGACGCGGCGTTCTTGGTCTACGACGACGACGAAGACGACCTGGTGGACGAGGAATAAGGTCCGGTCGTCACCCTGAGACTTCGTCCAAGGCGTCGGTGATCTCGGGCGGCAGCTCCAACTCTGCGCCCACCAGCGCCGTGTGCAACTGGGCGGCGGTGCGAGCCCCCAGGATGGCGCTGGCCACGCAAGGACGCCCGCGCACCCAAGCCAATGCGACATCCAGCGGCGCGACTCCCAGCCCGTCGGCGGCGGTCGCCACCGCCTCCACCACCCCGGCCGGTCCGCTCGCCAGGTAGGGGGTGACGAAGCCGCGCAGGTGCGGCGAGGCGGCCCGCGAGTCGGCGGGCACGCCGTGGCGGTATTTGCCGGTCAGCACGCCGCGGCCGAGGGGGCTCCAAGCCAACAACCCCAGACCGAGGGACGATGCCGCCGGGACGAGTTCGCCCTCCACGCGTCGGTTCAGCAGCGAGTATTCGACCTCGATGCTCGTCAGCCCGGCGCCGAGCCCGCCCCCGCCGCCAAAGCCCGCGCCCAGTCCGCCGGCCCCGGCCCCTTGGATCAAGGTGTGGGCCCGCGCGACCACCCAGGCGGGATGGTTCGACAGGCCGATGTACCGGGTCTTACCGGTGTTCACGGCCCATTGCAGAGCCCCCAGGGTCTCTTCCAGGGGCACGGACGGGTCGGGCCGTTGGACCATCCACAGGTCGACGTGGTCGGTGCCCAACCGGCGCAAAGACTCCGTCAAATTGTCGATCAGGTTGCCGCGTGAGGCGTCGGTCCGGAAGTGCTCGCCGCGCATCCGCGAGCCGGACTTGGTGCAGATCACCACGTTGTCGCGAGCGGCCAGACCGGAGCGCAGGAACGAGCCGAGCAGCTCTTCGGCGGCGCCGTCGCCGTAGGAGGAGGCCGTGTCGATGAGGGTCCCGCCCGCCTCGATGAACTCGGCCAGTTGGTCGGCGGCGTCCATCTCGTCGGTGTCGCGGCCCCAGGTCATGGTGCCCAATCCGATCGATGAGACTTTCAGGCCACTCGCGCCGACATTCCGGTAATCCACGCCGACCAGCCTATAGTTGAGCGGGTGAGTCTGTGGGAAGCCCTGTTCCTGGGCCTAGTCCAAGGGTTGACCGAATTCCTTCCGATTTCGTCCTCAGCCCACCTGAGGATCATCGGCGAGTTCCTGCCCTCGGCGGCCGACCCGGGTGCCGCCTTCACCGCGATAATCCAGATCGGGACCGAATTGGCCGTACTGGTGTACTTCAGACGCGAGGTCTGGGCCATAGTCAAGTCTTGGACGCTCTCCTGGAAGCAGGGCGGAAAACCCAAAGACCAGGACGCCCGCATGGGTTGGCTGATCATCATCGGCTCCGTGCCCATCGTGGTGCTGGGATTCCTGTTCCAGGATTCCATCGAGACCCACCTGCGCAACCTCTACATCACAGGCGCGACCCTGATCGGTTTCGGCCTGCTGCTGGGCGCGGCGGACGTCTATGCCGGGCGCAGAGCCGCGCGACTCGAGCCCAAGTCCTTGAGCGGCATCGGCGTCCGTGATGGCATCCTGTACGGGCTGGCCCAAGCCCTGGCCCTGATCCCGGGCGTGTCGAGGTCGGGCGGGACTATCACGGCCGGGCTGGCGATGGGCTACTCGCGTGAGGCCGCCGCCCGCTACTCGTTCCTGCTGGCCATGCCGGCCGTGTTCGGCGCCGGCGTGCTGGAACTGGTCAAGGCGCTGGACGACCAGACCGCGCTGGCCGCCGGATGGGGCAACACCGTGGCGGCCGGGCTGACCGCTTTCGTGGTCGGCTATGTGGTGATCATCGGCTTCCTGAAGATCGTCTCGACCTACTCCTACAAGCCGTTCGTGTACTACCGGGTCGGCCTGGGCGCGCTGGTGATCGCGCTGCTGGCGGCGGGTGTCCTGACTCCTTGACCGCCGCGCTGGCCGCCTCGGTGCCTGTACCCTAGCTAGGTGCATTCGTGGACCGGCCCGATCGTCAGTGTCATCCCCGGCACCGGCGAGGTCCCGCGAATCCACGACGACGTCACTGGCACCTTGCAGCCGTCGGTCACCGGGGACGCCGCCAACCTCTACGTCTGCGGCATCACGCCCTACGACTCGACCCACCTCGGCCACGCCTTCACCTACCTGGCGTTCGACCTGCTGGTGCGCGCTTGGCGCGACCTCGGCGTGGCGGTGCGGTACGCGCAGGGCCTGACGGACGTGGACGATCCGCTGCTGGAACGCGCGCGCGCCACCGGGCAGGACTGGTCCAAGATCGCAGCTAGCCAGACCGCCGTCTACAAATCGGACATGGCGGCGCTCCGCGTCATCCCGCCCGATTTCTACCGTGGTGTGGTCGAATCGGTGCCGGACATCGTGAGCGCGGTCGAACGTATGATGGACTCCAACCAGGCCTACCGGGTGGCGGTTCCCGGCGCCCCGGCGTCCAACCTGGGGGACGTCTACGCCGACCTGGGCGCCGACCCGGACTTCGGCGCGCTGGCGGGGCTGAGCCGCGAGACCCAGGACCGGCTGTTCGCGGAGCGCGGCGGCGACCCCGACCGGCCCGGCAAACGCGACCGGCTGGACCCGCTGTTGTGGCGGGCGGCGCGACCCGACGAACCCTCCTGGGACGGGCGCACCCTGGGGCGGGGGCGGCCCGGCTGGCACATCGAGTGCGCCGTCTTCGGCACGGCCGAGTTGGACCAGCCTATCGATGTGCTCGGGGGAGGCTCCGACCTGGTCTTCCCGCACCACGAGATGTCGACCTCGCACAGCCGCGCGCTGACCGGCCTGAGCCAGCCGGTGCGCCTGGCCATGCACACCGGCATGGTCCATTACGACGGCCAGAAGATGTCCAAGTCGGTCGGGAACCTGGTGTTCGCGTCCGAGTTGCTGGGGCGCGGCGTCAATCCGGCCGCCTTGCGCTTGGCGCTGCTCGGCCACCATTACCGCGAGGACTGGGAGTGGCGCGGTCGCGAACTGGCGGTCGCGGAGGGGCGGCTGGGCCGTTGGCGCGAGGCGATCGGCTCGATCAAGCCGCAAGCCCACTCCGGGGAAGTGATCGCCAAGATTCGCGCGGCCCTGGCCGACGACCTGGACACGGTCACGGCGATAGCCGCTATCGACGAGTGGGTGGCCGCCTCGCCGCTGGCTCGCGAGCGCACACCCTACGCGGCGGCCGACTTGCGGCGCGCCATCGACGCCCTGTTGGGCATCAAGCTGTACTGACAGCCGCACGATGCCGCCGGGTCGTCTCAGCCGCAGCCGTCTCGGTTGCGGCCCTCTCAACGACGGCCGTCTCGGGCCCGCCGTCGTTTTGGCTACGGGCCCCTGGTCCCCTCCGTCCCTCGCCGCCTGAGGTAACGCTCGAACTCTTTGGCCAAGGCCTCGCCCGAGGCGGCCGGCGAGTCGAGGGCGTCGTTGGCGGCCTCCAGGGAGGCGATGTAGCCTGCTACTTCCGGGTCGGAGGCGGCCAGCGAGTCGACGCCTTCCGCCCAGGCCTTGGCTTCCTCCGCCAACTCGGCGGTGTCGAGGTCCTCCAGGCCGAGGATCTCCGCCAGCTTCTCGACCAGCGCCAGTTGCGCCTTCGGCGAAGGCGGGCTGGCCACATAATGCGGCACCGGCGCCCACAGGGCCATCGATTCGATGGAGTAGGCGCGGTCGGCGGTCTGCTCCAAGACGGAGAGTATCCCCGTCGGCCCCTCGTAGGTCGGCTTCTCGGCGCCGAACTGATCGCGCAGCGTCCGCGACTCCGAGGTGACCTGGACCGGTATGGCGCGGGAGTGGGGGACATCGGCCAGCAGCGCGCCAACGACCAACAGGCGGTCTATCCCGTATTCGTCCAGGTTCACCAGCACTTCCTCGGTGAACGCGTTCCAATGGAACGACGGTTCGACGCCCCTTATCAGCATGATCGGGTCGGTGCGCGAGCCTTCGACCGCCCAGAAGTCAGTCGAGGGCCAGATCAGATGGCGCTTGCCGTCCTGGCCGATCCGGCACTGGGGGCGGTTGACCTGGAAATCGCAATACTCCTCCCCGCCGATGGTGTCGATCAAGTTGGCGTCGAGGCTTTGGAGCAGGAAGGCCACCGCATCGGTGGCGGCGGACCCGGCGTCGTTCCAGCCCGCGAAGGCCGCTATCGCTGTGGACACTCAAACACCTTACTAGCGGCCACATACAATGTCTGACCGTGACTGAGGTTCTGGTGGCGGACGGCGGGATGGGGACGGAGATCCTCCGGGCAGGGCTGACCGTTTCCGACTACCAAGGCCACGAGGGCTGCCACGACTTCTTGTCGGTCAGCCGGCCGGACGTGATCGAATCCGTCCACCGCGCCTATCTGGATGCGGGGTGCCGGGCGATCGAGACGAACTCCTTCGGCGCGCATCCGCTGGTGCTCGAGGACCACGGCCTGGCCGACCGCGCGGGGGAGATCGCCCAGGCCGCCGCACGGGTGGCGCGCCGCGCGGTCGACGCGGCGCAACCGGCGGAAGCGGCGCACGGGGCCCGCGCGGTGGGCGGCTGGGCCGGGGCGGCGGCATCGTCCAAATTGCCTGGAGCCCTGGTGCTCGGCTCGATGGGGCCGGGCTCGAAACTGCCGTCGCTGGGTCACGCGACGTTCGCGGACCTGCGCCACGGTTACGCCGTCCAGGCGGCGGGACTGCTGGCGGGCGGAGCCGACCGCCTCTTGATCGAGACCTGCCAAGACCTGCTGCAGGCCAAGGCGGCTGTCTTGGGCGCGCGCGACGCCGACCCGTCAGCTCATGTGATTGTCCATTTCACAGTCGAGACCGCCGGCACCATGCTGCTAGGTACGGAGACCCCGGCGGCGGCCGCGTCGCTACTCGCCCTGGGGATCGACGGGATTGGCCTGAACTGCGCCACGGGCCCAGCTGAGATGTCGGAGCACCTGCGGGTCCTGGCCGAGCTGGCGGACGTGCCCGTCTCGGTGATGCCCAACGCCGGGCTGCCGACCATCGGCGCGGACGGCGAGGCGCACTACTCGCTCACCCCCGAGGATCTGGCCGACTGGCTGGAGCGGTTCGTGAGGGAGTACGGCCTGGCGATGGTGGGCGGTTGTTGCGGCACCACCCCGGCCCATCTGGCGGCGGTGGTGTCGCGGCTGAGTCATGTGACGCCCGATGCCGCCGGGCCGGGCCCGGGGAGCGCCGGCGTGGTCGCCTCGCTCTACCAGGCCGTCCCGCTCAGCCAGGAGCTCTCCTACCTGGCGGTCGGGGAGCGCACCAACGCCAACGGCTCGCGGGCTTTCCGCGACGCGATGCTGGCCGGCGACGTGGAGAGCTGCGTCCAGGTCGCGCGCGACCAGGCCGCCGCCGGAGCCCATGTCCTGGACCTCTCGGTCGATTACGTGGGGCGCGACTCGGTGGCGGACATGGGGGCTTTGGCCGGTGCCCTGGCGACCGCGTCGACCCTGCCCGTCATGGTCGATTCGACCGATCCGGCCGTGATCCGGGCGGCGCTGGAGCATCTGGGCGGCCGGAGCCTGGTCAACTCCGTCAACTTCGAGGACCATGATCGGTTCGAGGCCATCACGGCGCTGGCCCTGGAGCACGGCGCGGCGGTGGTGGCGCTGACCATCGACGAGGCGGGCCAGGCGCGGACCTGCGCCGACAAAGTGGCTTTGGCTCGGCGGCTGGTCGGTGAGTTGACCGCGCGGGGCATGTCGGTGGCGGACATCATTGTCGATCCGTTGACGTTCCCGATCGGCACCGGGCAGGAGGAGACCCGCCGTGACGCCCTCGAGACTCTGGAGGCGCTGCGGGCCGAGTTCCCTCCGGTCCATCTGATGCTGGGGGTGTCCAACGTCTCGTTCGGCCTGGCGCCCGCCGCGCGGGTGGCGTTGAACTCGGTGTTCCTGGACCAGGCCGTGGCGGCGGGCTTGGACGCGGCGATCGTGCGTCCGGGCGGCATCTTGCCCTTGGACCGGCTCGACCCCGCCGTGGTGCGGATCGCGGAGGACCTGGTCTTCGACCGGCGGTCCGGGTCCTACGATCCGCTGATGGCTTTGATCGAGGCCACTTCGGGGCTCTCGGCGGGAGCGGACGCCGGTCCGCGGTTGGAGGACCTGCCGGTGCTGGAGCGCTTGCGCGAACGCCTCATCACCGGCAACCGGTCCGGGTTGGACGGGGACTTGGACGCCGCGCTGAGCGAGGGTCATTCACCGTTGGAGATCATCAACGACCACCTGCTGCCCGCCATGGAGACAGTGGGCGAACTGTTCGGCGCCGGGCGCATGCAACTGCCGTTTGTCCTGCAATCGGCCGAGGTCATGAAGGCCGCAGTGGCTCATTTGGAGCCCCATATGGCGAGTGAGGCAGTGGAGTCGAAGGGCACCGTCGTGTTGGCGACGGTCGCGGGCGATGTCCACGACATCGGCAAGAACCTGGTCGACATAGTGCTCTCCAACAACGGTTACACGGTGCACAACCTGGGCATCAAGCAGTCGATCGGCCAGATGCTGGAGGCGGCATCCTCGACCGGGGCCGACGCCATCGGCATGTCCGGCCTGCTGGTCAAATCCACGCAAGTCATGCGCCAGAACCTGACCGAGATGGCGAACCGAGGCGTGGCCGCGCGCTGGCCTGTGATCCTCGGTGGGGCGGCGCTGACCAGGCGTTTCGTGGAGAACGACCTGGCGGGCGAGTTCCCCGGACAGGTGCGGTACGCGAAGGATGCCTTCGAGGGCCTGCGGATACTCAACAACTGGATGGAGGGCGCGGCTCGAGGCGCGGGCACCGCGGGCGTGCCTCCCGGGGCTGGCACTGCCGGCGGCGCGGACGGAGCAGCCGCCGTCGGCGCTGCCAATGCCGACGGCGCCCTGGGCAATGCGGGCAGCGTGGGCGGTATGGACAGCGCGGGCAGTGTCGGCAGGTCTGACGGGGGCGCGTACCCTGCCAGTTCGCCCTCCGGCGGGGAGGTCATGGACAAAGAGGTGGCGGGCACCGGGACCACCGATAG
>JAISCU010000314.1 GCA_031265345.1 Bifidobacteriaceae bacterium
GCCGCCCTTCCAGGTCCGGGTGGCCACTCGCCCAGCACCCCCTGGCCTGGTCCCACACCGCGAACGGTGGCGCCTCCGGCGCACGCTTCGCCGTTCCGCTGCCCATCGTCTCGTCCTCCCTCCCGGCCGCCTGGCGTGGCGGCCTGTCCGGTCCCCGCGACGCCGGATGGCGCGGACAGCGCTCCTGGGACGTTCTCCACGAAAACCCACTTCGGGCGCAGCGCGCCGACCGCGGCGGCCATGAATCTCCACAGGCCGGAATGCTGCCCGGCCAGGCCGCGGCGCTCTCCAGCCACTGACAGATCCGTGCATGGGAAGCCGCCGCAGAGCGCGTCCACGGGCGGGACCGCGGCCCAGTCCACTTGTCCGATGTCGCCCAGGTTCGGGACCCCGGGCCAGTGCGCCGCGTAGGCTTCGGCGGCGGCCGGGTCGTTCTCGCAGAACCAAACCGCCCGCGCGCCGAGGACCTCCTCGACCGCCAAGTCGAGGCCCCCCATGCCCGAGAACAACGAGCCGAGCCGGAGCGGGCGGCCCGCGGCGGCCGGGTCCCGGCCCGACTGTTGGGCGTCCTTCGCGGCCGGCCGCGCGGCGTCTCCGATCTGGTCCACGCCGGTCAGGTGCGCGGTCCGGCCCCGGCCCGCAGTGCCCGTTCGACGGCCTCCCGCTGCCGGGCCAGTTCCCCCGCGTCCGGCCTGGATGTCCACGCCCTCAGGTCGGCCACCAGCGGGCGCGCCGAGCGCAGCAGGACGATCCCGGCGCCGAAGGGGAGGGTGCGGATCGCCTCGGGCGGCATGACCGGCACCCGCCGGATCGACCGCTGGGTCGACAGGCCGCCCGCGTCGGTGCGGGTGTCGGACACGGTGGTCTCGTCGCGCTCCCCGACCAGCGTCGACAAGTCCCTGAGGTCCGAGGTGGAGGACGCGCCGCCGAGGATCACTTTGACGATGGACGCGTCCCAGATCGCGCCGGCCGCGTCTTGGCCCCATTTCGCCCGGGCTTGGGACAGGGACTGGAGCACGGGCATGGTGGTGATCCCGGTGCCTCCGCCCTCGGCCATCAGCGTCGGCAGGGAGGGCAGCGGGGCGAGGTTGGCGATCTCGTCCAGGGCGAGCAGGACCGGCGGGTCCAGCCTGGCGCCGGGGGACCGGGCCGCGAGGTGGCGGGCGGCCTCGACGAGGTCCTCCACGAGGGCGGCGACCAGCGCGGCGGACGCCCCGGCTCCGGCGCCGGTGGCGAGCAGGTACAGGGTCCCCTTGTCCTGGAGGAACCGGGCCGGGTCGAAGCCCTCGCCCTGGCGGGGCGAGACGGCGTCCAGCACCCGGGGGTCGGCCAGGGCGGACAGGGCGAGGGACACGCCCTGCCAGATGGAGTCCCTGGTTCTCGGGTCGGAGTGGATGGTGGCGTCCAGCGACTCGGCCCACCCGGCACCGGCGGCCGGGTGGGAGCGGAGCACGGCGACGGCCTCGCCGGCGGCGGCCGGGTCCAGCGTCCACCGGAACAGTTCGACCGCGCCCCTGCCGTCGAGGGCGGCGGCGTGCAGCAGGGACTGCAGCGCGGTCCTGGTCTTGCCCTCCCAGAACCCGCCGTTCTCGACTCCGGGGCCGCCCAGCCCGGTGGAGGCGGCCAGCCCGGCGGCGCGGATCATCGCGGTCAGCGGCTCCTCGCAGCCCCTGACGGGGGACCAGCGCAAACCGGCTGGCAGCCCGTCGGCGAGCCTTTGCGGGTCGAACACCGCGACCGGGCCGGCCTTCTTGCGGCGGTTGATGGTGGCGGCGAGGTTGTCGGGGCGGGTGGACGTGGCCACGACGGCGCCGGGGGCGTCGAGGATGGCGTTGATGACGAGGTGGAGGCCTTTCCCGGAGCGGGGCGGCCCGATCACCAGCATGCTGTCCTCGACCGACGCCCACACGGGCACGCCGTGGCACGACCCCAGCAGGTAGCCCACGTCGGCGGGTCTCGGGTCCTTGACGGAGGGCCGCAGGGCGGCGGCGCGTTTGATGAGCGCCCGGCTGGACGCGCCCCGCCGGACCTCGTCCCTGGTCGCTGTTCCTGCGGCCCGCCTCGGGTCGTCCAGGGCGCGCCGCGCCGACCGCCGCCACCTGATCGAGCCCCACCCGGAGGCCCACCCGGCCACCCCGACCAGGAGGGCAGCCGCCGTCCAGTACGCCCACGGGCTCAGCCCGGGACAGCCGATGGCGTCGCCCGGCCGCGACGGGTGGGCGACCGCCAGGAGCCCGTCGAACAGGCCCCCGGCGGGCTGCGGTTTGCGGGTGGCGAACGCCGCCAGACTGCCGGCCGCGCGGAGCAGGACGCCGAGCAGCGCGGCGCCGGCCAGGCCGCCGATGGCGAGGTTCGACAGCGCGTCCCGGCCTTGCGGGCCGGCTCCGAGGCTCACCCGCGCTCCGCGATCGCGCGGACGGCGACAGTTCCAGCGCGGCGCCCGAACAGGACGATCTCCCCAGTCGGCAGCCACGCGGCCGCCTCCGGGGGCACCTCCGCGGACACCCGCCCCCAAGCGTCGGCGGGCACCGCGGCCGCGACGTAGGCGACCAGGACGTCCTCGCCCGGCTCGAACCCGTCCCCCGCCACCGCCGGCCAGCCCCCGCGCTCCGGCTCCGCCGCACGCTGGGGTTCAAGCAAGGCGGCGTGCCGGGCCGGCCGGGCCGGCCCCTCGGCGGGCGGCCCCCACAACGCCTCCGCGCCCGCCCTGGCAGATGGCTGGTCGCCCGCCGCGCTCGCGCCGTCCCGGCCCAGGTCGACCGCGCCCGACTGCGGGGCCCCGGCATCGGCGGCGGCGCCTGGGGCTGCCGCCTGCGACAGATCCACGACCCCGCGGCGCCTGGTGCCGTCCGCGTCGACAAGCTCCACAGTGAACCACTGCCCGAACCGCTCCCACAACCGGTCCATCGCCCACCCGAGCTGACCGCGCCGCATCCGCCCCTGCACGCCGGGAGGTTCCCACGGCTCCCCGAACACTTTGAAGTCCAGCGTGTCGTCCGCGCAGACCACCACCGTCACGGTCGGCTGGTCCTGGGTCCACCCGTTCGGCTCTGTCATGATTCGCTCTCCCATCTGATCTCGGTCGAAGCCGGCCGCGCCGCCGCTGCTGGGGCTGGGGCGGCGGCCGCCCGCCGGTGTATGCTGGATCTTGAATTCACGCCGCTGTCATCGCTGGCTGCGTCCGGGTTGTGGGTACGATTGTTCATGCGGGCGGTGGTGTCGAACAGGGCGAGCTCGTCGGGGTGGAGCTGGTGCTGGACCACGAAGCTGCGGTCTTTGATCCGCCACAGTCCCTGCCCGGTGCCCAACGTGGGCAGGATGGCCCTTTCCGCGCCGGTCAGGCCGAGCGCCTCCGCTGCGCCCCTGGTCTGGTCTGACTCCTGCCGGTAGACGATCCGGGTCTCCGCGTTCGCGAGCAGGCTGGAGGCGAGGGCCCGCATGGCGGTGCCCTGGTCGCCGACGTTGTCCAGGTCGGTCAGCTTGTGGAAGACGAGCATGTTGGCGATCCCGTAGTGCCGGGCGAGCCGCCATTGGGCGTCCATCCTGCGGAGCAGCGCCGGGTGGGACATGAGCCGCCACGCCTCGTCGTACACCACCCACCGCCGCCCGCCGGCCGGGTCGGACAGGGCGGCTTCCATCCACGCCGACGAGCACGTCATCAGCACGCTGACCAGGGTGGAGTTCTCGGCGACGGCGGACAGGTCCAAAGACACCATCGGCAGGGACGGGTCGAACCTGACGGTGGAAGGACCGTCGAACAGGCCGGCCAGGTCCCCGGCGACCAGCCGCCTGAGCGCGTGCCCGACTTGGCGGCCGTCCTCGGCGAGCCGCCCGTCCGGGTCGTCCGCCCGGTCGGGGGATAGGACCCGGTCCACGACCTGCGGCAGGACCGGCTCCGGGCCTGCGGCGACCGCCCGGGCGAGGGCGGCGTCCAGGGCGGTGTGCTCCAACGGGCCGAGCGACCGGCCGAGGACGGTCTCAGCCAAGGCGCCGACCAGGTCGCGGCGGCGGGAGGCGACCCGCTGGCGCCACTCCTGCTCTGGGACGCTGGCGGGCCGGTACCCCTCGTCCAGCGGGTTGAGCCGGGCCGACCGGCCGTGGCCCAGCTGGATCGCGGCCCCGCCGACCGCCCGGGCGACGGGGGTGTGCTCCCCTTTCGGATCGCCGGGCACGTACACGCGCCGCCCGAACGGCATCGACCTGGTGTAAAGCGACTTCGCCAGCGAGGACTTCCCGGAGCCGACGATCCCGGCGAGCACCACGTTCGGGGCGGTTATCAGGCCGGCCTGGTACAACACCCACGGGTCGTAGACGAAGCTGGCGCCCCCGTAGAGGTCTTGGCCGACGAACACGCCCTCCGCGCCGAGGCCGCCCTCCGCCAAGAACGGGTACGCGCCGCCCAACGTCGCGGTGGTGTCCTGGTGCTTCGGGAGCCGGAACCGGCCCGGCGTCCAAAGCTGCGCCGGACCCGGCTCCCCCGCGGCGGGCAGGAAAACCGCCTCCCGCGCCTCCCGCCTGGCCCGGTCGGCCGCCGCGCGACCTTGCCGCCGCGCCTCCAGGGCGGCTTCGCGGAGGGCTTGTTTGGCGGCGCGGTCCTGGGCGCGGCGCGCCCGCCTCGGCTGCCCCGCCGACCGCGCCAGCACCGCCAGGTGCGCCCGCTCGTCTGGTCCCACAACCCCGAAGTGCGCCGCCCGGCCCCTCTGCGGCACTCCTCCCGGCGACCGGCCCGGGTCCGAGCTACGCTCGCTTTCATGGCGACCGCCGACCCTGACACCTTGGAGGAGCTTCTCACCCTCTTGGAGGAGTTCGCCGAGCAGCGGGGCATCGAACTCGAAGCGGCAATGGAACGCGTGACGAAGCCCGTCGCCAGTGCTTTAGTCGAGCTCGGCCGGCGGATCGCCGCGCGGATCGTGGAAGGCGCCCGGAGCGCCGCTTCGCGCGAAGCAGCCGACAAGGAGGAATTCATCCGAGGGTTGCAGACGGACTGGGGGCAAGCTCTTGACGAGTTTGAGGCGGGAATCGTGCTCGCCGAGCAGACGGCTCATCGCTTGGCTGTTCCTTCGGACCGCCGCGACCAACTTGGCGAACTCCTATTGACGCTCACCGGCGCAGCGCTTCGGACATCGCGCGAAGTCCTTTGGCTTCTGCGCGGAGGGTTCCCGTTCGGCGCGATGGCGAGATCGAGGACAGTGCATGAGCACGCTGTGACCTGCGCGGTTCTTGGCTCATTCGGCCGCCAGCCCGGTTACGAGGACCTGGCTGAGCGGTTCGCGCTCCACGAGTCTGTATTGGTCTCCAAGGAGTACAAGGACCTCCCCGACGACGCGCCCGCCGATTTCGTCGCCGGAGTCGAATCGGCCAGGACGCGAGCGGACGAGCTCAAGCGCCGCTGGGGCAGCGACTACGCGTCCCCTTACGGCTGGGCCGCGACCGCCGCAGGTCAGCCTCGACCGCACTTCGACGACCTCGAGCGGCTCGCCGAGGCCTGCCACCGCCGCGACGCCTACCGGCTCTCAAGCCATTTCGTCCACGCTGATGCGCTTGGCACGGCGCTCAACCGCGCCGACATCAGGGGCCAGACAATCATCATGACCGGCCCCATGAACCTCGGCCTCGGGGAACCAGCGGTCTTTGCTCTCGGAGCGCTCGCGGATTGCTTGACTGCCTTGGCCTAGCAGATGCTTGTCGGCCGCACCTCGCTTGTTGCGATGGCGTCTTGCGCCGCGATCCACGAGGTGGCCGATCAAGTGGCTGCGTCCGCTGACCGCGCAGAGGCCGCGATCATCGCGCGCGAGCGGGCCATGAGCGAGCCGCCGCCGACCACGCCAACCGCAGACGACGTTTCGCGGCCGCCACCCGACTGCGCCGTGCTGGACAGCCCTCTGGCCGATCCGTGAGTTCTGCGGAGAGTCAGGCGGGGCGGGCGAGGGGGAGGGCGGCGGCGGCGAAGGCTTGGGCTTGCTGCCCGGCGAGGAGCCTGGTCTCGCAGGACGCTTGGACGGCGGCCTGCTCGACGGCGGCCAGGGCGGCCTGGAGCCGTTCGGGGGTGTCGGCGGTGACGGCGGTCAGGCCGGTGTAGCGGGCGACGCCGTGCCCTTCGGCGAGGTCGGCCTCTTGCTGGAGGACGTCCCTGTACTCGGCCTGCTGGGCGGCGTCCTCGATCTGGCCGATCTTCGCCCGTTGGGCTTGGTCGGCGATGTGCTCGGTCTTCTTGCGCCGCAGGTCCCGGGCGGCCTGGTCGGCGCGGAGCGGCTCCACCGTCAGAGAGAACGACCGGCGGATCCCGGACGACAGCAGCAGCGGGGCGAGGAACCCGGGGTCGACCTGCGCGCGGGGCCACTCCGACACCCAAAGCACGGCGTGCCACCCCGAGTCCGAGCGCAGGCCCGACCAGGTCTCCCGGACCGCGACCGGACCCGCCGCCCCCAGGTCCGCCCCCGTTGTGGGGCTGGCGGCGGCGGCCGGGTCGTAGGCGGACCGGAGCATCGCTGCGAGTTGTTCCGCTTGGAGCGGCGGCCCGGGATTGAGGTCGGCGGCACGCAGCGCGGCGGTCAGGGACGCCACCTCTTGTGCAAGGACTTGGGAGGCGCCGCGCATCCCGCCGCCGGCGGCTTTGACCGCGCGGGCGGCGGCCTTCAAGTCCAACGCGGCGGACACGGTGACGGCGTGCGTCTCGGAGGCGGGCCCGGCCCGCTCGATCAGCTCCCGGTAGACGCGCGCGGTCCACGACCCGTCGTCGGTGCCGCGGCGCGCCCACCAGCCGGCCAGCGCCGACCCGGAGTCCGGCAGGGTCCGCTCCAGCACTTGGAGGCGCGCTATCCGCCCGGACCGGCAACAGCCGGCCAGGACCCTGGACCAGGCCCGCACCCGCCTTTCTTGGTCCAGCGGGTCGAGCAGCGTGAACCCGGGGTGGTCGACGGGGATCACAGCGGTCAGGGTCGCGGCGTGCGGGTCGTGCACCATGACAGCGCCGGTGGCGGGGTCTTCCAGTTGCCGCAGGGCGGCGGCCGAGCCGGGCAGTGCGAGGGTGCCCGCTGGCCGGGGTTTCGAGATTCGGCGCAGGTACACGGTCTGCCCCCTCCTGACTCTGCGGCGCCACCGCCATGCGATAGGTGCCCATTCGACCAGTTTCCTTCCCCCCACCCGGGCCAGCGCGAACCCGGCCAGGCCGCCCCAAGCCGGGGACACCCAGACCAGCGCCCCGGCGCCGCCCGAGTACAGGGCGGCCACGGCGACCAGGGCGGCGGCCGCGACGCAGCCGAGCTGCGCGCCGGACAGGCCCAGCATCACGCCGCGCCTCGGCAGCCGAGAGAACTTCACCGCCCCCAGCCCGCCCGCATCCTCCGGCCCCACGGAACCGCCCATCCGTCAACCCCCCGCCGCCGGTGGCGCAGGCGGCGGGCCCGGGCTGGGGCTCGGCGGGGGAGGCGGACCCGGATTCCGCGACGGCTGGCTCGGCGGCATCGGCGGTTGCGTTGGGGATGCCGACGGCGGGGAGGCTGCCCCGGCCTGGGCGTCCGCGGCGCCCCCCACCGCCCCGCCGGCCGTCGGACCGGATGTGGCGACCTGGCGTGCGACCTCCGCGCCGACCACCACCGCGGCGCCGATCCCGCCCCCGGCGGCCCCCGCAGCACCCGCTCCCGCCGCAGACCCGCCGGCCGCCCCGCCCGATGCCCCGCCGGCGGCCGCGCCGCCCGAACCGGCCCCGCCAGCAGCGCCGCTGGGAGCGGCGGCCACAGCCGTGGTCGCGGACGTGCCGCCGGACTGCGGTGCCGCGGCGTTTGAGCCTCCGCCGGCCCCGCCGAGCACGGGGTTGGGGGCGGCGGCCGGGACGCGGACGGGGAGGGGCCGGTTGACGGCGTGTTTGGCCTCTTGCTCGGCGCTCATCAGGTGGTACATGTCGCCGCCCATGAACGACACCATCTTGTAGGACATGTACGGGGCGAACGCGGCGACCAGCATCAACACCACCCCCGCGATCGGCTCGGACACGGACTGCAGGTCCGGCGCGATCGGGGACGCCGTCTGGGTGACCGCCACCAGCAAGGTCACCACGAGCACCAGCTTTGACAGCGCCATCGCGACGACGAACGACGCCCAATTGCCGAACCAGCCCCTGGCGGCGTCCCACGATTGTCCCGCCAGCGCGAACGGCGCGAGGACGACCGCGACCAGCAGGAGGGCTTTGCGGATCAGGAGGGAGAACCACACCACCAGGGCCGCCGATATCGCCAGCCCGGCGAGGAAGATCCCGATGATCGCGCCCGCCCCTGGCGCGGTCAGGCTGACCGCGCCGATCCCGGCGGCGAGCAGCGCGATCCTGGACCCCATCGACTCCATCGTCTCCCCGGCGGCCTGCACTATCCCGACGCACACCTGGTCGACGGCCTCCAAGAGCAGCCCGGTGACCGCCAGCGCCGCGAACGACCCGAGCACGGACTTCCCCAACCCGGTCACGGCGCGGCCCAGCGCGCTGGCGTCTTTGCGGGCCAGCGCGCCGAGCAGCTGGAAGCAGAAGAACCCCAGCATCACGAACACCGCGACCCCGAACACCAGCCCGTACACCTTCCGGTACCCGGCGCTTGTGACGTCGACCAGGGTGGTGGTGTCGAACACCGCCCACACCTCCTCGAACAGCCACGCCGCCGCGGACCCCATCGCCTGCGCCAACCAGTCGAACGGCGCCGACACCAGCGTCGCGGCGCCCTCCCCGGCCACGTCGCACACCGTGGAGATCACCGGCACGTCGCACACGCCCATCCCCGGGCCTCCTCTCCTCAGCCGCCGGGCTGTAGGTTTTCAATGAAGTTGGCGGTTCGGACCGAGTAGTTGGCGGACGGTGGTCGTATAACCGCCGATGGCTGTCCGCCGCTTCCCGGCGCGTACGGCCGAGCTGAGCACCGTAGGCGTCCATTTCTTCAGGTCGGAATGTTTCCCGCCGCCGCGTCCGGGTCGCGGCCCAGCCCTGCGGGACGGGGCTCGCAGCCGTTCGGCTGGCGCGATATCCCATAGGTGCGAGCGGGTCGCCACAACCCGCACGCGGGTGGGTTCACCAGTCAGACCCTCGATGCCCGTCGACGATCCCGCCGCCAGAGGCCGGCCAGCGCCGCAGTCGTGCAACATGGGATCGGGTGTCGACGGTCACGAAATCAGTCCAGTGCGCGTCACGAAATCAGTCCAGGCCGCGTCACGAAATTGATCCAGTGCCCGTCACAGAATTGGTCCACATCGGAGCCAAGCTGCACCGCCCTGACCAGGCATTGCACCGCCGTACTGCGTCCGTCCGTGGAATCTCTTAGTGGACCAATTACGTGACGCAGGGCGGACCAATTGCGTGACCGTCGACAATCGGGACCACCCGATTCGGGGATGGCACCGAGAACCGCCAAGTAGCTGGCAAACCGCCAAGTAGGGTGGCACAACCGCCATGTTCGATGGTTCCCTGCAAAGGCAGTGTAGGTTTTCAATGAAGTTGGCCACTATGACCACGTTGTTGGCCACTGATGACGGCATCGCCGCAGGTGGCGGTCTCGCCCCGGCGGGCGGCTCGAAGCGGAACACACACCGTACTTGCCCATTCCTTCAGCCGCGGACGGCAGCCCCCGCCGTACCTGCCTCGCTCTTTGGGAGCGGTCCCGAGCAGGGCCGGCCTTGCCGTCGGAGGCGTCTCCCCTAGAGGCGCGGAGCCCTCTCCTGCGGCCCCATCTGCCCTTTTGCCACTACAACCGCGCTCGGCCAGGTCGCTCAGGGACAGCCAGATCGGCTGGGATGCCGCATCCGCGGGTCACCCCGAATGGCCAACTATGTGGCAAAGTGGCCAACCGGTGGCCAACTAGGGCGGCCGATTGGCCAACTAGAACGGACCCCTACAGCTGTAGGTCTTCAATGAAGTTGTCCACTGTCACCACGTTCATGTCCACTGGAGGGTGCGAAGCCGCAGGTCGCTGCCCAGAGCAGGAAGCAGGATCGGCACAGAGCGCGCATCCAAGTTGCCCACTTCCTCGGGTGTCGGTCTCCTCCAGGCTCGCCGCCTTCGCTCTCCACGCGGAGAATTGGACAACAACGCGGCGATTGGACAAGTAATGGACAAGTAGGGTGGACCAGGGGCCATCTTCGACGGACCCCTACAACAGCGGCGGCGTGTCAGACTGTTTGGCCGACGTTCCAGAAGAAGTTCACCAGGGCGACGGACGCGCCGCAGATCACCGCGGCGGCGCAGGACACCACCACGCCGAGCTTCCCGCGGGACGCGAGGTGCGGGTTCGAGCTGTTCGCGCCGAACCCCCACACGATCGCGGACGCGATCAGCGCGAGGACCGACAGCACCAGCCCGACCGTCATCACCGCCCCGACGATGTCTTTCAGCTGCGAGATCCCCGGCAGGCCCGAGTCGTTCGGGTCGATGTCGATATCCGCCGGGACCAGGCCCGTGAGGGCCCTCCCAGCTGTCCGCGCGGCGTTGAGCATTGGCGATCCTCCTATTCGCTGACCCCCGCGAAGGCCGGGAGTGTTGGCAACCGCAGCCCAGGTGCGCCTGCCCGGCCAGACTCAGGCGCCCGCCCGGGGCGCGCCGCGCCGGTTCCGCGTTATCGGGGCTTTGGGCCGCTGGGCGGTGTCAGACCGCGCGGCTATCGTCTGGTCTGACAGACGGAAACCCCGGCCGGGGCGGAGAAGAAGGGGCGGGACGGTGTTCAGGTTGGGTTGGGCGGTCGCGTCGGCGACCCACGGGTTGTCCGCGCGGTGGGGGCCGGTCAACCGGCTGATCGGCAAAGTCAGGGGCACCCGGGACGGTTTGCGGTGGGGCGTGCCGGCGATGGGCCTCGGGGTCGTGTTCTTCTTCGCCGCCGCGTCCCTGGCGGAGGCGGTCCGGGGCGGGGCGCCCGGCTGGTTGAACCTGCTGGTCCTGGTGTACTGCTGGGACGGGTTGCGGCTGACCATGCTCGGGCCGGTCAGCCTGGTCCTGCTCGCCCGCCGCCGGTGGGCGGAGCGCCGCGCCGCCCGCGCCGCCGGAACCTGACCCGGGTTTCGCCGACGCGCCCAGGCGGGGCGGGGTCTAGAAGCCGGACCCGGCGTCGATCAGGAAGTTCGCCCACGCGACGCCTCCGCCGGCGGCCGCGGCGGCCCCCAGGCTGACAAGCGTCCCTGTCTTGCCTTTCGCCGCCAGCTGATAGTTGCCGTTCGCCTCACCGAACGCCCAGCACAGCCCCGAGACGACCAGGCAGGCGACCGCCGCAACGAGCACGACGGTCAGCAGGGCACCGACCGCTTGGGCGAGGGTGTCGCCCGTGACCGCCCCGAAGTCCGGGCCGACCCCCGCCCACGCGCCCGCCGGGGCGGCGGGGCGGTTCACGGCGCGGCTCCGAGCTGGCATGCGGCCGGGCCGGCGGCGGCGTTTTCGAGCTCGGCGGCGCCTTGGACAGCGAGCCAGGCGTGCGGGTCGATGGCGCTTGCTTTGACTCCGGCGGGGTGGACCTCGAAGTGGAGGTGGGATCCGGTCGAGTTCCCATTCGACCCGACGTCCGCGATGTGCTGGCCGGCCGCGACCCGGTCCCCGAATTTCACATAGAGGTGCCCGTCCCACATGTGCCCGTAAAGGGACGACACGGTCCCGCCG
The DNA here is from genome assembly GCA_031265345.1 of Bifidobacteriaceae bacterium. The sequence continues at coordinate 11,615 of JAISCU010000314.1, forward strand.
CCGACTTGGTGATCGATGATTATCGCGTTGCCGTACCCCTGCGCGGGGCCCGCGAACCGGACCGCGCCGTCCGCGGCCGCCAGGATCGGGGTTCCGTCCGGGGCGGAGTAGTCGGTTCCGGCGTGGAACCGGCGGGTGCCGGAGATCGGGTGGACGCGCCACCCGAAGTCCGACGTCTTCACCCACGTCCCCGCCGGCAGCGGGAACACCACCGCCCCGGAGCCGACCGCGGCTTCCGGCGGGGCCGTCCCGCCGGGGTAGGGTGCGGTCAGGGTTTGGAGGATCTTCGCGGCGACGGGCTCCCATTTCTGGTACCGGTCGGGGTGGGCGGACACCTCCACCTGCTGGGCGGCGTCGCCTTTCGGCATGGTCTTCCACCCGGGGATGTCGAGCAGTCCCCTCGGGGACGGGTGGTTCGGGCCGGTCGGGCCGCCCATGAACGCCCGCGCCTGATACGCCGGGTCCATCAACTCCTCGACCGTGCCCCATCCCGTCGAGGGCCGCATCTGGAACAGGCCCAGGCTGTCGTGGTCGGAGCCGTCCCCGTCGTTGTCGTAGTCGGCGGAATCGGGCCAGGCGGCTGTGTTCGACAGCATCCGCAGGGTCGACTCCGTCAACGCCGCAATCAACGCGACCACCACCGCCTCCCGGTCCGCGCCCGGCACCCTTGAGCCGACGGCCACGATGGTGGCGGCCCTGCCCAGCTGCGCCCGGTTCAACACCACCTTCGCGCCGTCGGCGGTCTCGGCCTCCAGGGTGTCGGGGACGTTGGTGACGACCAGGCCGCCGCCGACAGAGCAGGCCGCTTTCGCGGCCGGGTTCAGCACGGCTCCCGCGCCTAGCAGCAGCAAAGAAGGACCCAACAGGAGCGCCGCCGCGGCGGCCAGAGCGGTTTTCACGTGGCCCTCATCCGAGCGGCTGGCCGGGGAGGGAGACGCGCAGGAGCCGGCACCCGCCCGCCTCGTCGCAGGCCGTGAAGAGCGTGAACGCTACCGGCTCCTCGTAGGAGACCGGCTCGCCTTCCCACACGCCCTCCCGGTGGCGGACGCCGGCCACCGTCCACGCGGCCGCGCCCTGCGGGATCTGGCCCGGCCTGGCGCCGGCGACCGCGTCGTCCCATGCGGCGGGCTCTGCGACCGTGTCGATCTGGAGCCGCTGGCGGGTCTGGTTGGCGCGCAGCCTGCCCCACATGTCCGCGTCCGGCACATAGTTGCCGACGTCGGCGGCCAACCCGTCCGCCTCGCCCTCGCCCGACTGGTCCGCCAACGCGATCAGCGCGTCGACCACCTCGCCGCGGCTCTTCTCCGCGGTGTCCCAGTCGAACAGCAAGGACGCGGCCCGCCGGGCGAAGACCTCCGACTCCCCGGCGAGCGCCGAGCCGGCCGGGCCGCCCGGGTGGGAGGTATCCGCCGGCGCGCTCGCCCGCGGCGCCGCGCCGCCCGCGTCGGCGGGACGGCGGCCAGGACCCGCGGCCAGGCCCCACAGGCCCGCCGCGACTGCCGCCACAACCACCGTGGCCGCCACCGCCCCGACGATCTTTCGCGCGCGGCCCGTTGCCGCGCCAGCATTCCCATTCATCCGTTCGGCTCCCTCCACTGGTCCAACGCCATCCGGGGGCAAGGTGCGCGACGACTCCCCGCAGCAAGCGGACGGACGCGCCGGGCCCGCATCGCCCGCGCCGCCGATGCGCGGCCTGGCGGCGGCTCACAGCCCGGCGGTCGTCGCCGGGCCGGAGGCGGTCTCTGCCAGGGCGGCCCGGATCGCGTCGACCGCCTCCACGAACCGGCTCCCCTCGGCCATTGTCCGCTTGAATGCCGCCCAGTCGGCGTCCGCCACGTCGCGGGCGATGGCCTCCGGGTCGTAGTCTCCGGGCCATCCCGCGATCCGCTGCCACAACCAGGTGAACTGCCGCGCCGTCTGCTTCGCCTTCGGCGCCGCCGGCGCCCGCCCCCGCGCGCCGGGCTGCTTTGGCTCAGCCGCCGCGCGCGCGTGGGCGCGGCGGGCGGCCTCGACTTTGTCGCGCACCGCGCTCGTGAACTGGTCCATCTCCGCCGGCGGCAAGGGGGTCGCGGCGTCCATGCGGCGGATCATCACCACGCCCCGCTCCGCCGCCTCCCGCGCGGCGGCCGGCTCGGACGGGTCGCGCGCGACCTTGTCCAAGTCGTCCACCCTCGCCAGGGAGCGGACCCGCTGGAACAGCTGGTCTATCGGGTCGCCCGCCTCGATCCGCCGCAGCGCCTCCTGGGCCTCGCGCCGCACCTCGGGGCCGCGCTCTGGGTCGGACGCTATGTGCTTGACCGCGAGCACCCGCTCGAGGGTGTTGTAGGACGGGCCGCCGAGCATCTTCGCGGCCTGCTCCCGGCTGTCCCCGGTCGGCTCCCCCAACGGCGTCGTAGAATCTACGATGCCGTCCGACCTGGGGTTTCGCGTTTTCGGCTGGAACTGGTGGGCTTCCTC
>JAISCU010000318.1 GCA_031265345.1 Bifidobacteriaceae bacterium
CCCCATCTGCTCACCGGGGCGCAATGACGCGGTTCGGCAGGCACAGGGGGACCAAAGCCCGAAGCCAACTGCAAAGTTAACCGTTGGCTACGCCGGGAAGGCTGAAGGTTGCGAAAACGCCACCTTCGCTACCACTTCTCGAAGAGATACCCCTCGCCTCGGGCGGCGACGATTTTGTACCCGCTGCGGGCTAGCTTCGTGCGGAGGCGGGACACCACCGTCTTGACGGCCTGGGTGTCGCCCAACGCCGACCGTTTCCAGATTTTCTGGTAGAGATATTCCGCGTCCAGAGTCTTGTCCTCGTTCTGCGCGAGCAGCAGCAGCAAGGCGAACTCCTTCTGGGTGAGCAGCAGGTCCGCGCCGTTGCAGAACGCCTGGCCCGCCGTTATATCCAGCAGCAGCGGCCCCGCCACCACCGACTCGGGCACCTGCCGGGCGCGGCGCAGCAGCGCCTCGACCCGCGCCAAGAAAACGTCCAGATCGTAGGGTTTCGGCAGGTAGTCGTCGCCTCCGGCCCGCAATCCCCGTGCTATGTCCTCCGGTGTTCCCAGCGCTGTCAACACCAGCGCCGGAATCCGAGAGTCGCGGCGCAGCTCGGTGAGGAAGTCGAGGCCGCTGCCGTCCGGCAGCATAATGTCGAGGATGATCGCATCCGGTTCTTCGGTCGCCACGCTGGTGCGTGCCTGCGCCAAGTTTGACGCCTCCCGGACGGCATACCCGCGCCTGGCGAGGATCGCCCGGTTGTTGCGTTGCACGGCTGGGTTGTCCTCGATCAAGAGCAGGGTGGCCCCGCCCGCCGCCAGCCTGGCCGTCTTCCCACTCGCGTTCCCATTCACCGTAGCGCCTCATCCTCGTCACCGAGAGTTGGCAGTTGGAACTCGGCGCAAGCGCCGGGGCCAGAGTTGTTCCGCAGCGTGATCCGCCCGCCGTGGGCGGCTATGGCCGCCTTGCTGATTGCTAGGCCGAGGCCGGTTCCACCGGTGGACGCGCCCCGGTCGAACACCCGTGGCAGCACGGCCTCGTCCACCCCCTCCCCGTCGTCGCGCACGGTCACTGTCACCGATGCCTCGCCGCGCGTCGCGGTGACCGCTATTTTGCCGTCTTGGGTGTGCCGGTTGGCGTTGGACAGCAAGTTCGACAACACTTGCGCCAACATCTCTGAGTTGCCTCGTGGTAACGGCAGCTTGTCTGGGATGTTGAGGATCAAGGTATTTCCGTGTCTGGCCAGCAAGGGGCGATAAGCGTCAGCGGTCGTCTGGAGCAGCGCGCCGAGGTCGAGCGCCTCCATTCGCTGACTGGTCTCGTTGGCGGACGAGAACGCCATCGCGGAGTCCACCATCCGCGCCATCCGCATCACCTCGGTCTGCGCGCGGCGCAGGCTCGCCCGAATCTCGGCTCGATCCGCGTCAAAGTCCAACAGGTCGTCGGCGTTGAGCACGCTGGTGGACACCACCGCCAAGGGAGTCTTCATCTCGTGGCTGATGTTCTGCAAGAACTCGGTCTTCATCCGGTTCAGGTTGTCCAACGCCGCGTTGCGCTCGACCAGTTCCTCGTCTCTGCGTTTGGTATCCGCGTAGCTGACCGCGAGCATCAGGCATTGGCTGATGATCAAGAACAGGTTCGAGGTGATGCCCGGCACGAAGTAAAGGTCGCCCAGCAACAGCTTCGTCAACGGTGCCCAGACCACGAAAATGAAGATCGATACCACGAAGAGAGCCGTGTACGGATTGCGCCATACCCCCTTGCGTCTCGCGGCGCTGACCCCGGTCGCGGTCATCGGGATGATCAGCAACAGCAGCCACTGGGCACCCACGACCGCGAAAGGCGCGACCAGCGTCAGCGCCAACGGACCGAGTGAGAACACGGCGTAGATTCCGCGCCGCAGCTTCCCGCCGTAGCCGATGCCAAGCGCTTCGTGTGTGAAAACCACCAGCGCCACCGCCTGTGCCACGAACAGCGCCAGGTAGGTGCGGGCGAGACCGATCCCCATGCCGCCAGGCAGCAGCAGATGGGCGAATCCGTTCGTCTCCAGGGCGAATCGCGCCGCGACAATCAGGCAGAACACTCCGAACACCAGGTATACCCGGTCGCCGCGCCGATGCCAGAACAACACCAGGTGGTACGCGCCCATCATCAGCGCCGCGCCGATGAAGAGCCCCAGCAACGCGTACCGGGTCAATGCGGTCCGTTCCAGCACGTCGTCGCGCCCGATCTCGAGGTGCTGGGTGAGCCCGCCCTCTACCCACTGGTAGTTCGACACCCAGACAACGATCTCTGCCGCCCTATCCACGCTGGGGACCGGGACCAGAGCGTTCCGCACCCCCATCCGCGATTCCGCCGCCGACCTGCCGACCACACCCGCCTCGAACACCTTGGCGCCGTTCACATACACGACGCTGGCCGAGGCAATCTCCGGGACTTGCAGCATCAGCCGCAGCTCGTCCGCCAGAATCTTCAATCGGTAAGTGGCGAAGCCTGTCTCGGGGAACCCCTCACCGTCCCAACTGCCCGGCACCGTGGCGAGCGTCCCGCCAGGCGGCGAGCCCGGCCCGAAATCGTCCGGCGCGTACAACTGTCCCCAGTAAAACTCCCACTCGCCGCCCAGCGCGAACACGCCGCTGGAGAAATCCGCCTCCCTGAGATCGAGCACGCCGGACGCCGCCTGCTCCGCACTCTGGTGGCGCGGCACCGACACGGCGACAAATGCCGCCGCACAGACCAACACCACCGGAACCAGCACCAGCAGCAGTCGGAAGAACGCGCCCGGCTGCCGTTTCCGGCCCGCCGTCAGCCCGCTGGCCACGGCCGCTTCCCTGCGCTCTGAGCCGGACCGGCCACCGGGGGGGGGGGTCTTCGCTGATTGGGATCGACGCACGCGCCGCGCGCCGAGGCTTGCCTAGGCCGCAGGTCCGCCCATGCGCGGACCCGGATCGGGGAGCAGCAGCCCG
>JAISCU010000026.1 GCA_031265345.1 Bifidobacteriaceae bacterium
CACGAATCCCGGTGCCAGCCAGCGCAGCCCTCCGGGGGTGGGGTTGGAGCGTCTGCGCCTTCGCTTCGGCGGGCCCGTCGCCAGGCGAATGGTTGCCGGCCGCCCGTTGGCCAGATCGGTATCAGTCATGGCGCTTGCCCGTTTCAGGGATCAGCACCCGCTCAGCGGCCGACATCCGAAGCCACCGAGGAGGCTTGGAACGTTTCCAGGATGGACTCGATGTCCTTGTTGATGGTCGGGTCGAGGACTTCCTGGATCGCCACGACCATCGCCAGGAGGGTCGGCTCTGTGGTCTGCCACTGGCGGGTCTGGGTGGCGGCGGAGGATGTGGCCAGCAGGTCGTTGATGGCCTCTTCCTGGCGGGCTTGATCCACCAGGGCGATGGCGCTCCAATCCGGCTCGACCCCCTTGAGGCCGGGGATCAGGTCGATTGCGTTGGCGACCTTCTGCTGGCCCGCCTCGGTCATGGTCATCCAGCGGACAAAGGTCTTGGCGGCGGCGACGTTCTTCGAATCGGCGTTGATGGCCAGCCCGTAGTCGCATTCTCCGAACACTTGCGAGCCGTTGCCCTGGCCGGCCACGTCCGGGAACTCCATGGGCAGCTGGACGAACGGCTCGGGGTTGGAGACGCCGGCGGACTCCATGGCCACCGTGGCGGATTCCAAGCCGGAGTACTGCGCGTACCAGTAGCCCATCTGGACCATGGCAGCTTCGCCCTTCATGAACTCCTCGTTGGCGAGCGGGTACTGCGGGCCGTCCAAGGCGTTCGCGGAGATGATCCCGTCACTTTGCATCCTTTTGATGATCTCCAGGACTTCGACGCCTTGCGGATCAGACCATTCAGCGTCGCCGACGGCTGCTTCGCCGAACCAGTCCGGGTCCACGGAGTTGGCGATCGCATGGAACAACTCGGTCGGGAAGGTGTCCTGGCCGCCCGCTCCCATGGTGAAGCAGACCTTGCCGATGGCCTGGATCTTCTGGCAGGCGTCCTGCCAGGTGGCGTAGTCGGTTGGGACCGTCGCGCCCGCCTGTTCGAAGATGTCGTTGTTGTACCAAAGGAAACCGGCCGTCATGCCACCTAGGGGCAGCGCTACTAGTGTTCCTTCCGAATTGGACAACTGGTCCAGATAGCCCTCGCCGAATTTGCCCTGCCAACCGTCGCCGAGGGTCTCCTCCGCGAACGGCGCCATGTCGAGCGCGTAGGCGCCCCAGGTGTCCGGCGATCCACCGGCCGGAGCGAGGTTGTACACGTCCGGGCCCTCGCCCGAATCGAGCGCCGGGGTGAGCGCGTTGCGGTAGTCGACGTTCTCATAGTTCTTGTAGGTGACCTCGATGTCCGGGTAGTCCTGGTTGAAAGCTGCGATGTAGGCCTCGGCCACGGGCGTGTCCGGGGTCCAACCCCACCAGGTGACGGAGCCGGAGTCGGCGGGTTCGGCGTTGTCGCCGCCGTTGTTGCCGCCGCTTCCGGTGCCGCAGGCGGTCAGGGCCGTCGCGAGGCCGAAGGCCAACAGGGTTGAAACGGCTGCACGGGTTGTTCCGGATCGATTGAGCATGGTCAATTCCCTTTCTCGAGATGTTCCTCGGGCCGATGGGCCTGGAGCCGGGGGCGTGGCCCCGAGGGTCGTGGCTGTCCGGCCGCAGCCCGGCGTCGCCACAGTGGGTTCGCCATCGGTTCGGTTCGAGCCGATAGCGGGAATGGCCTCAGGTTGCCTCGTCGCGGTGTCTCCCGGGGGCCTTTGCGGGTTGGTTCAGTTGGTTGCCTTGGGTTCTGGGAGCGCTCCCAGAAATGGGAGCGCTCCCACTTGTGTGCTGCAAGCATAGGGCTCTTTTTTGGAGGTTGTCAAGGCCTCGATTAGTGGGATTCAGGCGGAGTCGCGGATGACCAACTCAGTTGGGAAGAGCTGGGGCCATTCGCCCCACTGGCCGGTGCGCAGACGCTGGACCATCAGTCCCGCGGCTGCCGGGCCGAGTTGCTCCACCGGCTGGGCGACGGTGGTGAGTTGGGGGACCACCTGGGTGGCGGTGGCCGAATCGTCGTGTCCCACGACTGCGACGTCCCCCGGCACCGACCGACCCGTCATGGCGACGCCCTGCAGCACGCCCGCCGCCAAGAAATCGGTTTCCGCGAAGACCGCGTCCGTCTCGGGCCGTTGCTCCAGCAATTGGACGGTGGCGGCGGCAGCCGACGCGCTGTGGAAATCGAGCTCGACGTATGGGCCGGGCTCCACGCCGACGGCGTGATGGGCTTGGAGGAAGCCGGTGCGCCGGTCGACGGCGGAGGGCATGGTCAGCGGGCCGCCGACGCAAGCGATCCGCCGCCGTCCTTGTTTCAGCAGGTACTCGGTGGCGATGTAACCGGAGTGGACGTTGTCGGCGTCCACGTAGGGCGCTTCGATGCCGTCCGGCGGTCGGCCGATGAACACTATCGGCAAGTCGGCCTCGGTCAACAGTTTCCGCAACTCGTCGTTCTGACGCAGGTGCGTGACGATGATGCCGTCCACGTTGCCTCGGTGCAAGAACTGCTTGGTCGTGGCCACCGGATCGGCGGGGTCCATCAACGCGAGGAGCGGCACCAGCCCCGCCTGCCACAAGGAATGCGCGGTTGTGGCGCTGACCACCGCGACGAACGGGTCGAGGAAGATCAGGGTGGGGCTCTCCGGCGTGATGATGGCGACCTGGTCGGTGTGCTGGCTGGCCAGAGTCCGGGCGGCCCGGTTGGGGACGTATCCGAGTCTCTTGACCGCCCGGTTGACCGCCTTGACCGACTGCGGGGAGGCGACGTCGCCGTTGATCACCCGCGATGCCGTCGATCTGGACACGCCTGCGGCGCGTGCCACTTCCTCAAGGGTGATCGGCCCAGTCATGATGCCTCCGGGGCGTTTCGATGGAGCGACGCGCCGGTGGACGCGCTCCCACTATGCTAACCGCCTGGTGGTCGCACTGCCCAGAGGCTTAGCGGCCCCATGGGACGACTTCCCACGGCGCCGATTGATCGTCGCGCGTCAAGATCCACGGCCAATCCGTGTAGTCGGTGTCGGGATTCAGACCAACGCCGTGGCCGTACTTGCTGACGTGAAAAACGGATCGCAGCAAAATCGCATTCGTGCCCGCCAGATCGCTCGACCGTCCTTCACCTCCAGAACCGGTGTAACTCGCGGTCATTGAATCCGAGAACTCTTCGTCATAGCCGAGCTCAAGGAGGACGCAGCCTTCCAAATCGCGGAACTCGGCCATCACGGCCTCCTCGGCCGCCTCGATCTCGGCCGGAGAGAACTTGGTTGACTCTCCGTTCACGATCTCTACCTGGTCAATAGTCCCCGGTCGCGCGCAACCGGCACCGACCAACGCCAGGCAGAGCGCGCCCGCCGCCAAGATTCTGTTCATGTGCATGTTCCCCCCGCTCGCGCGTCTTTTCGCGACCCGCACACTATAGCGTTGGCAGCAGACGCCGGTCCTCGCGCCCCGGTCCGGAAGCGGTCATGACCACCGGCCCAAACTCGGTCAGCCCGCATGAACCGTCCGAGGTTTGGAAAGAATCGAACACGTCCAGGTGGCTGATCGCCAATCCGTCGCACATGGTCTGGTCGATCGCGGCCCGTAACAGGGCAGCGTCATGGGGCGCGACCCGGAAACGGCCGGCCGCGCCGTCATCCCCGTTGTGCGGCTCAGGCGGCCGCAAAGCCAGCTCGTCCTCATGCGGCAGGGGTCCAGCGCCGTGCCGGGTGGCATAGGTCCGGACGCATCCGATGGTCCGCACCTGGTCGATCCCAGTCAGCCGCGCCAGAGCACGGGCATTGGCGGGCGTGGTCTTCGACCAGGTCGTGTGGGGCTGGAACCCGAAGCTCTCATCGAGCCAGAACCCCTGCGCGCCCTCGAAGATGGTGTGGCCGTCAGACAATTCGTTCAAGAACCGATCGAGCCCCACCACCTCGAAGCAGCGGGCCGCCTCCAGCTGCGCCAAGAGCGCGTCGCGCCACGGGTCGATGTCCTCGTCAGGCAGCAAACCGTCCGAGGCGTACACCGCGGCTAACGTGGCCGCCTTGGCGAGGAAAATGCGACTGTCCGCGAGGTCGGAAACTGTTGGCGCGGCATCGGGCACCCGTAAGGAATAGGCGACCGTCTCCCCGATGCCCCGCCCCGTGGTGCCGTGCCGGGCCGAGCCGCGGGCGGCCTCACGGGCCAGGTTCGCGGCCACATGCAGCGGCGTGGTGACCAGACAGCCCTCATGGACGTGCAGCGAGGGAGTCAACCCGAGCGCGCGCAGGGCGGTGGCCTCGCGCAGGGCCGCCGAGGGCTCGACCAGACAATCCCAGGACAGCCAAGTCGGCACCCCCAGGAACGTGGCCGAGCCGAACGACGAAAAGGTATGGTGCCGTCCGCCCGCGACGACATTGTGGCCGGCCTGGTGGCCGCCGTTGAAGCGGACCACCCGCGCGGTCGGCCGCGCCCCAGGCCGCGCCCCATCCCCGGCTGCGGCCAACGCGTCGACGGTCGCGCCCTTCGACTCGTCGCCCCAGCCGAGCCCCACCACGATGTCGGCGCTGGGCGGACGCCCACTCATCGCAGACCAGCGCCCACCGGGACCCGAAGAGCCAACGAATCGCTCACCCGACGGGCCACTTCGCGCCCGGCGGAGGCGGTCAAATCCTCCGTGATGGTCGCCAGCGAGCGGCCCTCCGCGAAGCCGACTATCGCGGCGATGGTCTCCGCGATCATGTCCGGGTCCTGCACAATGGTGACGTTGTCGGGGCCGAACAAGTCCTCATAGAATTGCTGCGAGCCCTGATAGTGCGCCGTCGCGTTGTTGATCAACAGCACTTTGACGTTCCAGGTCCGGGCGACGTCCGCCGCGATCGCCTGGAAGCTGAGGCGGCCCAGCGGTTGGGTGTCGCCGATGTACCGCGCGACCTCGGCGGGCTCGATCGGGATCTGTTTCTCGTCCGCGATCAGGAAGGCGTAACCCTTCTTGCCGCGCTTCTCCCACGAGTCGGTCCGCGTGTGATGCGCCAGGTAATACAGCAGCAGTTGGCTGGTCTCGCCGTCGTTGCCGCCCCCGCCGCCCTCCAGGTACAGCTTGTCGAGGTTGTCGTCGATCCGGTTGTCGGCCTCGAACTGGCTGATCTGCAGCGGCACCTGGTCGCACAGGGCGTCCCCGTAGGTGGCGATGGCGATTTGCGGGTCGGTCGCATAGCCCTTGTCCAACAGCAGGCCGAACAGCGTGGCCAGTTTCGTTTGGACAACCCGCGGCACCGCCCCCATCGAGCCGGTCGAGTCGAATCCGACCACTATCGGCAGGCTTCGCGGGTGGTCCGGGTTGTCGCGGGCCTCGCGCACGTTCTGGCCCGCCCGGTTGAGCCGCCGCGGGTCCAAGTCCTCGTGCGCCTGGTAGACCCCGGTCGCCCGCACACGCGCGTGGTACCCGAAGGTCGCCCCGGAAGCGATTCGCGCTCCGGTCACGGCCGCGTTGGTCGCACTGCTCCAATATCCTCCACCCATCTCGGGTTCTCCTTTCCTTGGTTTTCTTCAGTTGCACGATGCCGCCGGGTTCAGATCGGAGGCACCTTCGGCTCCGGCAGGTGATGCCAGGAGTCTTTCCCATAGAGGCGGCGCGCCGTCAGCGTGACGTCCTCGAAGAAGTCGGTCGCTTGTCCCGGCGCGGCCGCGTGATGTTCGAACAGGTTGATCAACTGTTGTGGGCTGTCGGTGGTGCGGAGCCAGGCGGCCGCCTGGGCGACCGCGAGCGACTGGTCGGCCGCCCCTCCGCCGATCCAGCGCGGCGGGGTCGGGGCGGTCGGTCTGACGGTGAGGCGCTCGCCTTCCCTGGCCGCGCTCCACCAGCCGTCCAACCTGAGGCCGTGTTCGGCGGGGCACAGGATCACTGTCCCCGGATGGATGTCCCCGTGGACCCACCCGACCGAGGCGGCCTCGGAGATGGCGGCCGCCAGACGTTTGGCCACCCAGATCGCGGTGCGGCCGTCGATCCTGTCGAAAGCACTGGCGAGCCACCATTTGGCGCCGCCTTGGTCGTAGCGGATCGCCAGGCCCGGACCTGCGGCGCCGGGACCTGCGGGGAAGGCCGGGCCTGGGTGAGCGGCATCGTCCACGGTGAAGAAAGAGGGATGGCGGCAGCGGGCCAAATCGCGGTGGGCGGCGCGGCAGACCGCAGCCAAATCCTCGAAACCGGGCTTGGTGCGCCACTCGATGACTCCGGCGCCGACGCGGCTGCCCTGAGCGGTGCGAAGCTGGAACTCGGGCTGGAGGTACAGCTCCTGGACCCTAGCGAACGCGTCCGCAGCGGCGTGGTGCGAGCAGAGGTCGGGATGGAAGGCTCGCTGGAGGCGGCGCAGGTTGGCGGGCGTGCGGTCGAGCCCGAGTTCGGCCCAGGTCTGCGCGGCCAGCACCTGTGCCGGTGTCGCGGCCGTGTCGATCATTGCGGGGGCTCCCTTCGGAAAGGCGGCGCGATGTCGGTGGCGGGTCCGGGTCGGTAGAGCTGGGCGCGGGGGCCGGGGACCCCGCGCCTGAGTTCGCCGGTCGGCTCGATGAATCCGGGGACGGAGAGCACTTTGCGGCGGAAATTCTGCGGTTCGATGGACTGGTCCCAGACCGCTTGGTAGACCTCGCGTAACTGTCCGATTGAGAACACGCGCGGCAGGAGGGTGGTCGCCAGGGTGGTGTACTCGAGTCTGGCGCGGACGCGCTCGAGGGCGTCACCCAGGATGCGGTTGTGGTCGAACGCCAGCTCTTTCGCTTGGGCTTCGCCGACTGGCAGCCAGCGGGCTTGGCGGGCGTCGGTGCCTGCGATTGGGTCGGGGAGGTCTGGCGCCAGGGCCAGGTAGGCGATCGAGACCACCCGCATCCGTGGATCGCGGTCCGGGGCGGAATAGGTCCGCAGTTGCTCCAGGTGGATGGGGATCGCGCTTCCGATTCCGGTTTCCTCCTGGAGCTCCCGATGGGCGGCTTGGTCGGCGTCCTCGTCGGGGAGGATGAACCCGCCTGGGAAGGCCGTCATGCCTGCGGCCACCGGGTCCCCGCGCTCGATCATGAGGACGTTCATAGTGCCATTCCGCAGAGTGAAGACGGCGATGTCCACCGCGACGGCGAAGGGCGGGTAGTCGCGGGGATCGTAGTGCGTGATCGGGTCCACTGGCGCTCCTTGGTTTTATGAAGTCATAATGACTCTATCACGAGTCACTATGATTCTGTCAAGTCACGACTCGCCCGTGTCCATCTGGCTGCCGGGCGGTGCTGCCGGGCGTGGCGGCCGGACCGGCGCGCGTCTCGGTGGCGCTGAAGGCCCGGCGGCCCGCCAGACCCCCGTTTCGCGCCCGTCCGGGCCGGGTGGGGTGTCCGCAAGCCCCTGCAACTCGGCCTGGCTGCGAGTTGAAGCCACTTGCGGACACGGGCCGCATAGGTGCGCCGATGCCGCCGACCCGGTCACCTGCGCAAACGCTCGCTGCCGGGTGGGCGGCATCGGGCGCCGTTGTCCACAACTGACTGGAACTCGACCCGGCTGCCAATTGAAGCCAATTGTGGACAAGCCTGGCTCCTGGTGCTGCGCCCCGCCGCAGCACCAACGCCCCGCGTCCACGGGGCATGAGTCGTGCAGGTTGAGTCGGCAGGGCGGCGTGAATCTTAAGTCTTCTTATCCCTCCCTATATGTCCTGATACATCCTGATACATCCTGGTACATCCTGATACGTCCTGATACGTCCTGATACGATGAGTGCGATAGGGGTTCGCTGGAGGGAGGATCGTGATGGGCGCCAACCAGTCTTTTTCGCCCGCTTTCGGCAACAGGCCCGCGAAATTGGTGGGCCGTGATGACGTGGTCTCGGATTTCGTGAAGGGCCTGGCCGGAGCGCCGGGCCACCCCAACCGCGCGTCGCTGTGCCTGGGTCTGCGCGGGATGGGGAAGACAGCGCTGCTGCTGGAATTGGCCGAGCAGGCTCGTCAGGCGGGCTTCGTTCCCGCGAAAGCGACCACCGGACCGGACCTGCTGGCCGAATTGCTGGAGGCGATCCAGGTGAACGGCTCGAAACACCTCGTCAAGCCGCGCAAGGTCAAATCCGTCAGCGCTGGCGCATTGGGGTTCTCGGCCGGTCTCGCCTTCACCGACGAGGTCGAGGGCAAGTACGGCTTCCGCACCAAACTCGGCCTGCTGTGCGACGAATTGGCGAAGCATGGGCTGGGAGTGGTGTTGTTGGTTGACGAGGTCACAGCCACCGCGCCCGATCTGCGGAGACTGGCGACGGCGTATCAAGAATTGGTGGGCGAAGGCAAGAACATCGCTATTGCCATGGCCGGATTGCCCGCGGCCATTTCGACCGTGGTGAACGAGGAGACGCTGACGTTCCTCAATCGGGCCCGCAAGGTCGAACTCGGCGCGATCCCGGTGCGGGAGGTCTCGGCGTACTATCACCGGACGTTTCGCGGCATCGGGAAACAAATCGACGCGGCGCTGCTGGAACAGGCGGCGGCCGCGACGCTGGGCTACCCTTACCTGCTCCAATTGGTGGGCTATTACCTCCTGGAGTACGCCGGTGACGATGCCGTGATCTCGGCTTCGACCGTCACGTTGGCTCTCTCGGCGGCGCGGTCCGCACTCGCCGACACTGTGTTCCTGCCCAGTCTGCACCCCTTGTCACCGAGGGATCGGGCCTTCTTGGAAGCGATGGCCCAGGACGATGGTTTCAGCGACATCGCTGGCGTGCAGCGCCGGTTGGGGGTTTCTGCGTCGAGCGCGCAGCAGACCAGGGCGCGTCTGATCGCCCACGGACCCATCGCCTCGGTGGGTCGCGGCCGCTTGGAGATACAGATTCCCTACCTGCGCGAATACCTGGCCGGGACTCTGTGACCGAGACTTGACGAGGCATCGCCCGCGCGAAGGCTGCGTTTCACACGAGGGCCGGCGGCGCGGCCACGCTGCTTCGGCGCCGTTGCCCCGTGCCGTCGGGCCGTCTCCCCGCGCGGTCCGGCTCCGTGGAGGTGGGGAGCCGCGCGAGTGACTCCGAGGGCCAATCCAGGGACGCCCCGACCGACCACGGGCGGCGACCGTGAGGGCATTCGGAGCCAATTCGATCAAATGTCAACCCGCGAAGTGCTCGATGTAAGCGATTTTGCTCATTCCGTTTCAATTTGGTCATTATTGCTCTTGTCCCCCTGCCCGCCCGCCCGTAAGCTGCTTCTGGCGGCAAGGTCCGCCAACCCGGCCAACATCTGCATAGTTGGTGCCCAGCGACGGGCACAGTGTGGGCGCGCGCCGGGGACCCCCTCGGAGTCCGTCAGCTTTCGTTAGTTCGTTTCCTCTTGGACCTTTGCCCCTACCTAAGGAGAACTCATTCGTATGATGACTCATCGCACCCGTGGACCCGGAGCCAGGCGCCTGTGCGCTGGCCTCGCGGCAACCGCACTAACCATCGGCGCAATGGTCGGCCTGGCCGCGCCTGCCCAAGCCGATGACCCCATCGACTGGGAGGACCCGGCCACTTGGCCCGGTCGCGCCGCCCCCGCCCCCACCACGGCATTGGTCGGTGGCTACGCCTACAACGTCAATGCCAGCACCTTCGCCGGCTACGACATGGCCAATGTGAACTTCGTGGAGTGGGCTTTCACCACTATCGGCGACCCTAACAGCGCCCGGGACGGCATGTGCTCTTTGCCCAACACCAACGCCGCCAACGCTGTCGCGGCGGCCAAGGCGGCCAATCCGCATGCCAAGTTCCTGGTCTCGCTCGGTGGCTGGGGGGCGCGGAACTTCTCGACCGCTTCAGACAGCCCGGAAGACCGCCAGAAACTGGTGGCAAGCTGCATCGCCACCTACCTTGACACCGGCCTGGTGGAAGGCTTCGACATCGACTGGGAGTTCCCGTACTCCGGCGGCCTGCCGAACGTTGGGATCATGGGTCCGGACGACAAGGCCAACCTGAACCTGCTGGTGGTCGAGTTCCGCGACCAGTTGGACGCATGGGCTGACGCCCACAACACCGATCCTGATGATTTGTGGATCACGGCCGCCATCCCGGCCGGTCGCTGGGAAGACTCGGGCGACGGTGTCACTGGCGGTCCCTATGAGCTCCGTGACGGCTTTGACCTCGACTTCCTGGGCAGCCGGCTTAACACGCTCAACATCATGACTTACGAGATGGGCACAGGCTATGTTCCCGTTTCGATGCACAACCAGCCCCTGTACCCCGATCCCAAGGACAACACCGGCGATCCCTACAACTCGGGCGTGACCCACGTCCAGATGTGGCTGGATGAAGGCGTTCCGGCTGACAAGATCATCTACGGCGGCATGTACACGGGCGGTCGTGGTTTCGTGGTCCAGAACACCGACAACGGCGGCATGTGGCAGCCTTGGTCAGGCACCGGTTGCGGGAACGGGAGCAACGCGGTCAATCTGGCTGCCGCCAAGAATGATTCTCGCAACGTGCTGATCTACTGGGATGACGTGACCAAGAACCATTGGCTGTTCGATCCCGGTCAACTCCGGGTCTGCTCGATCGAGACGCCCCAAAGCCTGGCGGAGCGCGCGAAGTGGGCCAAAGACAACGGTCTGAGTGGTTTCTATTCCTGGACTCTAGGCACCTCTGGTGCAGCCCAGGGCTACCCGGAGATTCGGGCTGTCGGTCGGGTGTTCCATCCTGAGTGGTACTCCGAGCCTGCAGCGCCCGTGGTGAACGGCGTGAATCTGGACCTGGCCGCCAAGGCCTTCGATGGCGAGGTCGCCCGCGTGGTCGGCTCGTCTGCGACCAGCCTGACCGCTGTGATCAACTGGGGCGACCTGACCCGGTCAACCGCTGAAGTCGTCGACCTCGGTGGCGGTGAATGGTCGGTGCGTGGATCGCACACGTATGCGGCTCCCGGGCAGTACAAGCTCACAGTGGCTACCTTCGATCCGCTGCCCATCAACTCCGTCTACGCCAACGCCTGGCTGAATGTGAACGCCGAGGATGAGGACATCATCGTGGGCGTCCAGCCCGGTTTGTTGTCGCTGACGGTGCCGAACAACCAGGTGATCGACCTCGGCCAGGTCACTCTGAACGGCCTGGACCAGTACATCGGCGGGTACTTGAACGTCGCTCAAGTGGTTGACGCTCGTGGCACCAAGGCCGGTTGGACCCTGTCTGGTGTGGCGACGAACTTCACCGGGCCTCTGGGAGGCCAGATCTCGGCCCAGAACCTGGGCTGGAGCCCGACGGCCTCGGTGATCCCGACTGGTGGTCTGGTCGGCTCTGGAACGCCTCCGGCGGTCACGGCTGGTCCGGTGGTGACGCCCGCGCAGAACGGCGGTCTGGCGACGGCGAAGGTGCTGTGTTCGGCGGATGCGGGCTCATCACAGGGACAGTTCCTGTGCGGCGGTCCACTGCAGTTGGGTATCCCCTTCGACACCCCATCTGACCAGTATGCGTCCGTGCTGACACTGACCCTCGTGTAAGAACTGCGCAATCAATGCTGTGTGCGACTGCAGCCCCGGTTCCTAGTGGACCTGTCTCCACCAGGAACCGGGGGCAGTCGCGCACAACACAATTCCGGCCCCATTGTCTATCGCAAGTGCCACCATTCGCCCGCTACAAGCATGAATTCCGTCAGTAACCCTTCCCTACAGCCCTAGGAAATCCCCAGAACTAGGAGCATCAAGATCCGGTCTCTCACTTTCGCCAGGCGCACATCTCCCGGTAGACATACCGGGACGCGGCTTGCGCGAACCCAAAATCAGCCCAGCACTGCGCGGCGGCCGGGCCGCGCGGTGCTGGGCTGCTTCACGGCGGTCCTTTTGGCCACGCTCGCCGGGCTCGGTGTGGCCTGGTCGGCGCTACCGGACTCGGTCACGCTCACCGGCACCGATGGTTATCTCGAAGTCGAGGTCCACCGGAGCGGAGCCATCGACGCCCGCGCGCTGCACGCCAACGGCACTCTGGTCAGCCTGTTCGCAGACTCTGGCGGCGCAGGCTTGGCCAATGGCACCATCTTCTGGGTCAATGGCACCGCCTATGCCACCGGGTACTTGTCCGGAACGACGGGAGGAGCGCTCGGGAGTCTGGGGCCCGGGACGCTCACGGCCGATCCGTCCGCCAACACCGCCACGGTGACGTGGACGGTAGACGGGTTGGTGTTCGCGCGGACGATTGGGCCGCACCGCGGTTCGCTGTACACCTTCGACCAGTCCTGGACGGTCACGAATCAAACTGGCGCCCCGGTCAGTGCCGTGAAGGTCGTGACGGGTGGAACCATCAATTTCGCCGATGCCGCAGACGGTTATGTCGGGTGGGACCCGGGCCGCGACGCCGTCTACTGGTGGAGTTATGAAGTGCTGGGCGCGGAAGCCGCTTTGTCGGGGGTGCCATTGGCCGGCAGTCAATCATCCGCCTACTTCGCGGGCCCTGCGCTCGCCGCGCGGGACGCGGTCGCGAGCGGTCCGCTGACTGACCAACTGATCACTTACCGCGGCGATCACGGGCTCTATCTCCAATGGGACGTGGGAGTCCTGGCCGATCAAACCAGTGCCACAGTCCTCGGCCGCACCACCAGTTGGCTTCCCCTGCGGCCGAGCGCCGTTCCGACGGTGCCTTCCTACCCATATGTTGACGAGAACTCAGCTGTGGGGGTCTCAGGCCCCGGCATCCGGCCCGTGCCCAGACAAGGCGAGGAATACGAGGAAGAGACCTCACCGTCGCCAAGTCCCAGCCCGAGCGGATCCTTCGACCCAACACCGACGGCCGGTCCGACCGACGGGCCCAGTGGTCAGCCGACCGATGTCCCGAGTTACGGACCCACTGGTTCGCCCAGTGATGGCCCCAGCGGCCAGCCGACCGACGGACCCAGCGGTCAACCCACGGATGGTCCAAGTGTTGGTCCGACGGACGGGCCCTCAGGCGGGCCGACCGGTGGTTCGGGAGGCGTTCCGACCGGCGGTGCTCCCGCTGTCCCGGCCGACCAGGTGTCCCCTGGTGCCGGAACTGGCACCATGCCCTTCACAGGTGCCCAAAGCGTTGGCGTGATGGTGATCGCAGTGACGCTGATGGGCCTTGGAACAGGGCTGAGCGCCCTGGCTCGCCGCCGTAAACGGGGCGCGAGCGTCGAGCTCAGCCCAACCGCTAGCTCTGCAGGAGGCGGATGAATTCAGCCCCCGGCTTTCCCTGAAGATATCCAATCCATCAAGAAAGGTCTGTTGACTTGTTAAGAATGAACTCAAAGAAGAAGGTCGGGGTGCTTGGCACCTTGGCCGTTTCGTTGGGCTTGGTGATTCCAGCAGTGGCGTTGCCGGCCTACGCGGATGGCGATCCCGCTGACCCGACAGCACTCGGCTTGATGCCTCTGCCGGCCGTGTTCACGGCCGTAGCGGGCGAGTCGTGGGAGCTGACGGCAGAGACCAAACTTGTGGCCAATGGCGACGGCGTTGCGATCGCCGAACAGTTCGCTGTGCAGGCCCGCAAGGCCACCGGCTTCCCCGTCCCGGTTGTGACAGGGTTGCCGGGTCCTGGTGATGTCTCGCTGCAGATCGACGAGGCTCGCAGTTTCGGCGCGGTCGATGCGATTGACTTCTATGGCGCCAACGAAGCCTACGTGCTGGATGTGGCGGCATCGGGCGTGACTATCGTGGGTGGCTCGGCGCACGGGCTGTTCAACGGCGTTCAGACGCTGCGTCAACTCCTCCCGGCGTGGATCGAATCGGCTGTGCCGGTCAATTCGGACTGGAGCATCGCGCCTCTGCACATTGAAGACGGCCCCAGGTTCGCGTTGCGCAGCACCATGCTTGACACGGCCCGCTCGTTCTACAACGTGAGCGAGGTCAAGAAGATGATCGACACGATCTCGCAATACAAGATGTCCAGCCTTCACCTGCACCTGGGTGACGATCAGGGCTGGCGGATCGAGATCACCAACGACGGCAAGGAAGACGGCGATCCGATCGACTACAGCCTGTTGACATCGGTCGGCGGTTCGACCGCTATGACGCAGCAGGGGTTCAACAGCGAACCCGGCATCACCGGCTTCTTCACTCAGGATGATTTCAAGGAGATCGTGGCTTACGCCGCCGATCATTTCATCACTGTGATCCCGGAGATCGACCTGCCTGGGCACACCAACTCGATTCTGCACTCGATTCCTCAGCTGAACACGCTGGGCTCGAGCTGGCGGGATTATCTCAACGCGCCGTCTCGCTGGGTGCCGGCTGGCGTGACGCCGGTCGAGGGCGCTTCGACCGTCAACCACAACGGCACCGGTTCGGTCGGCTACTCCTACCTCGACCCGGACTTTGAGCTGACTTACACCTTCATCAGGCACGTGCTCACGCAGATCAGGGACATGAATCCGAACAGCCCCTACCTCGGCACCGGCGGCGACGAAGTGTCGTACTTCACCAGCCGTTATGGCATGGCCAAGTTCGGCGAGTCGGTCTCCCGGATCGTGGGCATTGTCCACGACCTCGGCAAGAAGGCCTACGGCTGGTCGGAGATCGCTGACGGCGAACTCAGTGAAGGCGACGCCGTCCAGTTCTGGAATCCTTCGGCATCGGTTGTGAACCTGCGCAATCAACTCGCGACCAACGGGGCTCAAGTAGTCATGTCCTACGGCGCGACCGCGTATCTCGACATGAAGTACTGGGGGCGTAATCCTGTGGGCCTGAGT
>JAISCU010000037.1 GCA_031265345.1 Bifidobacteriaceae bacterium
CCAGCACCAGCACCGCCGGGGCGAGGAAGAACGCGGCCGCCCCAACTTGGTCGCGGTCGTAACGGCCCCGGCGGCGCGCGGTCCGGCGTTTTCCGGCAGGGGTTTTCTCCGGGACGCCCCCGCCCCGGAGAAAACCGGCCTGCGGCATGGTCATGGCCGTCTCAGCCTCTGGCGATCACGTCGTTGACCGCCCGTTCCGCCGCCGCCAAGGCCTCGTCCACCGTCGCCTCGCCGGCCAACGCCCGCTCGACCTGCTGCGCGAACGCCAGCGAGATCTTCGGGTAGAGCGGCGTGTTCGGACGCGCGTGCGCGTCGGCCATCTGCTCCACGAACGGCAGCAGCCTGGGCTCGGAGGCTTTCACCCACTCCAGGTAGGCGCCGCTGTTCGCCACCGAGCCGGTCACCGGCAACATGCCCGTGGTCTGGCTCCACTTGGTCACCTGCTCCGGCTGTAAGAACCAGTCGAGGAAGTCGGCGGCGGCCCTCGTCCGGTCGTCGGCGTTGTCGAAGACCATCGCCTGCTCGCCGCCCAGGTTCGTCGCGGGCCTGCCGTCGCCCGGGTACGGGGCCTTCGCCGCCCCGAAGTCGAACGGCGGGTCCGGCGCCCAGATGCCGACCATCCAGGAGCCCTCCTGCGCCGAGCCGCCCTGGCCCTTCTCGAACTCGCCCCACTTGGCATACGGGCTGACCCCGGCGTCGATCAGGTCCACCCAGAATTGCAGCGCCCGCTTGCCCTGGGGCGTGTTGAACGCGGCGGCCGTGTTGTCGGCGTTCAGAAATTCGGCCCCGGCCTGCCACAGGCTCACCTGGAAATTCCAGGTCAGGCCCTCACCGGAGTCCCCGGCCTGGGTGTAGAGGTCGTAGCCGGGCTTGCCGGTCTCCTTACGGATCTGCTTGCCGGCGGCCATCAGCTCCTCCCAGGTCGTCGGCGGCTTGTCCGGGTCCAGGCCGGCCTCTTTGAACAGGGTCTTGTTGTACAGGTAGGCGAGGTTGTTGGCCGACACCGGCACCGACACCTGCTTGCCGCCGATCTTGCCGAACGACGTGAGCGCCGGGTTGATATCGGCCAGGGTCGCGGCGGGCAACAGGCCGGTCAGGTCGGCGAGCGTGCCGAGCTGTTCGACCTGCGGCACCCAGACCAGGTCGCCGATGGCGATGTCGGGCAGCGTCCTGGATGTGGCCGAGGCCCGCAACTTGGTCAGGAAATCCGAATTCGGCACGTTCGACGTGCTGATCTGGACGTGCTGATGGGACGCGCTGTACTCCTTGGCCATCGCGTCGAAGGTGTCGGCGTTCGCGCCGTCCCAGTAGTGCCACACCACCACCTCGGTCACGGCGGCGGGCGGGCCTTTCGGCTGTCCGGAGGTGTTGCCCGACGGCGAGGTCGCGGCCTTGCCGCAGCCGGACGCCAGCAGCACCAGTACCACCGTCCCGGCAAGCGCCGACACGAGTTTCTTCGATTGCATGTCTCTTCCTCTCTAAAATGTTTTCCCCGGGCGAGTTCCCGGGGCTGTCGTCTGTCTCTCTTGGGCGGACGTTCTCGCCGGAGCGGATGTGAACCAGCTCGCGCTGTCGACCGGGACGACGCCGTCCTCGAAACCGCTGCCCTCGAAATCGCTGCTGGTGTTGACCACAAGCCGCCCCAGCGGCCAAGCGGACGGCACCCGAAACGGGCTGGACCCGAAGTTCACCACGCAGCACCCGCGTCCGTGGGTGAAGGCCAGGACGTCCCGGTCCGGGCTGTCGAGCCATCGTAGGCCGCCGCCACCGGCGAACACCTCCCGCCGTCGCCGCACCAGCCGTCGGTAGAGCGACAGCGTGGAGCCTGGACTCGACGCCTGCGCCTGGCGGGAGTGGGAGGCGAAGCACTCGGGCTGTGGGAGCCAAGGCGGCGATCCCCCGTCGGGGCCGAAACCGAGGCTGGCGCCGTCCGGCGTCCAGGGCAGCGGCACCCGGCAGCCGTCCCGGCCCGGCTCCGCGCCCCCCGACCGGACCCAGATCGGGTCTTGCCTGGCCCGGTCGGGCAGGTCCATGACCTCGGGAAGCCCCAGCTCCTCCCCCTGGTAGAGGAACACGCTGCCCGGGAGCGCCAGCATCAGCGCCGCCCCGGCGCGGGCGCGACGGCCCCCCAGCTCCAGGTCGGCCGGGCCGCGTCTGCGCGCCGCGGCGATCATGTCGGACGACGAGGGGATATCGAGCGACTGCTCCTGCCCGTACCTGGTCACGGTGCGATGGACGTCATGGTTGGAGAGCACCCACGCCGGACGGACGCCTGCCGCCGCGATCCGGAGCCCGGACTCCACGGCGGCCCGCATCCGGGTCGCGTTCCAGGGCTGGATGAGCAGGTCGAAGGCGAAGGTCTGGTTCAGCTCGTCGGGCCTCGCGTACGAGGCCATGCTCTCGGGCGAGGGCAGCCAGGCCTCGCCCACGAAATACTTCGGCTCGACGTAGGAGTCCGCGACCTTCCGCCAGCCCCGATAGATGTCGTGGACCTCGGGCTGGTCCCACATGGCGTAGTTGTGGCCACCGCCGACGGCGGCGCCGGGCCAGTCCTCCATCAACGCGGACTTAACGTTCCCGTGGGCCACGTCGACGCGAAACCCGTCCAC
This sequence comes from Bifidobacteriaceae bacterium, assembly GCA_031265345.1. The sequence goes on from JAISCU010000037.1 coordinate 2,610, forward strand.
GCCCCGGTCGAACCAGAATCTCAGGACGTCGGTGAATTCCGCCACCACCTCCGGGTTCCGCCAGTTGAAATCCGGCTGGGCGGAGTCGAAGGCGTGGAAGTACCACTGCCCGGGACGTCCGTCCGGCCCGGCCACCCTGGTCCAGGCCGATCCGGAGAAGACGCTCTCCCAGTTGTTCGGGGGCCGCTCGCCGTCCGCGCCGCGCCCGACCCGGACAAAGAACCGCTCCAGGGCCGGCGCGCCCGGCTCGGCCGACAGCGCCTCCACGAACCAGGGATGCCGGTCCGAGCAGTGGTTGGGCACCATGTCCATGAGTACCCGGAGCCCGAGCCGGTGGGCGCGCACCACCAGCTCGTCGAAATCCGCGAGCGTCCCATAGTCGGGAGCGATGCTCCGGTAATCGGATATGTCGTACCCGTGGTCGCGCTGCGGCGACGCGTAGCAGGGATTCAGCCAGATCGCGTCGCAACCGAGTTCGGCGATGCTGCCCAACCCCTCGCACAGCCCGACGAGATCGCCGACGCCGTCGCCGTCCGAGTCCCGGAACGACCGCAGGTAGACCTGGTAGACGACAGCGTCCGCCCACCAAGGCTCCGGCCGTGCCGACGCCGGGCCGCCCGGCCGGAGGTCACACTCCCCCAACACCGCGCCGCCCACCAGGAAATCTTTCGTTCTACCCATGTCGTTACCCACCCCATTGCAATTCACATCAATGACTAGATCGATACAATTAAGCTATCACCCGTTATCCGGGAGTTCAACGGGGGCGCCGTGGCTCCGATCCCGGAGTTTCCCTGGAGGCGCGAGGCATCATATCCATGAGATGTCCCTGACGGGCCTCGCCTCCACGGCAGGGCGTCGAGGAACGAGCACGGACGGACGCCGACCGGGACGGCAACCAAGGCAGGACGCTGTGAGGGCGACGGCGGGAGGACGACAATTCACGGACGGGCGATGCCTAGCGGTCGCCAACGGTATGATTCGCGCATGTGGACCCTCCAGTTGCGCGACCTGGACGAATTGAGCCTGGGCTCGAGACTGCTGGGCGCCGGTGGCGGCGGGGACATCCTGGCCGCGCGGCTCGTCCTGCACCAGGCGTTGGAGGACCACGGCCCGGCCGAGGTGGCGGGGCTGGACGAGTTGCCCGACGACGCGCAGGTGGCCGCGGTGGCCGTGATCGGGACGCCCACGGTGCTGACCGAGAAGGTTCCCGGCGTGGACCAGCTCCTGGGCGTCATCGCCGCGCTGGAACGTCGGCTGGGACGGCCGCTGGACGCCGTGG
>JAISCU010000108.1 GCA_031265345.1 Bifidobacteriaceae bacterium
GCCGCCCGGGCGAATGCCGTAGCGTTTTGGACGTGGCTCTATTCCCTTCGCCGTGGCGGCGCCGCCGACTGCGCGCCCGCCGCGGCGCCTTGGTTTTGGCCGCGATGGCCGCGGCAGCCGGGTGCGCCGCTGGGCCGCAGGCGCCCCCGGACCCGCCGTCCCCTGCGGTGGTCACCGCTGAAGCTCGGCCTGCCGCATCGCGCGGCCGCCCGCCGGAGCCGGTGGTGGCAACGGTCACAATCTCGGCGGTCGGCGACCTGTGCTTCATGGACAGCGGGCTGGGCCCGCTGGGCGATCCGGCGGACCTGCTGGCCCAGGTGAGCGGCCACCTGGCGGCCGCCGACATTGCTTTCGGGAACCTTGAGACCGCCGTGTCAGACCGGGGCGCGCCGATCGCAAAGATGTACACCTTCGGCGCTCCGGCCAGCGCGGCGGCCTCCCTGGCAGAAGCGGGCCTCGACGTGCTCTCCCTGGCGAACAACCATTTCGGGGACTACGGGCCCGACGCATCGGCGGACACCGTCGAGGCGGTGGCGGCCGCAGGCCTGGTCGGCGTGGGCGCGGGCCTGAACCCGGCGGAGCCGTGGGCGGCCAAAGTCGTGGAGGCGGGGCCGGACGGCTACGCGCCCGCCCGGATCGCCTTCCTGGCGTTCACCGACGTCACCCCGGAGTCTTTCCCGCCGACGGGCGCGCCCGTCGGCAACGCCTACACCGAGGAATTGGCGGTCATGGTGGATGCCGTCGCGGCCGCGCGGGGGTTGGCAGACCACTTGGTGGTCTCGGCGCACTGGGGCATCGAGCGGGAATTCGAGCCCAGCGAACTGCAAGTCGCTCAGGCCCACGCGCTGGTGGACGCCGGCGCACAGGTGGTGTTGGGCCACCATCCGCACGTCATCGAGGGAGTCGAGTTCTACAACGGCGCGTTGATCGTCTATTCGATGGGCAACTTTGTGTTCGCGCCGGGCTCGGCGGCGGGGCGCGACACCTACGTCTTGGACTTCGCGCTGACGCCGGATGGCGTCCGGGACGTGGCCGCCTATCCGGCCCTGATCGCGGGCGCCCGCCCCCGGTTCGCCGAGGGCGGCGACTTCGACCGGATCGCTGGCCTGATAGCCGACTACTCGCGCCGCCTCGGCACGGCGGCGGAGGTTGTGGGCGATTCGGTGCGCCTGGCACCCGCCTAGCGTCCTTGGCCGTGCGCGGCATGAGGCGCGGAAGCGCACCGATTCAAACGCCCCGGGGGCGGCTGGCATGGTCTCCTGCCGGTACCACCACCAGGTTCGATACAGCGCCCCCGACGGCCCTGCGCACCGGAGGGCCGTTCTTTTCTGCCCGGCTGGGCAGCGTTGCCGCGCTGGCGGGTTAGGTAGCAGATTGCGTGTCGGGCACGACGCATAATGCCTGGTAGGACCCGCTTGCCGCATCAAGCGGGAAGCTCAACATTGACGTGGAGCTCATCCTCGAACGCCCGCCGCGCCCAGTCGCCGGACGCCACGTCCGGGGCCAGGCGCGACAGGTCCAGGCGCGGGACTCCGGCGTCGAGGGTCTGGGCGGTGGTCGCCCGGCCCAACCTCCAGGAGGTCACGGGAGCCAGCCGCGCAAGGGAATCAAGAAGCGGCATGCTTGGATTGTCGCTTGTAGCGCTCCATTTCAAGACGGACCGCCTCGGGGACGTGGCCGACGCGACGGAGTCCGCCCGCAAAGCCGAGTTCCAAGGCGCCGGCCCCGTCCCGCCGAAGCCCGCCCGGCCGACGATAGGCATGTGAACCGATGCGGCCAGATGCGGACTGTGTTGGATGTCATGTTCAGCAAATGTTCAGCGCCGGGGGCCTCATGCCCATATCGGAGGCCCGCGTCCCAGCGTTTCCGCTGGTCACAGCCCTGCACAGTCGGGGTGGCGGGATTTGAACCCACGACCTCTTTAGGTCGGTTCAAGGATTCCGACGGGTTTCACTGCATGCGAAAATACGCCCTTGACTAGGTACGATGCCGCGCCGCAGGTCCCGCGGGATGCCGCTGGTTGCGGTTGTACCCGGGTGAAAGTGGCCAGTAATGTGGACGCTCGGCGGCCAAGACCGCCGAACGACTGCCGTGATACCTGCGTGGGCCTGCGGTTCCTGATCGCCCAGGCTTGGTGTGCGCCACCGGCGCGTCTAGGCGTCAGCGGTTGGGGCGGTGGACCGCCTGGGCCAGTTGGGCGGCGAGCGCAGCGAACGCCGGGCCGATGGTCGGATCGCCGAACGCGGCGGCGGCGGCGAGCCGGGGCAGCAGGTCGGCTGGCGTGCGCGCGTTGGCAGCCACAAACGCGATCCCTTCGCGCGACACAGCCGCCGCCTCGGGGCTGGCGCGGTGGCGGCCCAGCCCGGCGGCGAGGAGCGGCGTGTCCACGGCTTGGAGGAGCCGGAACATGTCGAGGGCGTCTTTCTCTTTCAGCCGGTCGGGCTGCCTGCGGGCATCGTCGGCGCGCTCTGCGATCTTGATCGCCTTCGCGACGAGCAGTGCCGCCGGTCCTGCGACCTTGAGCGTGAACGCCCTCCGGTCAGACGGCTCGAACGCGACAATGTCGGTCGGGGCGTTGTCCACCAGCGCTGGTTCCAGGCCGCGCGCGATCCTTCCGACGCGTTTCGAGTGGGGTGGGATCCGGGCCGACCGCGCCGCTTTGGCGGCGGTGCCAGCCTGATGGGGCACCACCATGATGTCGACCGCGACATCAGCGTCCCCGACCCAGTGGCCGGGATTGGCTCCCGGCGCGAAGCCGCGCGCCGCGAGCGCGGCCGCTATCTCGGGCTGGCCGGCCAACCGGTCGGTGTCGAGAGCCAGATCGGCGTCGGTTGTCATGGGCGGCACGGCCAGGCGGGTGTCTCCCGTGTGGAGGTAGATCGCTTGGGAGCCGACCAGGATCAGGTTCGGCAGGTGGGGTTCCAGCGCTTCGAGGGCGTCGAGCAGGACCTTCCGCGCCGCCGCGTACTCGGGTTCGACCCTGGTCATGGTCGGGGCCTCCATTCGGGTTCGGTCTTGGCAAGGGCGTCCATCAGCGCTTCGGCCTGCTGCGCGTAGCGGCCGGGCAAGGTCAGCAGATCAGCCAGCACCAGCGGCAGCGGCGCCACCGGCGTGTCGGCGATGTGCGCTGGGGAGGCGAGGATGGACGGGTTCTGGGGGGCTAACAAGATCACGTTGGCGACCGGCGCGTCCACGGGCACGAGCCCGAGGGCGGTCGCCGCCCGTTCCGGGTCGTCCGTGTAGGCGACCAACTGGGTGACCGGGACCACCGGCGCGGTCCCCTCCGGCAGCCAGAGCGCTCCGCCCCGCGCCCCCGTGACCGCGGTCCGCGGCAGTTGGCTGATCTGGCCCAGCGTCGCGTCGAGGCCGCGCGGCGCGACGAAGTAGCCGGGGATGTCATTCGACTTCAGGACGCCGTAGTCCGCGGTCCACCGCCGCAGCACCCCGCGCCGGTCGATGGCGGAGACGCGCCCGGACGGGTCGCGCTCCAGGGCGCCTTCCGCCTCCAGGGTCGGCAGCAGCTTCGACACCGTGCCGGCCGACACGCGGGCCAACTCGGCCAACTCCCTGACCCCGACCGGGGCGTCCGCCTCAAGGAGCGCGCCCATCACGCGACCGGTGGCGGGCCCGTCCAACCGGGTGGTAACCAAGCGCTGGTCCCGCTTCGGCGCCCTCGGAGCGCCCTGCGCGGTGATCGCGATCATCGGGTCGTCCGACACGAGCCGGACCCAGCCGGTGGCGTCGGCGTAGCTGGCCCCCTCGGCTGCCAGCCGCTCACGCGCCGCAGGCGGCAGATACGAAGCCGCATGAAGCACCGGGGGGCCGCTGCCGCCTTGCGTCGGGCCGCCGGCCCCACCGGCCCCGCGGGCACCCGGGCCGGTCTGGACCGCGAACTCGGCTCGCCGCCCCGACCCCGACGTGATCGCCAACAGGGCATCCAGGCCGCCGGCCGCCGAGGAGCTGGGGGCCAAAGACGCGGCCCACCCCGCCGGCAAGGCCTTAGTCACGCTGGAAAGCACCTGACCATGCAAGAGTGTTTCACGATCTGGCATGTTTCCCGGCACGGGAAACAGCCTACAACGGGCAACGGTCTCGTTCAAGGCTTGGCACCCCGCCCGGTGTCTACAGCGACTTTCTGCCATCGCAGTGCGCAAAGCGCCCAGGGGTTGACCGGATGTCTGCATGCGCGTGCGGCGGCGGTCGCGTTCCGAACGCGCGCCGCCGTCACAGGCTCATCACGGGAGCCAGCGCGGCCGGCCGCCCCAATTGCTGGAGAACCTCGGCCATGTCGGGGGCCTCGTGGGCCTTTTGGATGTAGTGGGTCCTGGTCGCTGCGGGACTGGAATGCCCGAGCTGGGCGGCGGCATCGGCGGTGGTGCGTTCGCGGTCCAGCAGCGTCGCCACGGTCTCGCGGAACGAATGCGGCGTGACCCGCTCGAAGCCGGCGCCCCGCCGCGCCTCGCGCCACTGGCGGCGGAAGTTGGCAGGCGAACGCAGGGTGCCCGCAGCCGACGGGAAGATCACATCGGCTTCGTGCGCCCCACGCGCCTCCAGCGTACGCCGCAGCGTCTCGACGGCGAACGATCCGCCTTTCGGCAGCAGCATAAACTGGGAGGTCAGGTCGTCGAAGGTGACTTGGACGAGAGCGTCCATCTGCTCGAAGATGCCGTCTTCATCAAGCTCGTAGGGACGGATCGGGGCGTTCATGGTTGCCTTTCGGATCTTGTCGTCACTGCTTGGACTCTCGCTGTCGCCAAGGCCAGGCGTTGGTCGAGCGGTGCCTCTGAGTCCCACTCGGGCGCGAGTTCCCGGATGGC
>JAISCU010000337.1 GCA_031265345.1 Bifidobacteriaceae bacterium
CGACGGTCTTCGGGGCGTGGCCTCTGTCGTCCCGCATCCAGGCGGCCCAGCTCTTGAACCGTTCCCGGGTGAAGTGTTGGAACCCGACATCCGGGCGGGCGACGCCCTGGGATTCGAGGCAATCGAGGAAGCTTTCCAGGCCGGTCTTGTACGCGTAGACGGTGTCCGGGGACAGGCGTCGCTGGTCGGCGCAATAGTCGCGGAGGAAGGCCCTGGCCATCTGCCAGAAACTCGGTGGTTCACGCATCGAAGCCCGCCTCCGGCAGCAGGCCCTCGGTGGCGCGGGCGAGTTGGTCGTAAGACGCGATGAAGTCCGGGGAGACGTGCAGGTAGTAGAGGGTCGACTGGGGCGAGGCGTGGCCCATGTACCGCGCGAGGTACGGCAACAGCGCGGCGGTGTCCGCCCCGGCGGCCGCCCACCGTTCCAGGTTCGCATAGGCGAAGTGGTGGCGCAGGTCATAGGCGCGCGGATAAGGGGGTTCGGCGGGTCTGGGCAACCCGGCGGCGTCCCAGATCTGGTTGAACACCCGGGCCGGCGCCGAATGGCCGAGCCTCGCGCCGGACGCGGACACGAACAACGGCTCCCGTCCGGGCCGCCACCGGTCGTTGGACCGGTCGCAGTCCGCCAACACGGCGGCGACCTCGCCGGTGATGGGCAGAACCCTGGTCCTGGGGCCTTTCGAGTCCCTGACCGTGACAGCCAGGCCGTCTAGGTCCACGCCGGCGCGGTCCAAGCGCCTGGCCTCGCCTGTGCGCAGCCCGCACGAGTGCATCAACGCGAAGAACGCCTTCGCCTGCCAACGCCACGGCGCCGGGCCGTCGTGGGCGGCCGCCTGGGCGAAGAACGCGTCCAGTTCCTGGTCGCGGAACAGATAGGTCGCGGGCCGGGGCGGCGCGGGATACGAAGGCGGCTCCCAAGCTCCCGGGTCGCCGTGGCGGCGCATCCAGCGGGCCAGGCCACGCAGGCACGACACCCAGTTCCTCGACGCGTCCGGCCGGCCGGCGCCGACTTCGGCGATGAACCCCTCGCAAGCCTCCCTGCTCACCCGGGAGAGTCCTTCCCGGGCGAGGTGCGCGTCGAAACGCCGCAGGTAGTACTCGCCTTGGAGGTACGCGGCGCCCATCGCGCGTTTGAACGCGATGAACGCTTCGATCTGGGCGCCCAGCGCGCTATCCCAGGCGCCGTTCACGGTCTGGCCGCCTCGGGCAGCGGCAGCACGCACTCCCGCATCGACTCGCGGTCGGTTTCGAGGTAGACGTCCACCGACCCCGGGTCGGCGTGGCCCAGCACCGCGGCGATGGTCGGATGGGCGACGCGCGCGGCGAGCATCCTCGACGCGAGGCTGTGCCGGGTCAGCCTGGTCCCGGCTTGGGCCGGGGACACCCCGGCGTCGTCGAGGACCTCCTTGATCGCCCGCCGTATGGAGCTGTGCCCGGACAGGGCGGTGTAGGGCGCCAGCGAACGGACGAACACGCGCCTGTCCGGCACCGCCGGCCGTTCTTCGAGCAGGTAGCGGGTGATGGCGTTGCCGGCCGCGGCCGGCAACGGGATCGTCAAAGGGTTGCCCGTCTTGGACTGGACCAGGCTGATCCGCCCGGCCCGCCAGTCGACCTGGCCGAGTTCCATGGCGCAGATGTCGACCGCGCGCAAACCGGTGGTCAACGCCAGCAGCGTGATGGCGGCGTCCCTGACGGGCGCGCGCCCGCAAGCCGCGGCGATCGCTTCCACCTCGGCGTCGGACAACACCGGGAGCGGGGAGCGTTTGCGTTCCGTCCTGGCCTGGGCGAACCCGTCGGCCAGGTCGTCGCGGCCGGCGAACCGGGCGAACGCCGCCAGGACGTTCTTGACCGTCCGCATGCTCGAAGGCGCGCACGTCGCCCGCAGCGACACCAAGAAATCCTCCGCCGCGCCGGGCGGGGCTTGTCCGACGTCCCCGCCCGGGCCCTGTTCAAGATGCAGAAGGAACCGGCGCGCGTAAGACATATGCTGCGCGACTGATTCGGCCGCCCATCCCTCCGCCCGTGTCCACGCCTCCCATCCGGCCAACACGCGGCGGCCCGCTTCGGACGCGGGCTGCGGCCCGGGCCGGCGGCGGACCGACAAATCGACCCGGCCCGTCTCCACATACGAGTCGGCCAGACGGACCAGGCGCCCACGCAGCTTGCGCCTCTGTTCGCTCGGCCGCCCGGTCCTCGGGTCGGTCGTGTCGGAGGCGAACGCCGCTCCGACCTGGGGCGTGTAAACACCGCCGGAAGCCCCGCACGACTCGACTAGCCGCGCCAGGCATCGCGACGCCAAGCGGACGGTCGACTCCGCGTACCCCTCCGAGCGCATCGTTTCGGTGATCGCGCCGGCGACCTCGCCGGCGCAGGTAGATGAAAGCATTGGTTGGGTCCTTCCTGTTGATGTTGAACCGTCAACAGCAAGCCAACCCTTTGACAACCCTATGCCGCGGAACCGGCCGCGAACCCAGTCCCGACCAGCCCGAACACCCCAAAACCGGCATAGGGAAAACCCCGGCATAGTCGGTCCTCCGCCGATATCGGCGGAGCTGCGACAACGGCACGGCCTTCAACCAGTCGAGGCGGAAGGGCGACCGGACCGCGCCCCTCGAACGCTACCTGAAGGCGTTCGGGGTCCACACCATGGCGGGCAGCATCGCCCACCCCCAGACCCAGGGCAAGAACGAACGCCTCCACCTGACGTTGCAGAAGTTCCTCGACGCCCACAAGCCGATCAGGACCCCGGCACGGCTCCTGGAACTGCTGGACGAGTTCGCGGACGGCTACAACAACTACCGTCCCCACCAGGAGCTCCCCGACCTGCAGACCCCCGCCGAGGCGTACCGGCTGGGGACGAAGGCCGGGCCGCCGCCCCTGCCCGGGCCCGCCCAGCCGGACCTGTTCGACGCCTCCGGCGGCGGCGCAGCGCGGCCCGCCCGGCCCGCGCGTCCCCGTCCCTACGGGGCATACGAGATCGGGGGCCTGGTGATGGCGGACAGGGAGGTCGGCAGGGACGGTCGGAGCTCGATCTCGAACTGCATGATCCAGGTGGGCCGGGCGAAGACGGGCCAAGTGCTGCACGTCTCAGTGACCGACGACTGCTTCGAACTGTTCGGCCCCGACGGGGAGGCCCTCGGAGTCGTGACGAGGCCCGCCCCCGGGCGGCGCGTCTCTGTCAACCTGTTCACCGACGGCATCCACTGCGGGTGACGAACTGCACGCCGGTGAGACATATATGCCCACGATGTAGGTAGACAGATCCGTCCACGATGTCCCGAGACAGAACTGTCCACGATGTCACGAGACATCACAGGCCGGGGGCAGGCCGGGTAGAGGCCACCGCCGATGCCGCGGACGAGGTCCATGAAGCCGATGAAGCCGGCAAGGATGCTCCCAAATGGGGATCCTCATGGACTCTTCGACCCTACTCGGCTTCCTCTGGGGGGAACCCGGCACCGCGCGGGTCGAATAGGCATTCGGGACAGAGCCGACCGCCTGCACTGTCGCCAACTGAGCCGAGGCCGCCGGCAAGGTGTTAGCCCGGAAGGGCCCGTGGAGCGCAGCGGAGGTAGCGCTCCTCGGACGAG
>JAISCU010000274.1 GCA_031265345.1 Bifidobacteriaceae bacterium
CTGGAAAGCCCTCCAACACGTCACCATGTGTCCCCAAAAGATCGGGCTGATCGTCGCCGCGGCACTCGTCCTCACCCATTTGAAATACCCATCAAACTACGCCTGGTGAGAAAACCTCACTGCTAACTGGGCGCGCCAAGCGTCGCGGCGGTCCCGTGCTGAGCTTCTGCTACAGCGCTTCGTTTTCCGGCTGGGCTATCCCAAGGCGACCCGCAACTGCGGCGAGGCGTCGGTCATTTGTCCACAAGGTTGAACCTGGCATCAAGCGCGCCGAGGCCAGTAGATGGGCATCGACCAGGCCTATCCCGCTGCGGGCGAGTTGCCAGCCGTCCACCAGGGCGAGCGCCTCGCGCGCCGAGACCTGGTCGAACGCAATCAAGTCGGTGAGGTCTTCCCGCACGGCACGACTTATCCCTCCCAAGACCAATTCGCCGATCACCATAGGATGCGTGCCGACTTGTCCAGCTCGGAGCAAGCCGACCATGCGCTCGCTGGGTGTCTTGAAGTGATCGACCCAGACAGACGTGTCAACCAGAATCAACCCGAGGCCTCCGGGCGGCGGCGTGGCGGTGCCTGAATGTCAGGCTCCGAGCCGCCCAGCGCTGCGAGGCGCCGTGCGCTGAGCTCCCTGACAAGCGCCCGTAGGCCATCATTCACGACTGCTGTCTTGTTGTCTCGCCCGCTCAACTGCGTCGCCCTTGATAGCAGCGAGTCGTCCAGATTGATTGTGGTCCGCATAGCACCTTCCTCTTCGGTTCCGGCATCAACTGATGCCTGATTCTACGCCTTCCACGCGCTCAGGTTGGCATCGTCTTTAGGGCGGCACAGAGCCCGGCCACAGTCCCGCCGACGCTGCCGCACCCTGTGCGATGCCTCGTTCCATGTCTTCCAGCGAGGCCCGGCCGCGGGCAGTGAACATGCCTGCGAGGTCGCTGGCGGAGCCTGTGTTGGTGACCAAGCGGAATTCGCCGGGTCTGACCTCGATGAAGTCCGCCACGCTCCCCTCCCGTAGGCCGAGCTTCCGCCTGATTTCCGCGGGGACCGTCACCCGCCCCTTGCTCGTCATCGTCGCCATGATGCGCTCCCGTGCCCTCACTCGAACTGGTGTCGAGAAGAATAGTACGGCGTTGCGAAGGTGATAACGGGTTGTCCACAGGCATTTCTTTTCCGGTCATGGGGGACTTCCGGCTTGGTGTTTGCTGGATCGATTATCGGATCGAGCCGGGAGGACGGCAGCACATGAAGACAGAGTCTTTTGTTCCAGATGAGTGGGAATTGCAAGGCGACGGGAGCTTGGCGGATTTCGACCAAGTGGGCGGCGACCGCGAAGCCGGGGGCGTGACGGCGGAGTACGCCATCGCGATCTTGACGGCGGCTGGCTTCGCTGGATTGCTGCTGGCCATCTTGCAATCGGACACGGTGCGGGGTTGGTTGCTGGCGATTGTCGAAAGAGCGCTCGGCTAATGCGCGACGACCGCGACCGGGGTGCCATCACTGTGGAATTGGCATTGACGCTGCCCGCCGTGGTGGCATTGATGGCGATTCTGCTCGCGGCTGGTTCCGCAGCGGTCAACCAGATCGCCCTGACAGCGGCGGCCAGGGCTGGGGCCAGGGCCGCCGCCCTGGGACTCGCGGACGCCGAAGTCGAGGCCGCCGCTGAGGCGGTCGGCGGCACTTTGACCATTAGCGTCAGCCGAGGGGATGGCCTAGTCACGGTCAAGTGCGGGCGGCAGGTGGCGATTCCTCCGTTCGGGTCGCGCGCAGTCCGGGCCGAAGCGGCGGCGATGTGCGAACCCGCACGGGGGTGTGGGTAGCGCGTAGCTGAGGATGAAATGGGAGCAGCGCCAATCATGAAGCGCGGACATGGTCACAGGCTGGGCCTGCGCCCACGGTTCGTCAGCAGAGTCCGTAGCGGGCCGACAGATCGGGGGTCGGGCACCGTGCTCGCGGTGGGACTGGTAGGTGCCCTGGCCGCGACCCTGCTGGCATTGGCGGTGGTCGCGGCGGGTGTTGTGGCGAACCAACGAGCGGTGACAGCGAGCGACCTGGCGGCTCTGGCCGGAGCCCAAGCGTTGATAGACGGCGGGACTCTCAGCGCGGCCTGCCAGGCGGCGACCGACACGGCCCGGTCGAACGGGGCCGAATTGACCTCGTGCGGTCGGTCGCCGCCAAACGATTTGGCGGTCAGTTGTTCCATCGGGGTCGATCTCCCCGTGCTCGGCCAGCGGGCGGCAATGGCCTCGGCCGTCGCCGGGCCTCCGTGAAAGGCGGGGTTCCGGTGCCGAACGGGGGGCGTGTGCGGAGAAGCATGGAGCGCACGGGAGCGCAGCGGCTCAGGCCGGTTCGGTCGGGTCTTGCCGATGGCGCGGCGGCAGCGGTTGGTCGGGTCGGGCCTTCCGGTGGCGCGCCGGTCACTCTTCTTTCAGAAGGGCTGTGACCAGCGCCAACGCCCCTGGCTTGGACAGCATCTGGTTGCCATTGCCGCACTTGGGCGACTGCACGCAGGAAGGGCAGCCATCCTCGCAGGGGCAATCGGTCAACAGGCCACGTACGGCCCGGAGCAACTCGTCGCGGCGGTGGTAGGCGCGCTCGGCGAAACCAGCGCCGCCAGGGACGGCGTCATGGATGAAGATGGTCGCTTCCCCGGTGTCGGAGTGCACAGCGGTCGACAACCCTCCCAAGTCCCAACGGTCGCAGGTGGCGAGCAACGGCAGCAACCCGATGGCAGCGTGTTCGGCGGCGTGCAGCGCGCCGGGGACGTCAGCGGCCTTTAGCCCGGTCTCTGCCAAGGTTCCAGCCGGAATGGTGAACCAGGCAGCCGCTGTCCGCAGCACGGACTGAGGCATCTCCAAGCGCACGGTGTCGATGCGATCCAGGCCGGGTACCCGCAGGCGCATGAAGCCAGTCACCTGGGACGCCACATCGACCATGCCGAAATGCCAGTCGGCCCAGCGGTCCCGGGCGCTCGACCGCTCCTCGACCACCTGGACCGTCGATTGGTGAAGTGGCATGGTGCGGTAACTGGGCTGCGACGCTTCGACCATCGCCACGCCGCCGTCGAGGTCCAGCGCGGCTACCAGGTAGCTCTCGCCCTGATGCAGGTAGACCGCTCCCGGATGCACCGCCGCAGGAGCGCTGGCGGCGTCCACAGTGCCGAGGATCCGGCCCGTCGCCTCTTCGATCACCTGAACCGCGCCGCCACCGGAGTCCCGCAAGTCGGTCAGATCGGTGGCGCGCTCGGGGAGGACCCAGAAGAAGCGCTCGCCGCGCTGGCGGACGGCACCGGCCTGGACCAGCGAGTCCATCACGGCCGCCGCGCTCGGGTCCAACCCGGCCAGTTCGACAGTTTCCAGCGGCCATTCGGCGGCGGCCGCCGCCAAGTGCGGAGCCGCCACGTAGGGATTGGACGGATCGAACACGGTCGCCTCCAAGGGAGCGCCGACCAGCGCCTCGGGATGCGTGACCAGGTACGAGTCGAGCGGGTCCGTGCCCGCCACCCACACGGCCAGTCCGTCGCTGCCTGCCCGGCCGGACCGACCGGCTTGCTGG
>JAISCU010000400.1 GCA_031265345.1 Bifidobacteriaceae bacterium
GTGTTGCTCTCCACGCACTTGCTGGAGGACGTGCGGGCGGTGGCCGCCCAGGTTGTGATCCTGGCTCAGGGCCAAATCGTGTTCGCTGGCGCTCCGGACGAATTGGCCGCCACGCCTGCCGATTCGCCCGATTTCGCCGCCAGCTTCGACGCTGCGGCCACTTCTCTGATGGCCGTGGACGAGTGATAAGGAACCGAATCATGAAAGCGGCGACCAGCACGGCTTTCCGGACGTTGTTCGGGCCGTGGATGGCGCTGGGCCTGCTTGGGCTCGACGTGGGCGTGCTGGCAATGCGTGGCGCGGGGTGGCTGGGCGAATCGATGTACTTGGTCCGCACGTTGGCGGTCGTGTTCAACGTGGCCGGGGCGCTCCTCACAGCAGTCGCGGCGACGGATGCCGCCCGGATCAGCCGCTCAGGGAACATCGGCCTGATCCTGGCAGTGCGCAAGACCCACCGACGTTACCTGTGGGCTTGGTGGTGGACGTTTTGGCCAGCCGCAGCGGCGCACGCAATCGTGTTTCTCGTCGCAACAGCAGCGGGCGGTGACTTGTCCCCCCGCGGTGGATGGGGACGCTTGGTATTGGCGTTAGCAGTCCAATTGGCTGATATCGGATGGTTCATCGCGTTGGGGTCGGTGATTGGGCGGCTGTTGCCGACCATAGCGGCCGCATTGGTCGCGGCGGTGACTGGCCTTGTCGCCGTCTACTATTTCCAGGGCCTCTATTTCGATTTCGCCGAAGCCAGGTTCTCGCCGTTGGGAGATTCGGGATCGGTGCTCTCGCAAATCGGCCAACTGTATAACCCGGTCGAATTGGTGTTGCAGTTAGCCTTCCTTACCGCCTCAGGCGCGGTGTTCTTGTGGAGTCCAGTGAGGCTCCACGGAACCCGGACAGCCATCCGCCCCGTGGGCATGATGGGCGTCGGAATCGCTGTGATCGCGCTTTGGGGAGCGCCTTCATTGTTGCCAACCGATCCGTTCGTGCCCGACCCGTCCCTTCCCGATGTCTGCGTCGGCGGCATCCCGACAATCTGCTATTACCACGAACACGAGCGCTACGCGGCTCCCTACATCGAGACGATCGAGCGAGTGACAGGTGCCGCCCGCGCCGCAGGCTATGACTCCCTCGTGACAGAAGAAGTCCTCGAGACCAGCGCAACATCCAGGCCAAGCGGACCCGATCAGGCCGGTCTCACCGGATTCGAGGCAGGCGCTGTGAGCGATGAAATGATCGTCGGCGAACTCCTCTCCCTCCGGAACTGCCCGCAGATGTACGCGGAAGTTCAACCGTCGGAGGAGTTTTGGCGCGACATGCGCTTGTTGGAAGCCACTTGGCTGGACTTGCTTGGTCACGAGTACCAGTGGTTCGCCGATGACGCCGAGGCCGCGTCGGCCCCATTGTCACCTCGTGAGGCGTCCGCCAAGATGACAGAGCTTCGCGCGTGCGATTTCGAGTAGCGACCGAGCGCGCGGCGCGACTGCCCCGCGCTTCCGTGCCTGCTTGGGCCGCGATCTATCCGATCAAATGGGCCGTCCTCGGCCTAGCTCTACTAGAGATCCCCGCGATCCTCCTACACGAGCGCTCGGTGACAGCTTTCGGAGACGCCCCAAGTGGTCAGCGGGCATCCTTCGCCATCCTCGCGGCCATCTTGGCCGGAGTGGTCGCGGCCGCTGGCTGCACGGAGATGATGCCCCCACTGCCTCGACCAGGTCGAAGAGTAGTAGGACGAGGTGCAACCGCGGCGATCCTGACCGTTGCCGCATTGGTGATCACCACAGCACCGGAACTGGTGTTGGAAGGCCCGCGCGCCGATGTATCTCCAATGATCCGAAACGTGGCTCTGACTTTCGCCTTGACACTCTTCGTCGTGGTGACCCCGCTCCGGTCGCTGGCCTGGCTGCCGACTTTGGCTCTGTTCAGCGCCGAGACGCTGTTCCGACCTTGGTTCCACGCCACGCCAGTGCTACGGCAAATCATCGTGGTCAATCCGCAAACTAGCCCCGACGACTTGGCGCTCGCCGGAACCGTTTGGTTCTTGGCCGTCGGAGTCTTCGCGTGGCGAGGCTGCGGCCCGCGCACACGGCCGCGGCGTGTTGGGCCAGAGGGACCGCCGCCCGGAACCCTTCAGAAGGCCCAGTCCTCGTCCTCGGTGGGCACTATGCGGCCGATCACGTAGGACGAGCCGGAGCCGGAGAAGAAGTCGTGGTTCTCGTCCGCGCCGGGCGACAGGGCGGACAGGATGGCGGGGCTGACCCGCGTCTCGTCGGCCGGGAACAGCGCCTCGAAACCCAGGTTCATGAGCGCCTTGTTGGCGTTGTAGCGCAGAAACCGGCGCACGTCATCGGCCAGTCCGACGGGCTCGTAGAGATCGTCCGTGTACTCCGATTCGTTCTCATACAAGTCCAACAGCAACTCGAAGGTCAGGGCCTGCAACTCGTCGCGGCGAGCGTCGCCACCGAGCGCCAGCCCACGCTGGAACTTGTAGCCGATGTAGTAGCCGTGGACCGCCTCGTCACGGATGATCAACCGGATGATGTCCGCCGTGTTCGTCAACTTGGCCCGCGACGACCAATGCAGCGGCAGGTAGAAGCCGGAGTAGAAGAGGAACGATTCGAGCAGCGTCGAGGCGATCTTCTTGGCCAGAGGGTCGGCCCCGTTGTACCGCTCCAGCACTATGGCCGCTTTGCGTTGCAGCAGCGGGTTGTCCCTGGCCCAGGCGAACGCCGCGTCGATCTGCGGCGTGGAGCAAAGGGTCGAGAAGATCGACGAGTACGACTTCGCGTGCACCGACTCCATGAACGAGATGTTCGTGTAGACGGCCGCCTCGTGCGGGGTCAGCGCGTCGCCGATCAGCGACACCGCCCCGACCGTGCCCTGGATGGTGTCCAGCAGCGTCAGCCCGGCGAAGACCCGGTTCGTGAGCTCCTGCTCGGCCGGGCTCAGCGTCCGCCAGGACGGCAGGTCGTTCGACAGCGGCACCTTCTCCGGCAGCCAGAAGTTCCCGGTCAGCCGGTCCCAGACCGCCAGGTCCACCTCGTCCTCGATCCGGTTCCAGTCGATCGCCTCGACTGGGCTCACCACTTGGGTCGTCATTTGGGTTTCCTTCCTATGCACGATGCCGTGCGCTCGTCTTTCCGCCACCCGCCAGTCACAAGGCGCACGAGACGCAGCCTTCGACCTCAGTGCCCTCGAGCGCCTCCTGGCGCAGCCGGACGTAGTAGATAGTCTTGATCCCCTTGGACCAAGCGTAGATCTGCGCCCGGTTGATATCCCTGGTGGTCGCGTCGGCCGGAAAGAACAAGGTGAGCGACAGACCTTGGTCGACATGCTGCGTGGCGGCGGCATAGGTGTCGATGATCTTCTCCGGACCGATCGCGTAGGCGTCCTCGAAGTACTCCAGGTTGGAATCATCCATGTGGGGCGCCGGATAGTAGACTCGGCCGATCTTGCCCTCTTTCCGGATCTCGATCCTCGCCGCGATGGGGTGGATCGAGGCGGTCGAGTTGTTGATGTAGGAGATCGAGCCGGTCGGGGGCACCGCCTGCAGATAAGCGTTGTAGATGCCGTGCTCGCGCACCGATTGTCTGAGCGCGCGCCAATCCTCCTTGGTCGGGAGCCGCCAGCCTCTGTCCCGGAACAGCGCCGAGACGCGGGCGGTGCGGGGGGCCCAGTCGGCGGCATCGTCCACGTATTTGTCGAAGAACTCGCCTGTCGCGTAAGCCGAATCGGCGAAACCCTCGAAGGCGCGACCCCGCTCGATGGCCAACCGGTTGGACGCTTTCAGGGCGTGATAGGTGATCGCGTAGAAATACAGGTTGGTGAAATCCAGCGCTTCCTCGGAGCCGTAATGAATTCGCTCGCGCCCCAGGAATCCGTGCAGGTTCATTTGGCCCAGACCAATGGCGTGCGACGCCTCGTTGCCGCGTTGGACCGAGGGAACCGAGCCAACTTGCGCGGATTCCGACACGGCGGTGAGCGCCCGCACCGCCACTTCGACGGTTCTGGCCAGGTCCGGGGAATCGACGGCGGCGGCTATGTTGAGCGAGCCCAGATTGCAGCAGATATCCTTTCCGATCACCCTGTAACTGAGGTCATCGTTGTATTCCGAAGGCGTCGAGACTTGGAGGATCTCCGAGCACAGATTCGAATGCGTGATGCGCCCTTTCAGGGGATTCGCTTTGGTAGCGGTGTCCTCGAATAGCAGGTACGGATAGCCGGACTCGAATTGTATCTCGGCTATCGTCTGAAAGAACTCGCGGGCGTCGATCTCGGTCTTGCGGATTCTGGGGTCAGCCACCATTTCGTCATAGCGCTCCGTTATCGGGATGTCCGCGAAAGCCTGGCCGTAGACCCGCTCCACATCGTAGGGCGAGAACAGGCACATCGGCCGGTTGGTCCGCGCCAATTCGAATGTGATATCCGGTATGACGACGCCCAGTGAGAGGGTCTTGATCCTGATCTTCTCGTCCGCGTTCTCCCGTTTGGTGTCAAGGAAACGCAGTATGTCGGGATGGTGGGCGCTCAGGTAGACCGCGCCTGCGCCTTGGCGGGCGCCCAACTGGTTGGCGTAAGAGAACGAGTCTTCCAGCAGTTTCATCACCGGCACCACGCCGGACGACTGGTTCTCGATCCTCTTGATGGGGGCCCCGTTCTCGCGCAGGTTCGAGAGCAGCAGCGACACTCCCCCGCCCCGCTTGGAGAGTTGCAGGGCGGCGTTGATGCCGCGCGAGATGGACTCCATGTTGTCTTCCACCCGTATCAGGAAACAAGAGACCGCCTCGCCGCGTTGCTTCTTCCCGGCGTTCAGGAACGTCGGCGTGGCCGGTTGGTAGCGGCCGGAGATTATCTCCTCGACCAGGGCACTGGCGAATTGTTCGTCACCGCGCGCGAGAGTCAGCGCGACCATGCAGACCCGGTCCTCGAAATCCTCTAGGTAACGCCGTCCGTCGAAAGTCTTGAGCGCGTACGACTGGTAGAACTTGTATGCGCCCATGAAAGTGGCGAAACGAAATCCGTGGCCATGGGCCTGGGCGAACAATGCTTCCACGAATTCATCGGAGTAGGGGGCGAAAACCTCTGGCTCGTAATAGTCGTTCGCCGTCAAGTAGGCCAGCTTGTCTTTCAACGAGTCGAACCTCTTGGTGTTCGGAATCACATGCTCGCGGAAATAGCTGCCGACCGCTGCCCGGTCGGCCTGGAATTGGATACGGCCCTCGGCGTCATAGAGATTGAGCATGGCGTTGAGCGACCGGTAATCGATCGCTGCCTCCCGCAATTGCCCCGTCATTGGTCCCCCCACCATTCAGTCAGTCCCGCGCGAATGCGTTCAGCATCCGCGGGCGTCCCCATCAATTCGAATTTTGCCAGGCACGGCACCTGGCACTTCGCCGCGACAATATCCCCGGCGAGCCCGTAGGCGGCGCCGAAATTAGTGTTTCCGGCCGTTATGACGCCACGTATCAGTGCCCGGTTGGCATTGTGGTTCAAGAACCGCACCACCTGCGGCGGCACGGTCCCCCGCCCCTGGGTGCCCCCGCCGTAGGTCGGCACGATCAACACGTATGGTCCAGGCGCGATCAGCCCAGGGTCCCGCACGGTCAAGGCGTCTTCGCCGCCCCGTGCCCGGGCGATACGCGGCGGAAAGACTGAGGCGGCGGCATCGGCGGAATTGGAGACAGGACCCAGTTCGGTCGACGGGTCGGCAGGGCCCTGGCGAACTGCCCGGTGCAGGGGAATGCGGGCGGCGGGCCAGCCCAACTTCGCCACGAACCGGGCAGTGTTCCCAGAAGCGGACGAGAAGTAGACAAGCCCGAGCGGCTCGCCTACGCGATTGACCGGCGCCGCAGCCCCTTCCGCTGCGCCGGAACACGGGTTAGCGTCTGACGCAAACCCGTGTTCCTCAGGCCGCCGAGCCTCTCCTGGCATGAGGCACGGCGCGCTGACCAGGGCGGTCATCAGGCCGCCTTGCGGGACTGGCGGAAGCGGGCGGCATCGGCGGCGTCGTGTTCGGCTTGGTGCGCCAAAGCCGCGACGGCGGCGATCCGGTCGGGGCGGTAACCCGACCAATGGTCGGCGCCGGCCACCACCACCGGGGCCTGACGGTGCCCCATCGCGACTACCTGGTCGAGGGCTTGGGCGTCCCTCGACAGGTCGATGACCTCGTATTCGACCTGGGCTCGATCCAGGGCGCGGCGGGTGGCGTGGCACTGCGGGCAGGCGGGTTTGGAATAGACGGTGATGGTCACGGCGCTTGTCTCCGGGTCTGGGTTGGAAGAGGAGCTGCCGATGGCGGAATGGCCGGACGGCGCTGGCGCGCCACGAACCGGCGGCTCCCGCGAGCCGACGTCTCCTCGCACGGGGCTTTGCCCATGCATGCTGACAGGTCTTCGGACTCGTGGGCTTGGCGCCTCGCGGCCCTTGCCTACCTGGTCGCCGCTTCCCAGACCTCCCGGTCTAGTGCTCTCGGCAACCGTCGTTCCCACTCACCGCTGCGGGGCAGTCCCGGATTCGCACCGGGTTCCCGTGCGGACGAGTCACGTCTGGGCCACCGGTTGCGGTCCTCGGGTCCCCGTCCGCCGCCCTTCCGGGCGACCAGCAATGGAGTTACCCTACTACATCTTGTGGCTCGCTCCGAAAGCGACACAAGATGAGGGTTCACGATGCGAGACGGGTGCTGTCCTGCCGTTCTCTTGGTCGGCTCAAGTCCGCGACCGGCACGCCTCGAGCTCGGCCCGCCCCGCGTCGGTGAGTCGGTAGCGCTGGTTTCGGCTTCGTGGCCTGTCGGGGATCATCAGCTCCACTCAACCGCGTCGATCAGGGGGCGCAGGTGTTTCCGGACATTGTAGGTGTGAGCGGTCACGTCCAGGCCGTCACCATCGTTTGACGATGCCGCGCGCACGGGTGTCGGCGTTTGGTCGTGCCCGCCTGACCGTGGTTGGCGGCGGGCACCGCCTCGGCTTGAGCGTTGCCAGGAACGGTTCCGCGCAAGGGTCGACTCGGGGGTCGGGGTGTGTCACTGCCGATGCCGTCCGGCCTGCCTTCAGCTATCGTTCGGCGGGTCGCCGGGTTGGTCGCCGTCTTCGCGCCGTCCCGATCCACCTGATTCACGGCCGTCGGCGCCGTCGCCTGCTGGCCCGTCGGCGCTCGCCTCGGTGGCCGCAGGGTGGGGTGGTTTGCGGTGCCGGTGGTGCATCAACGGTGTGCGTTCGGGGTCGTACCAGGCGGGCGGCCGGAACTCCCACAGCCCGTCCTCCCTCAGGCCGAGCACCCAGTCGGGGTCGCGTCCCTTGGGCGGCTCGACCAGGCGGTGATGGGCTGGGCATAACAAACACAAGTTCGACAATTTGGTGTCCCCGCCCTGTTTCCACGGGACCACGTGGTGGCACTCGCAGACCTCCGGCGG
>JAISCU010000417.1 GCA_031265345.1 Bifidobacteriaceae bacterium
GATGCGCTGACACGTCTCTGGAGTCTGGAATTCCGCAATCTCGATGCTCTCCGGTGGGTGACTCGCGGTGCGCGATGGGGGAGCCCAGGTCAACTGGCGCCTCGTCCGTCTTCGCATCCAGAGTCGCCCTCGTCGTGGACCCGCGAAGCTCAACGACGACGACCACCGACACCGACACAGCGCCACAGGCCAGGGTCCGCGACACCGATGGCCTGGGGGCCCGGGGACTCGCGTGCCGCCTGGTATGATCCTGGACTCGGACGCGGCGGCGTCCACGGGTCGGTCCCCCATAGCTCAATTGGCAGAGCGGCTGACTGTTAATCAGTAGGTTCCTGGTTCGAGTCCAGGTGGGGGAGCGTGTGGGGCGATGCACTGTCGGCAGCGCCGAGGGTGGTGATGACGTCCTCCATATCCTGCGTGGGCTGGTTAGTATCTGCCGGCTGGCTCCTCACGATCCCGCTCATCACCACGGAGTATGGCGCCCGTGAGTGCTACCGGGACCAGGGCGTTGGCATCAAGAAGAGCGGTGAACATCAGCCAGCCGAATGCCTCGCCGCCCTCAATGCTTCGGCATAGTCCGCAGCCCGGTCCGAATACAGGCCATCAGCTACGGCCTGGCGTGTTGCGTCCGCCAGAAACGCGCGCTGCTCGGCTCGGCGTCGCTTCTGGAACGCCAGCACGTCGTCCAACCGCAGGACACGGTGTCGCCGTGGTTGTTCGTAGGGAATCGCTCCGTCTTCCAGCAGCCGGATGAGGGTAGGCCTTGAGACGCCCAGTATCTCGGCCGCCTGGCTGGTCGTGAGACGCGTGGACACGGGTGCGACAGTGACCGCCGCATCCTGCGCCATCGCGGCGGCAACACGCACCAGCACGTCGAACACCTCCCTCGGGATGGGCACCGACGTGCCGTCCGGCGCCGTCAGCGCAGCTCCCCGCTGGTTCGCGGTCAAGAACTTCGCCACAGACTCGATCTGGGTTGCGTCGTGAGGTGGCAACACCGTCTCGCGGGAGCGTTGGGCATCGATGGGAAACTCCGAAGTCATGGTTACATCGTACCTCCAAACGACCAAAACGGACACGACGGTCAACGTGGACACTGAGGCGCACTCGATGGTGCTGGTGGCCCAGGTGGTGCGGCGCGCGGCCGAGGGGTGCGGCCTGGCCCTTGTCACGGATCGGATCTCCTCGCATGGGGCGCCCGGGGCCGCGGCTACGGGGAGGAAACCGGGTCGGTCGTGCTGATGCCGCGCGTGGCGGCGGCGGCGAGCAGGTTCGCATCGTGGCTCGCCAGTATCGCGATTGGGCTCGCTGACATGAGCGTCGCGGGGTAGATGGCGCCCGGCGATTTCACGTGCTGCTGAATCTGCTCGGCATACTGCATCACGGTCTGGTCCACCGGGAACAGGGCCACGTGTGAGAGGTAGGGGTCGGCCGCAGCCGGGTCCAGTCCGTCGCGGCGCAATGTGCGCACCGCTTCGAGCCGAAGCAGCGAGGATGCCAACGCAGTGAACGGCTCCAAGCCCTCGAACCACGCGACCGCGGACTCGGAGTCGCCGTAGACGACGTGCAACAGCACCGACGTATGGATGTAATAGATAGGTGGGGAGCCATTCACAACCGTGAGGCCCTGTCCTCGGCCAGGAGCTCGTCGACGGTCAGACCTGACCTGCCTTGCAGCGGCTCATTCCTCTGCGGGAGAGGCAGGAACAGCGGAGGCCGCTCTGCCCGAGCGGACCGCCTGCTCGACGGGGTTGCCTGTCGCCGTCACAGCGTCGGCAATAGGGGTGATCCTCGCCTTGGTGACGCCGTGGTAGGTGACCTCCAGCGTCTTGCCGTCGTGAATCACCGCGTCCATGACCCGCTTGGTCGAGTCAGTCAAGTCGGAGCTAGAGACTCTTCCTATGGCTTGGCGCACGCTGAAAGTCTACATGAGGTCTACATTGTATCGATATTTTCGAGTCTGAGGTGTGCGCGGCCCTCGTCGGGGATCTGCGCTGAACGGACAGACAGACAGTTCTGCCGCGGTGATATATCGCGTTGCACTGGCGTTGGAACGCCGGAGACCTCGCGCTCTTCGGCATTTGCTCTCCCTTGGGGACGATGGTGTCGCTCGCCTATGCGTACACCTGCGACTGATGACAGGCAATCCTCACTTTCGTGCTGACGTCGGCCCGGGTCAAGGCCGCCATCGCGTTACTGGCTTGTGCCGCTGAAGTAGTCGACATGCAGGGTTCGATGCGCCATTCCACCCTGTAGGTCGCCTGCGGTGTGGGTGGAGCGCGCATGCGCTCACGAGTGGGCGCGGCTCGACCCTGCCGGGAGTTTGCGTCTGATTGATGTGCTGCGTTGTGTTGGATTCTCAGAGCGTGATGCGGGGGCAGGGACGGGATCCTGCGGCGGGGCGCAACTGAGGCCGGTTGGCTGGCCTAAGGCGGAGACACTCCAGGCTGAAACGGCGATGTCGGTCACGCCGGTCAGTGCGGGCACAGGCATGGGTGAACGCTGATACACGGTGTCGCAGAGGCCGAGTATGCCGCTGTCTGCTTCACTGTCAAAATAGGTGCTAAAGTCGCTTCCCCACGACCAGAGGGTTCCGTCCGACCCCAATGCCAAGACTACCGTGTCCAGGGAGAGTTCAACCTTCGCCACACGTGGCAGACCGGCGATCTGGGCTGGCTGGGTATGCGTGCGACGGTCCCGCGTGCCGGTGCCGAGTTGGCCGAACTTGTTGCTGCCCCAGCCCCAGAGCGAGCCGTCCGTTCCCAGGGCGAAGACATTCGAGTCGCTACCCACAATCTTCTTGATTCCTCGGAGCCCTGGAATCCGGGAAGCCGGACGCTTGCTGTCTCCCCAACTAAGGACGGTTCCGTCGCTCTTCACCCCAAATATCTTCCGACCGCTCGCGACTCCCTTTTGCTCCGAGATATCGACAACGCCCTTGAGCGTGTGAACGGCAGCGGCCAGACGGCGAGAGTGTGTGGTCCCATCGCCGTAAGCACGCGATGAGTTATCGCCCCATGCCCACACCGAACCGTCTTTGCGGATGCCAAACACTGCGCGCCTCAGTGCAATGATTCTGTTGACCTTGGTGAGCCCCGAAACTTTCACGGGCTTGCTGCTGGAGGCGGTTGTTCCGTTGCCCAATTGACCGTCGTCGTTGTTGCCCCACGCCAGAACCGTGCCGTTCCTGCGCACCGCATACATGGACCAACTGTAGGTGTTACAGACAAGGCTACGAATGTTACTGAGGCCCTTCATTCTTCGTGGACCATAGAGATCTTTGGCGCGTGGCGTGTCGAACTCCGACACCTTCTTAGAATCATAACCCCATTCCCAAACGGTTCCATCCGAGCTCAAGGCATAGGTGGCGGCGTAGCAGGTCACGACATCGATCACTTTGGTGAGTTTCGGGATCCGCTGGGGTTTGAGCCGGTTCCTCGTTGTACCGTCGCCGAGGAGGCCTCCCCAATTGTTTCCCCAACCCCAGACGGTTCCATCGGCGCGGACGACGAAAGTGGTGAAGTTGGCAGTATCGACGATCTTGACAACGTCGCTCATTCCCTCGACCGGGGTGGGTTCTGACTGGTTGAGCGTAGTTCCGTTGCCCAATTGGCCATATTGGTTGTTGCCCCAGGACCACAGTTGCTGGCCAGTCGCGGCTGAGGCCGCAGGAGTCTGCGTGGATGCGAGGGCCAACGCAAGCGTTGCGACAAGGAGCCACTGAACGCGGTGACTGAGCATGAACATTGCGGATCCCTTCAGGATGTGCGCATGGTGAGAACAGTTGAGCATGTGCGCGCTCGGAAGGTCAAAGAGGTGCCTTTGTGCCGTCCGAGAGCTGGCCTGTCTGAGGTTACGTCCTCTTGGTGCCCGATTCGCTCTCCTGCCAGCGGGAACGCGCCGCAGACTCCTCCCATGTTGCCAGGGAACGCGTACCCAGAAGCTTTGACTAGTGGAGTGTGACCA
>JAISCU010000034.1 GCA_031265345.1 Bifidobacteriaceae bacterium
TCGCGACGCCCGCGACCTGGGGATACCAGTGGTCGAAGTGGGAAAGCTGTCTGTTGAGCGTCGCGTGGTTTGGGGAGGTCTGCGGCTCTGGTCTTGACGACGCGGGGGGTGGCGCCGGGGGCATGGCGTCCGTCAGGATTGTGACGACCAGCTGAAGCCAGACGGACCCGCCGGCGGATTGTTGAGCACAGCCGCCGACGGGTCCTTGCGCGTTAGGAGACGCGCCGTTGACGACCGTATCCCGCGACCGGGCCCTTGTCGAACGGCAGCTCGCGGGGGGCCGTCTCAGATGCCCCGACCCGTGCTGCGCCGGAGTGCTGCGGGGACACGGGCACGCCCGGGAACGCGTCGTCGAGACCGGCCCCGAGCGGCGCGGCCAGGCGCGGGAGCGGTTCACGCCCCGCCGCGCCCGGTGCGACGTGTGCGGCAGGACGCACGTGCTGCTCCCCGAGGGGTTCCTCTCCCGCCGCGCGGACGGGGCGGCCGTGATCGGGCGGGCCGTCGAGTTGAAGGCGGCCGGGCACGGGCGCCGGCCGATAGCCCGCATGTCGGGCAGGCCGGAGTCGACGGTCTGCGGCTGGCTGCGGTCCGCGGCCGCCGCCGACGCGGGCGCGTTGCGGGCCGTCGCCGCCGAGGCCGCCCCGGACCCGGCGGCCGTGCGGCCGAGGCCCGCGGGCACGCCGCTCGGGGACCTGGTCGCGGCCCTGTCGGCGTTGGCCGCGGCGGTCGGGGCGCGTTGGCGGCGGGAGCCGCCGCCTTGGCATGCGGCGGGCGCGGCGGCGTGCCGGTGCAGGCTGCTGCAAGCCTCGTGGTGGGCCCGTGAAGCTCAACACGAACTGGCCCTTACGCCGGCGTGGTTCGCCCAGGCAGGCTCGGCTGCGGGCCCGTGACCAGGGCCCGGCGCCCCGACGGGGCCCTCAGGGCCGTCCCGGGGCGCCTCCTACGGCCCCGGGGAGGGGATGAAGGCATGACGGAGCAGGTTTCGAGGTCTGCCAGGGCGGACCGGACGGCGATGTGGCGGTGGGGGGTGATCCGCGACGCGATAGACCCGGACCTCACGGCGAAGCAGCGGGGCCTGGCGGTGCGGCGGATCGCCGCCCAGGCGCACCCCGCGCCCGGCGGCGGCGTGAGGACCGTGTCGAGGGAGACGGTCGACAGGTGGGTGCGGGCGTGGCGGGCCGGCGGTCTGATGGCGTTGCGTCCGTCGGGGCGCCAGTCGGCGCCCCGCACGCCCGCGGAGGTGCTGGACACCGCGGCCGCGTTGAAGCGGGAGCGGCCGGACCGGACCGCCGCGCAGGTCCGCCGCGTGATGGTGAGGGCCTGCGGGGACGCGCCCAGCGAGTCGACCCTGCTGCGGCATTTCCGGCGCCTCGGGCTGGGCACGGCTCCGACGCCGGAGGCGCACGGCCGGTTCGAGGCGGACTTCCCGAACGACCGCTGGACCGGGGACGCCCTGCACGGCCCGAAGATCCAGGGCCGGAAGACGTACCTGTTCGCGTTCATAGACGACCATTCCAGGTACGTGGTGGCCGCGAGGTGGGCGCATTCGGAGGACCACGCCAGGTTGGCGATCGCGCTCAGGCCCGCGTTGGCCGCCCACGGCCTGCCGAAACAGGTCTACGTCGACAACGGCGCCTGTTTCCAGGACCAGGCGTTGGCGAGGGCGTGCGCGCGGCTCGGTATCCGGCTCACCCATTCGGCGCCGGCCCGCCCCCAGGGGAGGGGCAAGATCGAGCGCTATTTCAACACGGTGACGAGCCAGTTCCTCGTCGAGGTCGCGCCCGCCGGCGGCGACGGCCCGGCGGGCGGCTCCCGGATCGGCTCGTTGGAGGAGTTGAACACGTTGTTCGACGCGTGGGTGGCCCAGGTGTACCACAAGACCCCGAACGACACGACCGGGCAGGCCCCCGCCGACCGGTGGAAGGCCGGGTGGGCGCGCGCCGAGCCGCGCCACGCCACGTTGGAGCAGATCGCGGAGGCGTTCAAATGGTCCGAGACGAGGAAGGTCCGCACCGACGCGACGGTCGTGTTGTTCGGGAACTCCTACGAGGTGGACGCGTCCCTCGTCGGCCGGAAGGTCGAGGTCGTGTACGACCCGTACGAGATGGGCGGCCCCGTCGAGGTGTTGTCGGACGGGGAGCCGGCCGGGACGGGGACGCCCGCGGCGATCGGCCGGCACGTGCATAGGAAGGCCGCCGCGGCGGCCCGCGACGAGCGCGGGGGCCCGGCGGGCGGGGCCGCGACCGGGGTCGACTATCTGAGGCTGCTGGAGGAGGACCGGCGCGGCGAGATCGCCCGTTCGGGGATCGCTTGGCGGGCGCTGTCCGACGACGACGCCGCCGCCGACTCCGCCGAGGTCCTCGGCGGCCCGGACGACGGGGACGAGCCGTGGACCCAGGGGGCGCTGCTGTGAGCGTCGACAGGCTGCAAGCCCATTGGGGCCTGTCCCGGATGCCGTTCGGGAAGGACGTGCCCGTCGGGTCGCTGTCCCGGCACCGGTCGTTCCAGGAGGCGGTCGCGCGCGTGTCGTGGGCGGTCGCGCAACGGCAGGTCGCGGTCGTCACCGGCGAGGTCGGGTCCGGGAAGACCGTCGCAGTGAGGGCCGCGTTGGCGGGGTTGGAGCCGGCCCGGCACCTGCCGGTCTACGTCCCGGACCCTACGATCACGCTCCGCGGCGTCCACTCCCAGATCACCGCGGCCCTCGGCGGCCTGCCGCAGTTCTACACGGGGATGCTCGCGACCCAGACCGCGCGGCTGTTGGCGGGGGAGCTCGACGAGCGGGGCCGCCTCCCGGTCGTGGTGATAGACGAGGCCCACTTATTGTCGAACACAGAGTTGGAGTCGTTGCGGATGCTCACGAACTGCGGCATGGACTCGGAGTCGGTGTTCGCGTTGGTGCTGGTCGGGCAGCCGACCCTGCGGCGCCGTCTGAAGCTCGCGGTGCTCGCCGCGTTGGACCAGAGGGTCGGGGTCCGGTGCCAGATGGCGGGGATGGACCCGGCCGAGACCGCCGACTACGTGAAGGCGCACCTGGCGTGGGCGGGCCGGAAGGAGTTGCTGTTCGCGGACGACGCCCTGGCGGAGATCTGGCAGGCGTCCCGCGGGCGCCCGAGGGCTGTGAACAACCTCGCCGTGTCGTCGATGGTCGCCGCCTACGCGGCGGGGAAGGCGATCGTCGACAAGGAGTGCGCGGTCGCGGCGGTCGTGGAGGACGGCGAATAGCCGCGGCGGCCGGCCGTCACCGTGGCGGCCGGCCCGGCGCCGCGACCATGGGGCCCCCTGCGGGGGGCCCCATCTTCATGCCCGCGTCGGCATCCCCGGCGACGCCAAGATCGTCAAATTAGGAGACGGCTAACAGCATCAACGCCTCAGACCAGCCCCAGTCAGGGTCAACTATGTCCAGATCCCCTTCGATCGACAGTTCCGTCCCCGCCGGATCGTCAAGGATCGCCACTGCATCA